>JBBIVY010000114.1:0-11658 GCA_037439485.1 Planctomycetota bacterium | reverse complement strand
GCCCCCGCCCCGCCTCGCCCTCCCGACCCAAACCGACCACAACGCAAATGCCTCGCCTCCTGCGGAATCCGGTTGACAAGGGCAGGGCGCTTCGCTAAGGTGTTTGGCGCATTCGACTTGGGCGATATGGAGAGCTTCTCATGGCCGAGATGGACGGGCTGGGCGTTGGGGGACGGATCAGGCCCCGCAGGAGTTCTCTGGACCGGTACCGCGCCTATGTCAAGGCGGTGCAGGGTTGGGGCAAATTGCGGCGGCTGGCGATCTCCAAGCTCCGGCCCCGCTACGTCGAGGAGGCCAAGGAACGTCGGCGCGGGGAATGCCTCCGCTGCGGCGCCTGCTGCTCCATCATGTTCAAGTGCCCCGGGCTCAAGGACGGAAACCACTGCTCGGTCTATACGAAGCGTCCGACCCAGTGCCGGAATTTCCCCATCGACGAGAACGACCTGCGCTACTTGGAGCACTTCTGCGGGTACCACTTCGTCGGCCGCGAGAATTGACAACAGCGGCGTGAGCAGGGGACCAGGTGAGCAGGAGAGCAGGAGAGCAGGAGAGCAGGAGAGCAGGTGAGCAGGTGAGCAGGTGAGCGGGTGAGCAGGTGAGCAGGTGAGCAGGTGAGCGGGCCGATCTCCCTCTTCCGATCTTCACCTGATCCCTGATCCCCTGCTCTCCTGTTCATCCGTGGCTGCTTCGTGTCAGGGACGCCATGAGAATTCCCCTCACGCATTACGGCTGCCGGGAAATCGGCCTCTTCGGAGGCGCCTGCCTCGTCCTCGCCGTCGTGTCGGCCTTCTTCTGGTGGTGGCTCTCCGCGATCTTCGTGGCGCTCTCGCTTTTCGTCCTCTACTTCTTCCGCGACCCCGAACGCGAAATCCCCGCGGGCGCGAACCTGCTCGTCTCTCCCGCGGACGGACGCATTACCGACATCAGCGAGGTGGACGAGCCGCTCCTCGGCGGCAAGGCGCAGCGGGTGTCGATATTCCTGTCGGTCTTCAACGTTCACGTCAACCGCGCCCCCGCGGCGGGCACCGTCATCTCCACGGCGCACCAGGCGGGGCGGTTCATGAACGCGATGAACCCCGAGAGCGCGCGGGCGAACGAGCAGAACGTGGTGGTGATGGAAAGCTCGGAACTGCCGGGGATGAAGTTCGTCGTGAAGCAGGTGGCGGGGCTCATCGCCCGGCGGATCGTATGCGCCGTAGGCCCGGGCACAACGCTTGCGCGCGGGGAGCGATTCGGCATGATCAAGTTCGGCTCGCGCACGGATGTGCTGGTGCCCGCCGGCCGTCTCGTCGATATCCGCGTCAAGGTCGGTGACGCCGTGGCGGGGGGACGCACCGTGATCGGAGGGCTCCGGTGACGACGCCCTGGGCCTCGAAAATTCCGGTGCTGCCGACGCTGATCACCCTGGGGAGCCTCTTTTGCGGGTTCGGCGCGATCGTGGTGTCGACGATGCCCGCCGTCGCGCAGCCTTGGGTCGATTCCTTCGCCTCCCCGGCGCCTGCGGGCCTTACCGGCGAGGCGATGCGCATCGTGGCGAAGATGTCGGCGGTGGAGTTCGCGTCGTGGCTGATTCTCATTGCGATGATCTTCGACGCGCTCGACGGGCGCGTGGCGCGGATGTCCAACCAGGTGACGGAGTTCGGCGGCGAACTCGATTCGCTCTGCGACGCGATCTCGTTCGGCGTGGCGCCAGCCGCGGTGGCAATGGCCTTGCTGACGGAGTATTACCACGGCTGGACGGTGCGGCTGATCTGGGTGGCCTGTGCGATCTTCGCGGTGTGCGCGGTGCTGCGCCTCGCGCGGTTTAACGTGGCCAACAAGCCCGACGAGGAGTCGCATCGGTCGTTCCAGGGGCTGCCTTCGCCGTCGGGCGCGGGGATGATCGCCAGCTTCGTCATCATGCACGCCAACATCGTGCAGGCCACGGTCATGGCCGAGAGCGGCCCGTTCGACTGGATCGGCCGCTGGGTGCTGCCGGTGCTCCTCATCACCGTCGGCCCGCTCATGATCAGCCGTGTCCGCTACGTCCACCTCATCGGCGAACTCACCCGCGGCGAACGGTCGTTCCCGTTCTTCGTGGGGCTCGTGTTCTTCCTCATCCTCGTCGTCGTGCTCAAGGAATACATCCTGCCGGTGATCTTCACCACCTACGTCCTCAGCGGCCTCGTCGGCGTCGCGATCGACCGAACCCTCGACCGGCTGGACCTGGCGCGGGACCGCGATTCGCTCGCGCGGTAGGGCAGACATTCTTGTCCGTTCCCAACGTGACAGGCAGGAATGCCTGTCCCACAATACAAAACGAGAAAGCCGCTCCCGATGGAATCGGGAACGGCTTTCGGGAACGGCGGACTCAGGACTTCGGGGCGAACTACTTCGCCATGTCCTTGAGGGCCTTGAGGGCGCGGACCTTGATGACCCGGCGCGCCGGCTTGGCCGCGAACATCTGCTCCTGCTTCGTGAACGGGTTGATGCCCTTGTGCGCCGCAACCGCGGGCTTGTTGACGACGACGATCTTCATCAGGCCGGGCACGGTGAAGATGCCGGGGCCCTTCTTGCCCACCGCGCAGCCGATCTGGCACGCCAGGGCGCCGAACACCCCCGCAACCTGCTTGCGGGACAGCTCCGTCTCCTTCGCAATCGCAGCCAGGATCTCGCTCTTCGTCGCGGCCTTGCCCTTCGCCATGCTTCTTCTCCTTCGTAAATGGTTTCCCGGACTCGCATCCGGCCTTGGACGCCACGCCACTGATGCATCTAACTTATCGTGTTTCGGCCGGGTTTGCCAAGCCCCAATTCGCGTTTAAGGGCCATTTTCCCGTGTTTTCCGCACTTCGGGCGATGTTCCCGATGCGCCGGGCCCCCGAAAAGGCCCTGAAATGGCCTGTTTCGGATGCTGCGTCGCAAAATGACACAGCTTTCGGGCCTTTCTCCGGAGGCCTTTTTCAAGGGTCCTGACGGCCTTCCGGGCCTTGTCGTCGCGGAAGGCGTTCCGTGGCGCCCGGCCTGACGCGTCCCAGCGGCCCGTGAAGTTTGCCGGAGGAGTTGTTCGTCGGGGCGGTATCCGGCATGGGGCTTCTCGCGAGTTCAGCAAGGGAGCAAGATTTATCTCATTGTAGCCTCCGGCAAGGACTTACGTCAATCGTCTTCGGGAAACGCCTTGACTTGCCGTCCCGGCGGTTCCTATAATTTGGTGCTCTCTTGAGCTACGGGTGGATGATGGCCGTGAAATCGATCACGCTCGCCGCGTTTCTTCTGCTCCTCATCGCCGGCTCGGCGCCTGCGACGGAGGAGATGAAGTACGTTGACGGGCTCGTAGCGCTCGGCTATTACGACCTGGCCGTCGAGCGGCTGAACGCGATGCGCGCTCGGACGGACGTGGCCGACGAGGACAAGCCGCTCATCCTGCTGAGGCTCGCGAACCTCGACAACCTGCTCGCCCAGCGCGAGGCCGATCCGGCCGCCCGCGAAAAGCTCGTGAGCGACGCCTCCGCGCTCCTCGACGAGTTTCTGAAGAAGTTCGGCTCGAGCCCCATGCTCCTCGACGTCAGAATCCAGCAGGTGGACCTCCAGGCCAGCCGCGGGATGTCCGCCGAGATGAAGCTCGCCGCTGAGCCCGACGCGAAGAAGAAGGAACCGCTGCTCAAGGAGGCCGAGGGCATCTACGCGAAGGCCGTGTCGGCCGCGCAGGACATTGCGGACCTCGCGGGCAAGTCGGCGAAGGACCTGCGCAAGAAGATCGGCGAGGTGAAGGGCGCCGAGGACGATTTCTGGACGCAGTACGCCGGGCAATCGCGCTCGATGCTCCTCGAAGGCCACCTGCACTACCTCTGGGCGCGCCTCTACCCGGCGGACAACCCCGAGAAGGCGAAGCACCTCGACCTCGCCCAGAAGCAGTTCGAGGAGCTGACGAAGATGCGCCCGCAGACGAACGCGACCTACGAGGCCTACCTGCGGCAGGGGATCTGCCTCAAGGAAATGTCGGCGCTCGACAAGAAGCCCGAGGACTCGCTGCCGAGGATGCGCGCGGCGCTCAAGGCCTTCGACATGGCGCTGGGCGTGGCGGCATCCGACGATACGACGCGCATCCGCTCCGAGGCCAATTTCCAGAAGGCCGTCACTGCCTGCGACCGGCAGATGTACGACGTTGCCGCGTCGGCCGCGGACGCGTTCGTCGACGAATGCCCCGAGGGCAAGGACTCGCTGCACGCGCAGGAAGGCGTGCTGCTGAAGGCGCGCGCTCTGGGCAAGCAGGCCGAGTCGCAGATGAACAAGCTGGAGAAGGGCTGGGAGCAGACCTGGGCCGAGGCCCGGCGCTCGATCCGCGACATCTCGCCGGCATGGCCCCAGATCGTGCAGGGCGCGGACAAGCTCGTGCAGGATTGGGGCGCGATCTTCCCCGGCGCGCAGGATACCATCTCGCCCCTGGGCGCGGCGGCCGAGGCGAAGAAGCTCCTCCTTGCCGGCAAGGCCGACCAGGCGCTGACGAAGTACGAGCAGGTCATCACCCTCGCCGGAACCGGCGACGATTATGCCGCCTTCGCCGAGGACGCGTGGAAGACCATCGGCAAGATCCACTACGACGCGAAGCGATGGTACATGGCCGCAATCGCCTGGGAAGAGTTGGCTCGGCGGCACCCGAATTCGCCGCAGTCGGCGGAGTTCGCGTGGGTGGTGCCGGACCTCTACGCCTACACGTACACGAGCGGCCAGAAGGACGCGTTCGACTTCGACGCGAACCTGGACGCGATGCGGTTCTTCGCCGCCAAGTTCCCGAAGGACCCGCGGGCATTCGAGGCGCAGTCGCGGTGCGCCGGGACGTTCGTCTCGCGCGGTGAGACCGCGAAGGCCGCCGAGATCTGGGTGAAGTCCGACCCCGCGAGCGCGCGATACGCCGAGGGCATGATGAAGGGCGCCGAGCTGTACCTCGCCGCCTATTCGAAGCTTGCCGGCAACGCCGCCGCGGCGGCCGAGGCGAAGGGATATTTCACCGAGTGCGTCAAGGCCCTCCGCGCCGCCGTGGATGCGAAGGATGGCCGGAGCGTGAAGGCCCTCGCGCGCCTGGCTGAGGTGCTGGCCGATCCGGCGTCGCCGCAGACTGAAAGCGCGGAGAAGGTGCCGGCGCTCGTGACGGAGTTCCGCACGCGTTTCAAGGAGGACCGCGCCGAGTTGCCGAGGGTGCTGCTCGCCGGCGTCCGCGCTTATGCCGCGCTCGACAAGCCCGACGACGCCGAGAAGCTTGCGCTCGACATCGAGAAGCAGTTCCCGAAGAGCGAGGCGCTCGCCGCCGCCGCGAAACTCATGGCCGGCGCCTGGGAAAAGTCGAACCCCGCGAAGGCGGAGGAGTGGAAGAAGAAGTAGCTGTTGTTTCTTGCTTCTGTGTTTCGCTTCTGTCTTATGCTGTCATTCTGAGTCCCGATTTATCGGGACGAAGAATCTTGCCCCATGCCGGGAAGATCCTTCGCTTCGCTCAGGATGACAGCCAAGAGAGGCAAGAGAAAAGGAGATCCCATGCGACGCATCATCCTCTGTTCCGCGGCGTTGGCGGCCGTTTGCGCGTTCGCGCAAGCGCAGGAAGCCCCGCCGAAGGACACCGTGCGCAAGACGGACGGCAAGTCGCTTCCGAACGTCGTCGTGTTGAACGAGACGACGGCGAAGGTGGAGATCGACACGAACGGCGACGGCAAGGCCGACCAGACGCTGGACCAGAAGGAAGTGAAGTCCATCGACTATGGCGGCGCCCCGGCCTCCTACACTCACGCGATGAACGTCTACAAGGTCAAGCAGTGGGACAAGGCCGCGGAGAGCTTCCGCGAGGCGATCGACGCGCAGGGCGCGCGGAAGTGGGTGAAGGATTACGCGGCCTACTACGTCGCGATGTCTCTCGCCAACCAGGCCGACGGCGCCCCCGCGGTGAGGCCGGCGGCGATCGAGGCGTTTCAGGAAGTGCTCAAGAACCCGGACAACCGCTGGCGGGACGACGCGCGCTACCGGCTGGGCGGGCTCTACCTCGACTCCGGCGACCGCGGCAAGGCGCAGGCCGAGTTCGAGACGCTGCAGAAGGAGGGCTACCGCGACGAGGCGAAATTGCTTGCCGCCGCGGGGCTTGCGGACATCCTCGCGGCCGACGGCAAGCCGGCCGAGGCGCTCAAGCAGTTCGACGCCGTGATCGCCGGGGCGAAGGACAAGACGTTGGAGCTGTACGCCGCGGCGCTCGTGGGCAAGGCGGGGGCGCTCACCGCGCTCAAGCAGTACGCGGACGCCGGGACGTTCCTCGACGGGCTCCTCAAGTCGGAGCTGTCGGAGGACCTGAAGGCGAAGGCGTGGCTGGCGCTCGGGGACAGCCGGTTCGCGGAGGCCTCGGAACTGAAGGACGAGGCGCAGGCGCGGAACAAGTTCAAGGCCGCGCTCGACGGCTACCTGCACGTCGTGATCGTGTGCTTCAACCAGAAGGACGAGGTGGCGAAGTCGTTGCTCTATGCCGGGAAGTGCTGGGAGAAGCTGGGCGACAAGGCCCGCGCCGACGAGATGTATAAGAAGCTGCGCGCGGACTTTGCCGCGACGAAGTGGGCCGAGGTGATCGGCGCGCCGCCTCCCGCCGCGCCTCCACCCGCCGCGCCCGATAAGCCCGCGGAGCCCAAGGCCGAGGCCTCGGCGCCCGACAAGCCCGGCGACCTCGCGCAGTCGGCGCCGCCGCGCGTCGAGCATCTTTTCGCCGGGGTTTCCGCGTCGAAGTCTGCCTCGCCGGAGATCGCCCGCCTCGCCGTGCCTGTCCTCATCGTCAAGGTCGAACGCCTGGGCGAGAACGAGGGCATTCACGTCGGGGTGGGCGACCTGGCCGACGCGCTGGGCGACATGAGCGACTGGAAACGCTGGAAGGAGAAGTGCCTCGCCGTGTGGCTCTTCGACGAGTCGCTCTCGATGAAGCCGCACCAGAGGCTCATCCGCGAGAAGGTGGACGAGTTTTACGAGAACCTGAACATCGCCTCGGGGGCGGCCGGCAACAGGCGTGTCATGACGGCGGTCTGCGGCTACGGCAAGAACTTCCACGTCATCCTCGACAAGCCCACGAGCGACCTCTCCGAGATCCGTCGCGCCATCGACCGGGTGGCCGTCGACGACACGGGCACGGAGAACTATGTCGCCGCCATCCAGGGGGCGATCTCGAAGTTCGGGCCCGTCGCCGCGAAGGAGGGCCGCAGCCTCATCCTCATCATGGTCACCGACGAGTGCGGCGACGACGACGCGCCGACGCTCAAGTCGACGCCCCAGGGCAACGTCATCGTGAAGGACCCCATCGAGCCGGTGATCGCGCAGATGGTGAAACAGAACGCGTCGCTCCTGGCCTTCGGCTACGAGGCGGGGGCGTTCAACTACGAGGCCGAGCAGGTCTACGACCCGACCGTGAAGGCCGGGGTGAGCCCTTACGCGTGGGTGGACCGCGGGCTCGACACGTCCACCGGCGAGATGCTGCCGCACGATTATCACTTCCGCGCGACGGAGCGCGTTGGGTCGGGGTGGGGGCCGTTCGGCCCGAGCCGCATCTGCCGCGAGACGGGCGGCGTCTTCTACCTGCTGCGCGAGCCGGGGGCGAGGGCCTACGACTACGAGCGCATGCTTAAGGGCTATCAGCCCGAGCTCGACGCGCGCGCCGATCTCCTGGCGCGCACCGCGAAGAATTCGGCCCGCCGCGTCATCATGGGCGTCATCGACGCGTGGGTCCAGCTCCGCAAGAAGCAGGAGGGGAAATGGAACTATTACTTCGCCAATAACGCCGACGGCAAGAAGCTGATGGAAGCGACGATGAAGTCCAACGGTGAGCTGATCGCGCTCTTGAGCGACGCGATCAAGCGGCTCAACATGCTGATGAACACGCCGTTCAACGACACGCCGAGCTGGCGGCGGTGGAACGCGAACCGCGAGCTGATGTGGGCGCAGCTTCACAAGGAGCGGTTCAACCTCATCCAATACGAGCTGGCCCTGGAGGACCTCTACAAGCAGCGGCTCATTCCGCCGCCGGGCGACATCGGCTGGTCTATCGGCTACTGGCGCCGGCCGGTCCTCCGCGCGGAGCCGGGCGGCGATCTCGACAAGGTCCAGGCCGATCGCAAGGCCGTCCAGGCGCTCTACCAGACCGTCATCGATCATAACCCCGGCACCCCGTGGGCCGTGTTCGCCAAGAGCGAGATGGGGGCCATGTACGGGTTCGCCGTCAGTCCGTATTCCAACTCGGGCGGCGGCTCCGTCATCACCGAAAAACGCTGAACGGAGGCCTCGGGGCTCGTTCGGCGTCCGGACTTGTAGCCTAGGGCCTCGTGCCCGTGGGTATCCCGGCCCTTGTGGGGCGTCAAACGGTCTATCTGCGGGGGTCACAAGGACCCCCGCCACCCACGGGCACAAGGCCCTAAGCTACAAACCCGCGTGCGCAATGGGTTTTGAAACAGTCTCAAGCTACCTGCAAGCCGGTGCGGTAGGCGGGCCTTCATCCGATGGCCGTCAGCGACTATATTCCAGAGGCCGCCCATGCGCCCCCTCCGTTGTGCCATGCCGGTTCTCGTGCTCCTGGCCGCGCTGGGCTGCGGGGCGAAGGGCGAACTCCAGCCGCTTGACCGCGTGCAGTTCGTCCGCGGCGGCGTCGTGCTGCCGGAGGAGTGGGCGAAGTCCGGCGAACCGGCCATCCACTGCGACAACGACGTCGCGATGCTCGCGAATCCCCAGGCCCTCGCGCAAGGATGCTTCTTCCCGTTCGATTGGAGACCCGGCTCGCGCTGCGTCATCGACTCGATCGGGGAGCGGGGGGGCGGCCTCCGGCTCCGCGACGTCTATGCGCCGATGCGGCCGGAGCCCGCGGTAGTCGCCTGCGTGCCGCTCGAAAGCGTTCACGCCGGGTCGGTCACCGCCGGGGAGGAGCCCGATGCGGCGCTTGCGTTTTCGGAGGACGGCTCGCTTCTGGCGCTCGGCACGTTCGGCGGGTACGTGCGCGTGTTCGAGACCTCGGGCGGGAAGTGCGTGTTCGAGAAGCGCCTTCCCGGCGCGGTCGTCAAGCGCGTGGCCGTCAGCCCCGACAACCGGCGCGTCTTCGCCGGCGAAATGAGCCCCGACGGCTTCGTCCGCGCGTTCGACATTGCGTCGGGCAGGGAACTCTGGCGCTTCCGACTTGCCGACGACTTAGGGATGTCGAAGCCCGCGCGGGGCGACGACTTCTACGCGCTCTATTCCTACCCGCAGGCCTACTGCATGAGAGCGGTCGGGGCGGACCTGATCGTTGACGGGTTCCATTCGTGGAGCGACGCGGGCGGCGCGAAGCACCTCTCGCGGCTCTATCGCCTCGACGGAAAGACCGGCGCCGTGCGCTGGCGGTTCCCGGCCGACGCGCCGATGCCGCGCAACATCGCGTGGTTCGACGTCTCGGGCGACGCGCTCGCCTTCTCGGCCTATCAGTGGGAGAAGCCCGAGCCCTCGGGCGGCGTCCCGCAGTCGATGGTGGGCCTTGTGCGCGTGAGCGACGGCGCGCTTCTCGACCGGCGCGCGTTCGAGCCGCTGGCGCCGTTCTTCACGACGACGCCGATGTGGTACGGCCTCGCCCTGGACGGCGCGGGACACCTTGCGGCCGGGTTCGTTGACGGGCGCGCCGAGATCTTTGCGACCGGCGCGAAACTCTCTCCCGTGCGCTCGCTGGAGCTTGCGACGCCCATCGACGTGAGCGGCGTGCCCATCTACGCCGGGGCCAACTGGGCCGGCGGGGTGGACAACACGCTTTTTCTCCTCACCGACGGCCGGCTGATTGTCGAGAGCGCCGCCGCGAAGGGCAAGAGCGTTCGCGCGGACCATTTCAACTCCAACACGCTCTTCGCCTTCGACGGCGGCACGGGCAAACTCCTCTGGCAATGGAAGCTGACGACGACCGCGCAGGGCGTCGCCGCGGGCAAGGGCGTCGTCGCCGTCTCGACGCAGCAGTCCTATTCGTCCGACGACCCGATGGACTACGGCCTGACCGTTTTCGACCCGACGCTTCCGGGGTCGCCCGTCGAGAAGATGCTCTTCCGCTATAACACCTCGGGCCCGATTGTCGCCCTCGCCGTCAGCCCCGACGGCAGCCGCATTGCCGCCGTCGAGGCGCCGGTGCGCCTTGCCGACGGGTTGACCGTTGTGGGGAAGTATCGCCTGCACATTATCCGGTGAAAAGATGACGCGCGCGTTCTTCTACATCCCGGCGACCCTATTCGTTGCGCTCGTCGCAAGCGCGGCGCAAGGAGACTTCGATCGTTTCAGCATTGACGGGGTGACGGTCGAGTACCTGCCGGACGGCGCGGTGGTGCGTTTTGACAAACCGATCCGGCTCGACCGCATCGAAGTCCTCAAGGACGTCAACGATCGCACCTTGATCGCCTGCGAGACCTATCCTGAGCGGCCGGTGTCCCGGTGTCGGCTCTTCTATCCTCACCGGCAGGGCCGCATGGGTGCCATCTGGGTCTTTCCGAGGGAAGGACAATCCCTGTTCCTGGGCGGAGGCGGGTTCGCATCACCCGATCCCAACCGGGTCGGGTTCTCTCTCGAAGTACCGTACCGGGGCGAGGCCGACGCGGCGTGCCGGTGGTCGGCTCAGAGGGAACCCTCGCTAAGCCTCATTCCTCCGAGCGCGGAGTTCAAGGCCGCGATCACGGTCTATCTGCCGTCGCCGCTTCATGCGATCTTGAGGCTGCAACTCCCCAAGTCCGTGGCCGTTGTCGGTGCCACGTCCGGATGGGATAGGCGCGGCAGCGGGAATGAAGAAATCCTTGAGCGAGAAATCCGGATGGAGGCGCCGGGTGAAATCCTGCGATTCTCTCCGACGCTCAGAATCGCAGACCCGAGTGCCAAAGTACTGACTGTAAGGGCCGTCCTGGATAGCCCGCCATTCTACCTGACGGACCCTGGCGAAGAGCACATCTTCCACGATGAATCTGACGTCATGATTCCGATTACCCAAACGGCGGTGCTCCGTATCGTCTCCACTGAGAAGATGGCGGAAGAGGTTCGCGCCGAGTCCGTGCTGATGCCCACCGACGCGCGCGGGAACCTTGACGTCCGCCGGCCGAGGGATACCGTCGTCCTGCCGAGTCGCGCTCTGGGCGGAATGAGACGGATGCTCGGCTTCTCGGAGGAGTATCTCGATTACTATGCGCCGTTCGCGCACGAGGCGATTGCGTTCGAGAATAAAGGCGCCGAACGCGTGCCGCTCGCCGTGTCGATGCGCGTGGTGGGCGCGGACGACAACGCGCCGGTCGCGGGCTTCCGCGCGCCGGATTATCTTGTGGGGCCGGAGGGAACGTACGCGACCACTGCCGAACTTGCGCCGGGGGCGAAGACCACCGTCGTGCTGCCCGTCTACGCGCGCCCCGACGTGCTCCTTCCGGGGCGATACCGCACCGTCGTCGAGGCCCGCATTCTCGGAACGGACACGCTTGTCGCGCGCGTCGAACACCCCATCGAGGTCCGTTCGCCGGACGTCCGCGCCCTTGCCGTCACCGCGGCGGCGCTCCTCGTCTCGCTCGCGGGGCTTGCCTTCTTCCTGGCCATGAGTGCGCGGATCTTCCGCCGATTCCGCGTGTCGGAGCTCGTCCTCACGGCGCTCTTCGCAACGATGACCTTCGCCCTCGCGGTCGTTCCGGGGAGCCTCCTCGG
>JBBIVY010000113.1:9214-11748 GCA_037439485.1 Planctomycetota bacterium | reverse complement strand
GCGGTCCCCTGCAAGAGACGAGGATGCTACCACAGCGCCATGCGAAGGACGCGGGCGCGACGGACCCAGGAGGCCGAGATGGGCCGGCGGCGGCGGAGGCAGGGGCCGAGGCCGGCAAGGCCGGCGACCATGGCGCGGACGAAGTAGTTCATGCGGCCGGTGCGCAGGGCGAAGTAGAACCCGCGGGCCAGGACCGGGATGAGAAAGCGCGGGATGAGCCTCAGCGGCATCCGGGCGGCGGAAATCCAGATCGTGTTCCGGAGCTTGTAATAGATTTCGCGCTGGGGGTTCGGCGGGGCGTCCGGGTTCGGCGCGGGGTGCCAGGTCACGATGTCGTTGCGCCCCATGATCCTCCAGCCCGCCGCGATCAGCCGAAACGCCAGCTCCGTGTCTTCGAGCACGAAGAATAGCTCTTCCCAGAAATACCCCACCTCGTCGAGCGTCCGTCGGCGCAGCGCCACGGCGCCGCTGCGGAAGATCCCCGCCTCGAAGCTCATGGGCGTGTCCTCTCCCTCGTAGAGGCCGTAGGGCCATTCCCCGCGGCTGTTCGGGTCAAGGATGCGGAATCCGACGGCCCCGCATCCCGGGTCCGCGGCAAACTGGCTGACGACCAGATCGACGGCGTTGTCGCCTTCGAGGACGCAGTCGTCGTCGAGGAAGATGATGATGTCGCCGCGGGAGGCCTCGATGCCCCGGTTGCGCGCGATGGAAGGCCCGAAGTTCTTCGACAGCGACACCACCTTCACCGCCGGGAACTCCTCCTCCAGCAAAATCGACGTGCCGTCCGTAGAGCCGTTGTCCACGACGATCACTTCCTTCCGCTCGTATCGCTGTCGAAGCGCGCTCTCGACGGCCTTGGCCAGCGGGTCCTTGCGGTTATACGACAGGATGATGAACGACACGAACGGCCGGTCCACGGAATCAGCCCTCCCGAATCGACTGGTACACGGACAGGAAGAAGTCCTTCCTGCGGAAGACCACGAGCACGACCGCCACGTACACTCCCGAGAATATCGCGCACCCGACGCCGAGCGTCAGAAAAACGTTCCACTCACCCGCGGCGGCGAGGCACTTGAGCGCCAGGGCCACGGCAGACGCGGCGGCGGCGGCCAGGAGGGGCTGCACGAGCGCCCCAAAGGCGTCGCCGAGGGTGATGCCCGTGCCGCGCACGGCGAAGTGCGTGCCGAACGGGGTCCACGCCAGCGTCGCGCACGAGGCGGCGAGCGCCACGCCCCGCGCGCCCCACGGAAGCCCGATGATGAACGACGCCACCGTGACGACCACGCCGATGGTGCCGTACTTGAGCAGTTCGTTGCCCCGTCCGCGCGAGACGAAGAGCCATCCCGTCGTGCTCGTCAGCGGCATCGCCACCGCGCCGATGCCCATCAGCCGGAAGATCCACGCCGCGTCGGCCCAGCTCTTTCCCAGGAACACGCGCACCGTCTCCTCCGAGAAGACGATGCATGCCGCCGAGAGCGGCACGACGAGGAACGCGATGAGCGACAGCGCCGAGAGGTAGTAGTTGCGGTATCTCTCGGGCTGCGCCTGCAGGCGGCTGAGCGTGGGCACGGCAACCGTGGCCACGGGCGAGGAGATCTGCCGGACGGGAAGCGTGAGGATGTTCTGCGCCTTGGAATAGAGCCCCAGCCAGCGGTCCCCCTGGGACCGTCCGATGAGAATCTGGTCGAGGCAGCGCCCGAAGAAGCCGGGGACGTTGAACGCCGCCAGGTGCGCCCCGAACGCGAGCATCTCCCGCACCCCCTTGCCGAACACGGCCCGCCCGGGACGCCATCCCGTCACGATCCACATTCCCGCCGTGCAGGCGACGACGTTCGCCGCCTGCATGATGACAAGCGACCAGTACCCCATCTTCAGGTACGCTGCCGTAATGCCCGCGACGTACCCCACGGCCAGCGACGCCTGCGTCGTCGCGGCCAGCGCCAGGAAGCGCATCTGCCGTCTCAGGATCGCCGAGTGCTGCACGCACAGGCCCTCGACGAGGACCGTCCCCGCGATCGCCAGCGTCACCACCGTCAGCTTCGGGTCGCCGTAAAACCACGCCACCACCGGCGCCAGAGCCGCCGTCACCGCGCACGCCGCCACGCTCAGCGAGGCGTTCACCCAGAAGAGCGTGCTCGTCTCCTCGTGCGTCAGTTCCTTCCTCTGTACCATCGCCTGCGCCAGGCCGAAGTCCCTCAGCGTGGTGACGAAGCTCACCAGGGCCGTCACCTTCAGCACGAGGCCGTACGGCCCCGGACCGAGCCGGCGGGCCAGCACCGCCGTCCCCACCGTGTACATGACCAGGCTCACCGCCTGCGCGACCAGCGTCACCGCCGCCCCGCGCACCGCCCGGCCCTTCAGGCCCGCCTCCAGGTGCTCCGTCCGGAAGTGACGGTCGGCGTTCCCGTTGACTGGCGTCTCGGCCACGCAAGACCTTTCAAAAGAAGCCAAAGATGAACAGGTGAACAGGCGAGCAGGTGATCAGGTGACGGGAAATACGGTCCTCGTGCTTCTCCTGCTCTCCTGCTCTCCTG
>JBBIVY010000113.1:0-9114 GCA_037439485.1 Planctomycetota bacterium | reverse complement strand
TCTCCTGCTCGGCTTCGGCTGTTTCATCTCTCTCCCGCCAGGACATCGACTATCCGCGCCGCCGCGCGGCCGTCGCCGTAAGGATTCGCCGTCTTCGACCGCCGCTCATACTCCGCCGGGTCCTCGATCAACTTCGCGCACTCCGACACGATCCGCTCCACATCCGTGCCCACCAGGCGCGCCGTCCCCGCGTCCACCCCCTCCGGCCGCTCCGTCGTGTCGCGCATCACCAGCACCGGCTTGCCCAGGCTCGGCGCCTCCTCCTGCACACCGCCCGAGTCCGTCAGGCACAGATACGCCTTGTCCATCAGCCACACGAACGGCTCATACCCCAGCGGCTCCACGAGGTGAATCCGCTCATGCCCGGAAAGCAGCCGGTTCACCGGCTCCCGCACGTTCGGGTTCAGATGCACCGGATAGACAATCGCCACGTCTTCATACCGCTCCACCACCGCGCGCATCGCACGGCACATCCTCTCGAATCCCTCGCCGAAAGACTCCCGGCGGTGCGCCGTCACCAGGATGAGTTTCCTGTTGTGGCACAGGCATTCCTGCCTGTGAATATCCTCCAATTCTGCACAGGTCCCGATTGGCATCGGGATGCCACGGACCCGGTCGCGAATAAAGAGCAGCGCATCAATCACCGTGTTGCCCGTGATGAACACCCGCTCCGACGGCACCCCCTCCGCCAGCAGGTTCCGCTTCGACAACTCCGTCGGCGCAAAACACCAGCGCGAAAGACGATCCGCCAGCACACGGTTCATCTCCTCCGGCCACGGCGCCGTGAAGTCGTGCGTCCGCAGCCCCGCCTCCACGTGCCCCACCGGGATCTTCCGGTAGAACGCCGCAAGCGCCCCCGCCAGCACCGTCGTCGTGTCGCCCTGCGCGAGGACGACGTCGGGCTTGTATTTCAGGTAAGCGGCGTCCAGCCCTTCGATCAGCCGCGCCGTCAGGCCGGCCAGGTCCTGATTGGCGCGCATCACCTCCAGGTCCGCATCCGGCGTCAGCCCAAACGCCCCCAGCGCCTGCGCCAGCATCTCGCGATGCTGCCCCGTCGAAACCAAAAGGCACCGAAACTCCTCCCGCCGACGCAACTCCATCACCACCGGCGCCATCTTCACCACCTCCGGCCGTGTGCCCACCAGAACCATCACAGTCTTGGTATCACCCATGCTTTCTCTCCTCTGTCGACGCCAAGAAGGCGTCCGCGATGGAATCGGGACAAAAGATGGATTGGAGTTTCTCGGACGGCTTCAGCGAGGCGAGGCGGTCGGTGCGCCAGGCGTCGTAGAGGTCGGTGATCGAGCGCGCGATGGCGGGTTCGTCGTCGACGTCGACTCGGACGATGGATTTTTCGCCGGAGGCATAATCGGCGAGGGTTCCTTTCGCCGGGCTGAGCGCGAGCACGGGTTTGGCCGCGGCGACGTAATCGGCGAACTTCGAGGGAAGGTAGATCCCCTCCTCCATCCGCGCCTCGACCAGGACGCACGCCGAGGCCGAGGCGATCTCGCGAAGGCTTTCCTCATACGACACGCGCCCGGCGAACGACACGATCCCTATGGAATCGGGACCGAGTCCGAGTTTCGCCGCAAGGGCCTTCGCATCGGCATCCTCCGGACCCACAAGACGCAGCTTCGTCACGCCCCGTGCCTCGGGTCGGCTCGACAGAAACCGCGCAAGCGCCGACAAGAGCCCCGCCGCCGGCCGGCCGCCGGTGAGCGGCTCCCGGCCCAGCACGCCCGCGTGGACGAGACGGAACTCTTCTTCTTGTGTGGCACAGGCATTCCTGCCTGTGGCGATATGCACAGATCCCGATTGGAATCGGGATGCTACATTTGAAAGAGACCATCCGACGTGCGGCAGCACGTCGATACGCCGGTCGGAGCGGGCGAGTCGGCGGTTATAGTCATTGAGCCTCGCGCTCGGGCCGAAAACGGCGTCGGCGTCGCGGAGCGTGCGCGCGAGCCACCGGTTCGAAACGGCGCGCCGGTCGAAAGAGCCGTGTGACACGCGCGCAGGGAACAGGTGATAATCCCACGGATCGTTGATGATCGCGGCCCACGGGAGGCCGAGGGCGCGCGCGGCCCAGTATCCGGCCAGGTGGCCCCGCGCCGGCAGCGAGCGCGAGACGACCAGGTCGAATGCTGCCGCCGCGTGAAGCTCTTTGGCCTTCGCCACGACGCGCTCGATCCACCGCGGGTAAAGCCTTCCGACGCGGTAGCGCCAGCCGAGCGAGAGCGTCGCGAGTCCCGATGAAAATCGGGAAAGGCCCGCGGGGACCTCGACGGCGACGGTGCGGGCCGACAACGCCGACCAGCTCACCGACGCATCGCGCGGCGAGCCCTCTTTCGGCGGCGGGTCGGCCAGCACGACGAGGTCGACGCCGCGGGCGATGAGGGCGAGCGCCCACTTCGCAGCGCAGACGGCCTCGGCGTTGACGGTCGGAGGGAAAAGGGGGCTGACGCACAGGACGCGCACGGCGGTTCCTTTCCTGTCTCTCTGCAAAGAGGGCCCGCGCGGGCGCTACTCCTGCGACGTCAACGGAGAAGACAGCTTTCGGGGCTCGTCGAAGCCCATCTCGCGGCGGGTCCAGAGCTCGGCCGACAGGTCGCGTTCGAGCCGCCGGCGCCGACGGATGCGTTCCAGCATGGAGAGGACCTGCACGGACGCCATGACGAAGTCCCAGGCGACGCCGGCGGAATGGGTTTCGAAGACGGCCTTGAGGTCGCGGGCGGCCTGGACGAGAAAGACGAGGAACGCGCGGGAGAGCGACTGGCTCGGATTCTTGAGGGCCAGGACGTACTTCCCCCGGATCATGTTGAACCGCCTCACCCGCTCGAGGGCGAGGAAGTTTCCCGTGGACTTGTGCCCGTGAAAGATGCGCGCCCGAGGCGTGATCCCCACCTTGTACCCGTGGCTCAGGGCCCGGCGGCAGAGGTCCTCCTCCTCGGCGTAGAGGAAATAGGCCGGGTCGAACATGCCGATGCGCCGGAGGGTGAGGAGCTTGAGGAGCATGGCCGCCCCGATGATCCGGGAGGTGGGGACGAACTCGGCGCGAGCCCAGTCCTTGCCGAGACGCTCCTGCCGGATGAGCGTGTCGAAGTCGCTCTCGAAGGCCCGGCCCTCGTAGTCGTACTGCAGCGGGCTGAGGATCGACACGTCCTGCGTCTCCGCCACCTCGATGAGCGAGGCGAAGGTTCCGGGCTCGACGCGCGTATCCTCGTTGAGGAGAAAGACGTAGTCGTCGCCGCGGGAGATGGCCCGGCGGATCACGCGGTTGTTGGCCCGCGCGAACCCGACGTTGGCCGCGGACTCGATCATCTCCACCTGCGGAAACTCCGCGTGGACGATCTTCCGCGTGCCGTCCACGGAGGCGTTGTCGAAAACGACGACCCGGAGGAATACGCCGCGGCTTTCGAGCACGGAGCTCAAGCACCGCCGGATCCACGGCTCGCCTCGATAGGTCGGTATCACTACCGTCAGCTTGCGCATATCGTACCTCCGCCTCGCCGAAGGGACCGCCGGCGGGGCGGGCTCAGGGCGTTGCGGCGCCGGCGCCGCGGGAGTGGAGGATGCCGCGGACGGCGAGGGCTTCGGAGGATTTCGGGTCCAGGGCGAGGGCGAGGGAAAGCTCCTCGTCGGCCCTGGCGCGCAGGGCTCGGGCGTCGCTCCTCTTCTGGTCGGAGGCCGGCTTGTCGGTCACCTTGAGGCGCTCGGCCTCGTCCTCCTCCTGCTGGGCGAGGGCGGCCAGGGCGCGCGCGAGGCCGACGTGTCCGGGAACCCAGCCGGGGTGGCGCGACGTGACGACGCCGTAGAACTTGAGGGACTCGTCGCCCTTGTCGAGCCGCTCGCGCAGGACGGACGCCGCGAGGCCCAGGTCCTCCGGCGACACGTAGCGACGGGCGGGATCGGGCCTCATGAACGGATTAATGACGTCGAGAAGGAACCAGATCGCCGAGGCCCTCGGGGAGGCCAGGTATCGGTCCTGGGCCGACTGGACCACGGCATGAAACTCCTGATCGGCGCCCTCCGTGTCCTTGGAGGCCAGCAGGTTCAGCGCCACCAGGTTATGCACGCCCGGCGGCAGGTTCTTGAAGACGGTCGAGCCGCTCCAGAGGCCGGTGCTATAGCGGCCCAGGGCGTGGGTGAGGCCGTCGACGTCAAGACGCACGACACGATCCGCCAGCGCCCCCGCGGTGCTCTCGCCCAGTTCCTGCGCGCGCATGTCCATGATGCCCGACGTGATCTCCACCGGAACGAGTTCCAGCGAGCGGAGGTAGCAGGCGAGGTAGCCGCGCTTCGCAGCCTCGGGATCCTGGAGGTCCTGCAGCAACTCGGCGGCGCGTTTCTGGCCCCAGGCATTCTGCGGCGGGGCATCGACGACCAGACGAAGCGCCTCGGGGCCGTTGGCCGCGGGATTCGCGGTCCAGAGCGCCTCGGCCAGCGTCTGGCGGTAGCCGCAGTTCAAAGGCTCGCGACGGACGGCCTCGCGGAGGTAGAAGATCGCCTTGTCGACCTGCTCGGAACGCGGGGCGCCGCCCGCGGTGATTCCGCCGGTGGACGCGGTGTTGGCGTCGCGCCAGAATCCACGGGCATAGAGGTATCGCTTGGCGCCGTCCCATGAGTCCCCGTCGACGGCGCGCCCGGCCGCGGGCTGAACCTTGAACCGAGGCCCGTCGGGGCCGTCTTCGTTGAAGAGCGTCTTCTTGCGCTCCCGGGCCTCCAGGACGAGCGACACGCTCTGCTGAAGCCGGATGTCCCCGCGCGTGAGAACGATGGTGCGCCAGTCGCCGAAGAGCCGGTTCGTCCGGACGACCAGCAGCATGTCGAACGCCCAGAGCAGCGCGGCGACAACGACCGCGCCTCCGACGACCGCGGCAATCCACGGCGTCCGGGTGACGGTGCGGAGGGGAAGGCTGATGCGTTCCATGATGCCCTCAGTAGAGGAAATCTTCCTTCTCGTATCGCGCGATCTGGTCCCGGGAGATGACGAAGGCCGTGGCCGCCAGGGCCACGAACACGATCATGACGCCCGGGATCTCCATCGGGAAATCGACCAGCCCGTGCAGCAGGAACGCCAGCGCGGCGACGGACACCGCGATGAGCAGCCGCTTGAAGAAGCGGTCCTTGAGCTTGCGATAGCCGGCGATGACGGTCCAGACGCCGACGCCGAGGGTGCCGAGGGCGAGGATCACGCCCACGAGGCCCGTCTCGGCCGCCCACTGCAGGACGTCGCAATGGGCGAAATACAGGTCGGGGCCGCGCACCTTGTAGGCCGGGAAGACGTCGCCGTAGGTCCCCAGCCCCGTGCCGAAAAGCGGGAAGTCGCTGATGATGTCCCAGGAACTCTGCCGCGCGTCCATCCGCACTTCCTCGCCGAACGGATTGAGGAAGGAGTCGGCGTAAGGCGCCACGGCGCCGCGCGTCTGCATATAGCCGACGCCCGCCCCCACGAGGACCAGCACGATAACGCCCAGGGTGATGAACCCCGTCATCCGGCTCCGGCTGAACGCGACCCAGACGATGAGCGCCGGCACGAGGAACGCGGCCACGCCGAGCGCCCCGCGGCTCTTGGTCATGACGAGGGCCGCGGCGCAAAGCACCGCCAGGAAACCGAGCATCAGCGTGATATTGCCCTCGCGGGTGAAGAACAGCCCGCCGCTCTTGCCCCATTCCGACCGCCGGGTGGCGACGTAGGCGAAGAGGCCCCCCAGCGCCAGCACGAAGCCCATCGCCAGCACCGTGGCCGCCGAGTTGCTGCTGGGGAACCCGCCGAAAGCGTCGCCCGTGTGGACCTTCGGGACATACCAGTCGACCTTGTCGCCCTCCACCGTCGGCAGCTCGAAGCCGTAGCCGGCCGAGTACTCCCGCGGGACGTCCGCGTTGAGGATGGGCGAACGGTCGTTCGGGCCGGACATGGAGTACTGGCGATAGAGCAGCCGCTCGTCCTGACGGCCCGTGGCGAACCCGGCCACCGCGGTCACGCCCGAGGCCAGGAGGATAACGCCGAGCATCCACTCGACCTGCCGCCGCTTGGACGTGTTATTGATGAAGACGAAGAAGAAGGCCAGGTAGCCGATCCACATGAAAAGATGAGCGCGGGTCTCGGCGCGGTTGAGGCTGATGGGGAACATGCCGCCGTCGGCGGCGTGCGCCAGCCGCACCGCGGGAACGTTGGGCGGGCCGAACTGGTACGCCTTCACGGTGTTCGACTGGAAGACGCCGAGGACGGACGACGGCAGCGGCAGAAGCTGAAACAGGAAGTAGGCTACCAGCAAGAGCAGCAGGACGTTCAGCGGGGTCTTCGCCCAGGAGACCTGCTTCTGAACGATGACCTTGATGCCCCAGAGCGCCAGCGCCGCGGCGGTGAGGAGGTTGAAGACGGTCCAGGTCCAGGGCAGCGTACCGCCGAAGGCGAGGACGAGGAAGCCGACGGTGCCGAGGAGGACGGCCTCGAGGGCGACGTTGACGACGGGGAGGATGCCGAACCGCTCGATGCACCACCAGAGCCACCAGAAGACGACGCCCGCCAAGACGCCGAACAGGCCGCAGCCGAACGGCAGGAGCCAGGAGGAATTGACCGTCGAAAGGAGGAGCGGAACGACCGGAATGGCCAGGAGGGCCGCGGCGACGACGACAACCAGGCATATGAGGTTCCGGATCACCTTCGACCCTTTTAGTAGGGGACCGGCGGTTCGTCCAGCCGGGTGCGGCCCTCGCGGGACGCCGGACGCGAGAACGCGCGCGCGGGTCCTCGCCCTCTCCCGGCGGCGCCGGAAGGGAACGGGACCCGCACGCGACGAAAAACGTCAGAGCTTCTCCTCCTGTTCGAGCATCTCGGCCACGGGGCGATAGTACTGGCGATAGTAGTAGTAGTCGCCCCGCGCGCCGCGGACGTTGTTGAGGACGGCACCCGCCACGCGCGCGTTGACGGAGGAGAGCTGGTTCTTGGCCCGGGCCACAAGCGCCCGACGGTTCTTGGAGGCCTGGACGACGAGTACGACGCAGTCGACCATCGTGGCCAGGATGTTGGCGTCGGCCACGCCGAGGACCGGCGAGGCGTCGATGATGATGGAGTCGTACCGCTCGGCAGCCTCGGCCAGGAGCGTCCGCATTTTGCGGGAGCCCAGCAGCTCCGCCGGGTTCTCCGGCGCCGGCCCGCCCGGCAGCACGTGCAGGTTCTCGATGTCCGTCTTGCGGATGAGCACCTTCGTCGAGTCCTTCTCGCGCAGCAGCGTCGAGAGCCCCTCGTCGTTGGGCAGGTTGAACGCCGTGTGCAGCGCCGGCTTGCGCAGGTCGGCATCGATGAGCAGCACCTTGTTGCCGGCCTGGGCGAGCGCCACGGCCCAGTTGACGGCGACGGTGCTCTTGCCTTCCTGCGGGCTCGTCGAGGTGACGAGCGCCGTGCGCACCTGCCGGAGGTCGCTTCTCAGCATGATTTCCGTGCGGATGCCGCGGAAGGCCTCGGCCGGGCCGCTCGTCGGGTCGAGGTGCGTGATCAGCGCGCGCGTCGCGAAGTCCTTCAGCTTCGGGCTCATCGCCGGCACGAAGCCCAGCACCGGCAGCCCCAGCCCGTCCTCGATGTCGCGCGGCAGACGGATGGTCGTGTTCAGGTACTCGAGGAAGAACGCGGCGCCGAGGCCCAAGAGAAGCCCCACGGCGGCGGCGACCGGCAGGTTCACGTCCGGGCGCGGCGAATAGCGACTCTTCGGCAGGTCGGCCTCGCTGACCACCTGGATGCGCGCCTGCTCGTACTCCAGAGACGTCCTCACGTTCTGCACGGCCTGGTCCAGCATCTTCTTGATCTCTTCCAGCCCGACCTGCTGCTTCTGGAGGGAGTCGAGGTTCAGGATGTCCTGGCTGATCGTCGCCAGCGTTTCCTGGTTCGCCTTGACCTTCGACGCCAGCTCCTCGTTGTTCGTCTCGGCCGTCGCCAGATCCTGGGCGGCGACCGTAAGCGCCGCGCGCTTGAGACGGTCGCGCTCAAGGGCGATCTGGCGGGTCACCTCTTCCACGGCCACCTGGAGCGAGCGGCTGCTCGAGTCGCCCTGGCTGTACCGCCGCGTCACGTTCTCGCGCTCCATGCGCTGCGCGCGCTCCAGGGAGTACATCTGCATGCGCAGGTCGCGCAGGGCCTCCGAGTCCGACGTCTCGTTCCACGACCCGTCGGCGATCGACTTGTCCAGCGTGTCCTTCCGGCTCTTCGCCTGGAGATAGGTGACGGCCGCCTGGCTGGAAGCGTCCTCGAGGTACCGCTCGCGCAGCAGCGTCAGGCTGCGGACTTCCGGAATCACGAACACCTGCCGGTCGCGGGCGAACTGCTGGATGCGGTTCGTCGTGCTCGTGATCGTGGTCTGCACGTCGTTGGACCTCTGCGTCAGCACCCGGATCGCGCGGTCCACGCCCGCCTGGCGGCGCTCGTCCACCACGTCCTTGTACGAGTCCGTCACGATCTTCACCATCTTCTGCGCCGTTTGCGGGTCCGTCCAGACGATGCTCACCTCCACCATGTGCGTCTTCGGCACTGGCGTCACCCGGATCCAGCTCTGCACCGTCGCCTCGACGTCCGTCTTGGACTCGTCATACCCTTCCCACGCGTAGATGCGCATCTCCGTGATCAGCTTCCGCGCAATGCCCCGGCTGCGGATGATCTGATACTGCGAGTTGATGAACTCCTCGGACGGCTGCGTCGCCAGGTTCATCACCAGGTTCGGCTGCTCCGGCTTGTCGATCAGCAGCACCGCCGTGGACATATACCGCGGCTCCTGGCGGAACGTCCAGACCGCCACGATGGTGAACGTCAGCGCCAGGATCGTCACAATCAACATCAGGCGCTTCCGCAACATTATCAGGTAGTCGGTCAGATGTACCTTGTGCTCGAGTTTCTTCACCACAGACATGACGAACTCCTTGGTTTTTCCTTCGTAGGGGCACGGCATGCCGTGCCCCTACCTAAATAACAGCCCGCCCGCCGGAAGTCAAGTGCCTCCCGGGGCCTTTTTCCCGCCATCGCGCAGGCGTCACATCTCAACGCACGCCCGATTCCGCGTCGAGACGCAGAATTAACTCAATTATCGGCTCGCCAAGTCTTCGGGATGACCCATTTATGTGGGG
>JBBIVY010000112.1:5658-11926 GCA_037439485.1 Planctomycetota bacterium | reverse complement strand
ACGACTTCATCGCCTCCACGGCGGACTTCATCCTCGCCTTCATCTCCTCCTCTGTCGGCAGCGGCGCCGGGCGGGTCTCGATGACGACGACGCCCACGACCACCGCGGCGGCGAGCAGCGAAAGCAGTGTCCACTTGCCCATGGCGGTTTCTTTTCCCAAGGAATGTCACCTGCTCAGCCGCTTCACAAACCACCGCGTCTCGGCGGCGACGTCCTTCGCGGAGGTGATCGCCCACCCCACGGCGGCGCGGGAGGCGCCGAGTTTCAAGAGGCCAGCGAGGTTCGTGCGGTCGATGCCGCCGATGGTGTAGATGGGGACCGCGCACTTGCGCGCGGCGGAGAGAAGCTGGCGCGGGTTGCGGGGGGACAACTCGGGCTTGACGTGGGAGGGGAACATCGTGCCGAGGCCGATGTAATCGGCGCCCTGCGCTTCGGCGCGCGTCAACTCGTCCACGGAGTGCGCGGTGAGGCCGATGAGCTTGGAGGGACCGAGAATCCTGCGCGCGTCGGAGAGAGATACGTCTTCGAGGCCGAGGTGGACGCCGTCAGCTTGGGAGAGCTTTGCGATGTCGGCGCGGTCGTTGATGATGAGCAGGGCACCGCATTTCCGCGTCTCGGCGCGCACCGCGCGGGCGAGGGAGAGATACGCCCGGTCGTCCAGATCCTTCTCGCGAAGCTCGATGAGACGGCAGCCGCCCGCAAGCACCGAACGCGTAAGCGCGACAACGTCGGCGGCTGTGCCGCCCTTCGTGTGGAACGTGCCGACGATCACCATCAGAGGCTTGTCATCCAGCTTCCCCGGCCGCGCGGGAGGAGAGGCGAAATCCTTCTCCAGCGTATAGGCGTCATAACGGGCCGCCTCGAACCGGGCCGCGGCGCCGCCGGCGGACTTGCCGAGAAGCTTGGCGTATTCCTCGAGGACGCGCAGCGCCTGTTCGAGACGCTGGAAATTGGCGCGGAGGAGTTCCGCCACGTCGGCGCGCTTCGTCTCGTGCGCGCCCGTGAGTTCGGTGCCGACGTCGTGAGCGGTGTCGCGCGCGGAGAGAAGCGAACGGGGCTTGATCCCTGTCGCGGCGGCCGCGGTCTGGATGCGATGGCGGAGCGACTTTGCCGCGTTCGCGAGGCCGGGATGATCGAGCACGAAGCGCGCGAATTCCTCGACGACGCGCGCGGCCTCGTTGGCCCGGTTCAGGTTTGCATCCATGATGCGCGCCGATCCGGCGCGAACGGTCCTATGTGTGCCCATGTGCGCTGCCTCCTCGCTCCGTAACAATTCCAGCCGCCAAGCCCTGATTGATTCTAGCCGCCCTGCTCATTCGGCCCAAGGCTTTTTGTCGACGCATCTTGACCACGAGGCTAATCGGGCGTAGAATCATACGAAGCTCAGGGGACCCCATGCGATTTGCCGCCGCGCTTATTTTGAGCATGATATTACCCGGAACCGGCCACCTTTTCTACCGCCGATACCTGCGCGGGGTGGTCCTTGCGGTGCTCTTTGCCGCCGGAGCAAACGCCCTGCTCGTCTCGCAGTTCCTGGCGAGCTGGTCATTGAGGCCCGTAACCGGCTGGATCGGCGCGGCGATTGCAGGGGGGATCTGGATATACGCCGTCATCGACATCATCCTGCGCCATAAGTCATTGCGCTCCAAGGGGTTCCAGACGACGAAGGATGACCTGCTCCGCGCGGCGCAGGTGGCATGGCTGCGGGATGAGTTCACGGACGCCGAGCGGCTTCTGCGCGAAATACTCAGGCTGGATGAGCGGGATACGGAGGCTTGGGTGCATCTGGGCAAGATACTCAAGGCCTTGGGGCGGCAGCGCGAGGCCAGAATGTGTTTCCGCAGCGCCCTCAACCTCGATGCCAACGGCCCCTGGAGATGGATGCTGCGCGAAGAGCTGGGTTACGACGATTCCCCAAAAGCCTCCCCGACCGCAACAGCTTGACTCACAATGACTTGCGTCGCCGGCCCAGACCCTTCAATTTTCCTTGAAATGCGTCAGTTACGTGGTACATTTTGACGATAGGGATGAGAAGCCAGACTTCGGGAGGCGCGGCATCGACGCAAGCGGCCGTCGCGGACCACTTGGCTCAGCGTAACTCATGTATTTGTAAGCTGTTACGTCAACACCGATGCGGCATACCGCCAGCTACGAGGAGGAATCGGGATGTTCGAACGCTTTACGGATAGGGCCCGCAAGGTCATGGCCTTGGCTAATCAAGAGGCTCAACGCTTCAATCATGAATACATCGGCACCGAGCACATCCTGCTGGGGCTCATTAAGGAAGGCTCAGGCGTTGCGGCGAACGTGCTTCGGAACCTTGAGATCGACCTGAAGAAGGTGCGCATCGAGGTGGAGAAGCACGTTCAGAGCGGCCCGAACACGATGTCAATGGGCAAGCTGCCTTACACGCCGAAGGCGAAGAAGGTGATCGAGCTGGCGTTCGAGGAGGCCCGGTCGCTGGGGCACAACTACGTCGGCACGGAGCATCTGCTCCTCGGCCTGTTGCGCGAACAGGAAGGCGTCGCCGCGCGCGTGCTGATGAACCTCGGCGTGAAGCTGGAGGACGTGCGCGAGGAGGTGCTGAACCTGCTGGGCGCCGCGCAGGAAGGCGGCGAGACGCCGCAATCGACCGCCGCGGCGTTTCCGGGGACGGAGGAGGCCGGCGGCGAGAAGGGCAAGTCGAAGACCCCCGCGCTCGATTCGTTCGGCCGCGACCTCACCAAGCAGGCGACGAACCGCGAACTCGACCCGGTCATCGGCCGCGTCCGGGAGATCGAGCGCGTCATCCAGGTGCTGTGCCGCCGCACGAAGAATAACCCCGTGCTCCTCGGCGAGGCGGGCGTGGGCAAGACGGCGATCGTCGAGGGCCTCGCGCAGGCCATCGTGGATCACAACGTCCCCGAGATCCTCCGCGAAAAGCGCATCGTGATCCTGGACCTGGCGATGATGGTCGCGGGCACGAAGTATCGCGGGCAGTTCGAGGAGCGCATCAAGGCGGTGATGAACGAAGTCCGCCGGGCGAAGAACGTGATCCTGTTCATCGACGAGCTGCACACCATCGTCGGCGCGGGCGGGGCCGAGGGCGCCATCGACGCGTCCAACGTGCTCAAGCCGTCGCTGTCGCGCGGCGAGATCCAGTGCATCGGCGCGACGACGCTGGACGAGTATCGCAAGTACATCGAGAAGGACGGCGCCCTCGAGCGGCGGTTCCAGACCATCATGGTGGACCCGCCGACGAAGGACGAGACGGTGAAGATATTGAAGGGCCTGCGCGACCGGTACGAAGCGCACCATCGCGTGAAGTACACCGACGAGGCGCTCGAAGGCGCGGTGGAGCTGTCGAGCCGCTACATCGCCGGGCGCTGCCTGCCCGACAAGGCCATCGACGTCATCGACGAGTCGGGCGCCCGCGTGCGCCTGCGCGCGATGACCAAGCCGCCGAATCTCAAGGACCTCGAGGAGAAGATCGAGCACCTCAACGAGGCCAAGGAAGAGGCCGTCACCAATCAGGACTTCGAGCGCGCCGCGAGCCTGCGCGACGAGGCCGACAAGCTCCGCCAGAACCTCGAAGCCATCCAGCAGGAGTGGGCCACGAAGTCCGGCGAGATCGAGGGCACCGTCGACGAGGAGGTCATCGCCGAGGTCGTCTCCTCCATGACGGGCATCCCGCTCACGCGCCTGGAGAGCGAAGAGGCGTCGAAGCTGCTCAAGATGGAGGAGGAGCTGCACAAGTCGGTCGTCAGCCAGGACGAGGCGGTGCACGCCATCGCCAAGGCCGTGCGGCGGTCGCGCTCCGGCCTGAAGGACCCGAAGCGGCCGATGGGGTCGTTCATCTTCATCGGCCCGTCGGGCGTAGGCAAGACGCACCTCGCGCGGGCCCTTGCCAAGTTCATGTTCGGCGAGGAAGACGCGCTGATCCAGATCGACATGTCCGAGTATATGGAGAAGCACAACGTCTCGCGGCTCATCGGCGCGCCGCCGGGATATGTCGGCTACGAGGAAGGCGGCCAGCTCACCGAGAAGATCCGTCGGCGTCCGTACTCGGTGGTGCTCCTGGACGAGATCGAGAAGGCGCACCACGACGTGTTCAACATGCTGCTCCAGATCATGGAGGAAGGCCGGCTCACGGACTCGTTCGGCCGGCACGTCGACTTCCGCAACACGATCCTGATCATGACGAGCAACATCGGCGCGGAGGTCATCAAGAACCAGTCGTCGCTCGGCTTCCGCACGTCGGACGAGGCGATGACCTATCAGAAGATGAAGGACCGGCTCCTGGGCGAGATCGAGAAGCACTTCCGTCCGGAGTTCCTCAACCGGCTGGACGACATCATCGTCTTCCAGTCGCTGTCGAAGAACGATCTCAAGACGATCATCGACCTGGAGATGGCGCACGTGAAGGACCGCCTGGCCGACCGCGGGCTTGTGCTCGAGCTCGACGACGACGCGCGCACGTTCATCATCGACAAGGGCTTTAACTCGCAATACGGCGCCCGTCCTTTGAAGCGCACCATCGAGCGGCTCATCGAGGACCCCATGAGCGAGGAGATCCTCCGCGGCGCCTTCAAGGGCGTCGAGAAGGTGGTCGTCCGCCTCAAGGAAGACCACCTCTACTTCGACGCCATCGCCAAGCCCCAACCGCCCGAGCCCGCCGGCGCCTCCAGTTCTCCCGGCGGAGAGGCCAAGCCGGCCTGACGACTTCCGCCTCAACACCCGCACCCGAGGCCCCTCGCAAGAGGGGCCTTTTCATTCCTGCATGCCTCGCCGCATCTCCTTTGGCTGTAATGAGTTGTGGCGTATGGCGCGGCGATCTCGTCGCCTTCCGGCGAACTTGTAGTAAAGTTCTCTTGACTAACGCTCGACCTTGGTAAAGAATGCTTTACTAAGGATTGTCGGCGGTAAGGGAGCTTTCGATGGCACGGCAGACCGGAATCTACAGGACGACGGTGGCGGGGGGCGAGGAAATTCGCGCCTTTGTGCCGCACGGACTGCCCCCGGCGAATCCTCCGCTCGCGGTGGAAGGGAGGCTGGCGGATCTTCACGCTCACGCGCTTGCGTCTCTGGACAAGCTCTCCGTCGCGGGAGCGATGGTTCCCAGCGCGCACGGGTTCGTTTACGGGTTTGTTCGCAAAGAGGCCGTGATCACGTCGCAGATTGAAGGCACGCAGGCGACCCTGCGCGACGTGATTGCCTATGAGGTCACGCGGCAGACCGAACGGCCGGCGGACGTCGAAGAAGTCTGCAACTACGTGCAAGCCCTGTCTTACGCGCGGACGGAGTTGGGGCGGAGCGATGGGCTTCCGCTCTGCACGCGGCTTCTGTGCGGGGTGCACCGGCGCCTCCTCCGCGGGGTGCGGGGCGAGGAGAATCAGCCCGGGACGGTCCGAACGTCGCAGAACTGGATCGGGGGAACGCGCCCGGGCAACGCGCGTTTCGTGCCGCCTCCCGCCGACGCCGTGCCCCAGTGTCTGAGCGACCTCGAGAAATGGATTCACGCCCCCGACCCGCTGCCGCCTCTCGTGCGCGCGGGACTCGCGCATGCGCAGTTCGAGACGATCCATCCCTTCCTCGACGGCAACGGCCGCATCGGCCGTCTGCTCATCGCGCTGCTGGTGGAGCACTGGGGTCTTCTCAAGACGCCCATTCTGTATCTGAGCCTGGCGCTCAAGAGGCGCCGCGAGGAGTATTACCGGCGGCTCTCGGAGGCGCGCACGGAGGGCGACTGGGAAGGTTGGGCCGGCTTCTTTCTCGAATGCGTCGCGGAGTCGGCCGATGACGGCGTTGTCGCCGCGGCCCGGTTGAGCGAGGTGCTGGCCGCCGACCGGCGGGCGGTGGTGAACCACGCGTCGAGCACCGTGACCGCGGTGCGCCTGCTCGACTTCCTTCCGGAGCGGCCGATGGTGACGCTCCCGGACGCCATCGGAATGTTGAAGACGACCAAGCCGACCGCCGCCAAGGCCATTGACGTGCTGCGTCGCGCGGGAATCCTGCGGGAGGTCACCGGCAGGCGTCGCGCCCGCGTCTATGCCTACGAGAGATACCTGAAGGTCCTGACGGAGGATACGGCGTCGTGATCGATCTCACGCCCGTCTTCGCCGAATTCTTCTCCGCGGTTGCCAAGGGCGAGATTGAAATCTATAACGAATTCTGTCTGCAACACGAACTCGGCTTCTTCCTGAGACAACGAATCCCGAAGCCCGGAAAGGTCGAATTCGAACGCTCGGTGGAACATTTTTCGTTTGGCAAGGGCGACTTCGTGAAGAAG
>JBBIVY010000112.1:0-5558 GCA_037439485.1 Planctomycetota bacterium | reverse complement strand
TGAAGAAGCACAGAGGAATGGCGGCAGTCGTCGGCATAGTGATCGGTTGCCGCGCCTCGGCGCTTCGGGCGCAGGAGGTCATCTTCAACCCGTATTACTGGACGCCGGTCCGGTGATTCCAGGCATCCATTTTTCGACGGGGGACACGATGGAAATCCAGTTCTTCGGCGCGGCGCAGACGGTGACGGGGTCGATGCACGTGATCTCGGCAAACGGTCGGAAAGTCCTGCTCGATTGCGGGCTCTACCAGGGCAAGCGCGAGGAGGCGTTCGAGCGCAACCGCAGCCTGCTGTTCGACCCGCGGTCGATCGACGCGTGCGTGCTCTCCCATGCGCACATGGACCACTCGGGCAACCTGCCGACGCTCGTGAAGCGGGGCTTTCGCGGGAAGATATTCACCACCCCCGCCACGGCCGACCTGGCGGAGATGATGCTCGAAGACTCCGCGCGCCTGCAGGCGGCCGACGTCGATTACGTCAACGGGAAACGCAAGGCTCAGGGCCTGCCGCCCGTCGAGCCGCTCTATGCGCCCGAGGACGTGCCGCCCGTCACCGCCGGCTTCCAGCGCCTCCCCTACGAGTTGACGAAGGAAATCGTCCCCGGCTTCCGCGTCACGCTCCGCGACGCCGGGCACATCCTCGGCTCCGCGATCACCGAGATCGAGATCGACGACTCCGGCACGACGCGCCACGTCGTCTTCACCGGCGACCTCGGCCGCCCGAACATGCCCATCCTGCGCGACCCCGTCAGGGTGACGGGCGCCGACACGCTCATCACCGAGAGCACCTACGGAAACCGCGTCCACGAGCCGGAAGGGCCGGTGCATGAGCGCCTCGCGCAGCTCATCAAGGAAATCTCCTCGCGACGGTCGAAACTCATCATCCCGGCGTTCAGCGTGGGGCGCACGCAGCAGCTTCTCTATTACCTCGACGAACTCTACCGCGCGAAGGCGGTCCCGGCGGTCGCGGTCTACGTCGACAGCCCCATGTCCACGCGCGCGACCGACGTCTACGAGCGCCACCCGGAATGCTACGACGCCGAGGCGCTCGCGAAGCTCAAGTCCGGCGATTCGCCCTTCGCCTTCCCGCGGCTGCGCTTCACGGCCTCGGCCGAGGAATCGAAGGCGCTCAACTGCGCCGCGGGCCCGATGATCGTTCTCTCCGCGTCGGGGATGTGCGAAGGCGGGCGCATCCAGCACCACCTCAAGCACGGCCTGGGCGATCCGGCGAACGTCGTGCTCTTCGTCGGCTACCAGGCCGAGAACACGCTGGGGCGCTACCTCGCCGAGGGACGCAATCCCGTTCGCATCTTCGGCGAAGACGTCCGCGTCCGCGCGCGCATCGAGAAGATCGAGGCCCTCAGCGGACATGCCGACAAGAACGAGCTTCTCGCCTGGGATGCGCCGCTTCTCGCCGGCCTCCAGCGCGCCTTCGTCGTCCACGGCGAGCCCGAGGCGTCGCAAGCCTTCGCCGCCGAACTGACCCGTCTCGGCGTTCCCCGCGTCGTCGTCCCGGCGAGAGGGGATGCGGTGTCGATCTGAGGTCCACTTCCAAGATCATGCGTGGCGGGGCTCCGACCCGCCACGCCGGAGCCCCGCCGCCCGTGGGCACAGCTTGTTCCCCTCCGCTTTTCCCCCTTTGGCCCTCCGCCTCTTCGTGGTAGAATACGCCGTCGGGTTGACGCGGAGGGCGGGGGTCCATGATAAACGTGGCGGCAAGCATCGGGCGGGGGACGATTGAGGCCGTGAGGGGCCTGGGGAGAATCTCGCTCTTCGCGGGCGACATGATCCGCTGGTCGTTCACGTCGCTTCCCTCCCGGCGCACCGCGGCGCCCGTCTTTTTCGAGGTGGGGGTGTCGTCGCTGCCCGTCGTCCTCGTCACGGGCACGTTCATCGGCATGGTCCTCGCGGTGCAGATGTACACCCAGCTCGCCAAGCTCAGCGCGCAGAACGCCGTGGGCATGATCATCAACGTGAGCATGGTGAAGGAGCTGGGCCCGGTGCTCGCCGCGGTGATCCTGGCCGGGCGCGTGGGCGGGGCGATGACGGCGGAGCTGGGCACGATGCGCGTCACCGAGCAGATCGACGCGCTCGACGCGATGGGCGCCAACCCGATCCGGCATCTCGTCGTGCCGAGGTTCCTCGCGACGCTGCTGCTCACGCCCATCCTCACGGTCTTCAGCGACGCCATCGGCGTCCTCGGCGGGTGGATCGTCAGCACGCAGACGCTGGGCATCGAGTCGTTCTATTACTGGGACGAGTCCACGCGCATGGTGCGGGCGTGGGACGTGTGGGCGGGGATCATCAAGAGCGTCTTCTTCGGCGGGCTCATCGGCCTCATCGCCTGCTACAAGGGGTTCCACTCGAAACCCGGCGCCGAGGGCGTCGGCCGCGCGACGACCGCCGCGTTCGTCACGACGTTCGTCGCCATCCTCGTCAGCAACTTCTTCCTCGCCGTGCTGCTGAGGCACATCTACAACCTGTTCGTCAGCCCGTCGGCGGTGGGATGAGAGAGTCGAATGGAACGAAAATCGCTCATACGGCTCGAAGACGTCGAGAAGGCCTATAACGGCGCCGCGGTGCTGCGCGGGGTGACGCTCGACGTCTATCCGGGCGAGACGCTGTGCGTCATCGGGGGCTCGGGCTGCGGGAAGACGGTGACGCTGAAGCACATGATCGGGCTGGAGCGGCCGGACGCGGGGCGGGTGATGTTCGACGGGCGCGACCTGTCGGCGGTGCCGACGAAGGAGATGCCGAAACTGCGCGCGCGGTTCGGCATGGTCTTCCAGGGCGGCGCGCTCTTCGACTCGCTCGACGTGGGAGAGAACGTTGCGTTTCCGCTGCGCGAGCACACGCACTATTCGGACGCGGACGTGAGGGCGCGCGTCGCCGAGAAGCTGAAACTCGTGGGCCTCGCCGGCATCGAGTCGAAGATGCCCGCGGAGCTTTCGGGCGGCATGAGGAAGCGCGTCGCGCTGGCCCGGGCCATCGCGCTCGACCCGGAGGTCGTGCTCTACGACGAGCCCACCACCGGCCTCGACCCGATCACCGCCGACGTCATCAACGAGCTGATCGTCCGCGCCGAGCGGGCGCTGCACACCACGTCCGTCGTCGTCACGCACGACATGGCCAGCGTCGATAAGGTCGCCGACCGCGTCGTCATGCTGCACGAAGGGCGCGTCGTCTTTGAGGGGACGTCCGACGAGATCCGCGCCTCGCAGGACCCCGTCGTCCGCCGGTTCATCGAGGGCCGCTCGGAGGGGATTCTCTGATTTCTTTGTAGGGGGGGACCCATGGGTCCCCCCTCTTGCCGTTCCATTTGAGCATAGCAGCGAAGAGGGGCCATCCCGACGCATCGGGAGCCCCCTACGGGAAGAACGGAGGCCGCATGAACGCCAATACCCGCAAGGTCGAAATCGCCGTCGGGCTCTTCGTGCTCACGGGGCTCCTGCTCCTCGGCGCCATGATCGTCTTCTTCAACCAGGCGGTCCTCTTCGGCCGAGACTACTACGTCATCAACGCCGCGTTCACCAACGTCCGCGGCATGGCCCCGGGCACGCCCGTGCGGCACCTCGGCATCACCGTCGGCGAGGTCAGCTCGACGCAGTTCACCGAGAACCGCGACAAGGTCGCCCTCGTCCTCCACATCTGGGCCGCTCACAGGGTCCCCGCCAACGCGCACCTCACCATCCGCCCGTCGGGGCTCCTCGGCGACTACTACCTCGAATTCTACGGCGGCAACATGGCCAACGGCACGCTGCCGATCAACGGCACGGCCTACGTCGACGGAGAGCCGTCGGCGTCGCTCGACGAGATGGCCGCGAAGATCGGCGACTTCACCGGCAAGCTCGGTGGCGTCCTCGACAACCTGCAGGGCAACCTCACGAGCTTCGTCCAGCGGGTCAACAAGGTGCTCGACAACGACACGATCCGCGGCAATTTCACCGCCATCATCAACGGCCTCGGCCAGACGCTCGGCGACAAGCAGTTCCAGGAGGACCTCCGCGCCTTCGCCCAGGGCCTGCACCGGACGCTCGGCGACGAGAAGTTCCAGAACGATCTGAGGTCCGCCGCGGCCGAGGCGCCGGAGACCGTGAAGTCCTTCCGCGAAGTCGGCCGGCGCGTCGTCGAGGTCGCCCAGCACGCCGACGAGCTCGTCGCCAAATTCAAGGGCCTCTCCGACAGCCTCGACAAGCAGGTCGCCCACCAGGGCGAGAACATGGACGCCGTGGCCGCGGCGCTCCGCAAGGACCTCGAGGCCGCCAACCAGACCCTCTCCTCGCTCAACGAGATCCTCCGCAACATCAGCGAGGGCAAGGGCACCGTCGGCGCCCTCGTGGCGAAGGACGAACTCAACAAGAAGCTCATCAAGGCCCTCGACGACCTCAACGACGCCCTCATCGAGATCGGCAAGATGGCCGACGGCATCCGCCAGCGCTGGGGCAAGTGAGTTCCCGCGGAGCGCCTTTGGAATCACCCGCGCTCCGCGGCGGCACCCGCACTACGGCCGCGCTTCGTGCAGCGTGATCCGCAGGATTTCCCCCGGAAACCACAGCCTCATGCGCGGGCCCCAGGTGCCGGTGCCGCGGCAGATAATGAGGGGCTTGCCGTCGACGTCGTATGGGCCCGCCAGCTTGCCCTCGTTCATCGCGGCGACGTAGTAGCCGAAAGGCCAGATCTGCCCGCCATGCGTGTGGCCGGAGATCGTGAGCGCGGCGCCCTCCTTCGCGGCGGCGCGGGCATGGGCCGGCCGGTGCGCCAGGAGAATCACGGGCGCGCCCGCGGGCCTTCCGGCGAGGGCCTTCGCGACGTCGCCTGAATCGCGGACGCCGGCGAGGATGAGGCCGGGGCGGAGTTCCGTCCACTGGTCGCGAAGGAGCGCGAGCCCGGCGTCCTGGAAGAACTTCGCGCTCCAGTCGACCCCCGCATAGGTCTCGTGATTGCCGAAGACCGCGTAGACCCCCAGCGGCGCATAGAGCCCGCGCAAGGCCTCCGCGGCGCGCTTCGCCGAGGCGTCGTCCATGCGGGAATCCGCGACGTCGCCGACGAGGACGATGACGTCGCCCTTGAGATCGTTCGCCTGCTTGACGCGATCCGCGGCCCACGCGTCGCCGAGCATCCCGTCGAGGTGGAGATCGGAGAGGACGACGATCCTCATGCCGTCGGCCCTGGCGGGAAGGCCGGGGACGATCACGTCGTAATCGCGGACGACGGGCGCTCGCAGGCCCTGGACGAGCGCGATAACCGTGAGCGCGCCCGCGGCGGCGAAGGCCCAGCCGCGGATCGCCGGCACGTGGGGCTTGAGGAGAAAGCCGAAGCCCGTGATGAGGTCCGCCGCGAGGAGCGACACGAAGGCGAGGAAGAGCACCCCGACCCACCACGCCCCGACACGTTCGAGGGTAAGCGCGAGCCACCTCGGCCCCGGCAGCAGGTGCCCCCCGAGGAAACTCCCCCAGAGCGCCGCCGCGACGGCGATGAGGACCCACGCCGGCACGTGCCTCGCCACGAGCGGCACCGAGTGCGCCCGCTGGAAGACGTAGACGTGCAGCCCCGTCCAGAT
>JBBIVY010000111.1:8685-11951 GCA_037439485.1 Planctomycetota bacterium | reverse complement strand
GGGACGCAGGCTATTTATTCTGCACTATACGCAGGAGATTTGCCAAAAAGAAACGTTTTGAGAAAATGAGATAATTAGCCCCCGTCCCTATTTATTCTAATTAGGGACGGGTGCTAATTAGGTCACCTGTGAGCAGGAAGCTTGGCAAAGAGATGGCATGACTGAGCCGTTAGGCTTATTAGCCCCCGTCCCTAATAAGAAGGGGCGAGATGGAAGGTGATGAAAAGTTGGTATCAAGGGAATGCTGATATCTCTGGTATGTTTGATACTTCGGTGAGATTTGGCAAAACGGCGGGGTTTTCTGCCATATTGATGGGCTGCTATATCTCGGGGAGGCCATAAACGGGGAGTTCGTGAAGAGCAGGTATGCAGGGAGGGCTGATATCCTTGATATGCTTGATATCCAGGCCGAATTCGACGAAACGGAGTTGTGCGGCATTGATTTGCCGGAGGGGGGACGGGGGAGGCTGGTGGGCTGGGAATTGCCCGGAGGGTTGACAGGCGCGCCAGGTTTGCTACCCTGAATGCGTCAGGTCGATCTTCAGCGATGGGGGTGTTCCGTGGGCCAGGGCCCCGAGCGAATCAGCGAGAACGTGGCGGGCGTCCGGTCGAGGATGGAGGGGGCCTGTCGGCGTGCGGGCCGGGCGGACGGGGCGGTGAGGCTCGTCGCCGTCACGAAGACTGTGGATGTCGACGTCGTTCGGATTCTCAACTCCCTGGGGCTGAAGGAGTTCGGCGAGAACCGGGTGCCGGAACTCGTGCGCAAGTCGGAGGCCCTTGCCGATATCGGCGCGACGTGGCACATGATCGGCCACCTCCAGCGCAACAAGGTCAAGGACCTCCTGCCGCACTCGCGGATCGTGCATTCGGTGGAATCCGCCGAGCTGGCCGAGGTGCTGAGCCGCCGGGCCGCGGGGCTGGGGATTGAGGTCGAGGCCCTGATCGAGGTGAACGTCGCCGGCGAGGAGGCGAAATACGGCGTCGCGCCGGGCGAGGCCGGGGCGCTGGCGGAGAAGATCGCGGGGCTGCCGTCGCTGCGCCTGCGCGGGTTGATGACCATGGCGCCGATTGCGGAGAACCCCGAGACGGTGCGGCCGGTGTTCGCGAGGCTGCGCGAACTGGCGACGCAGATCTCACGCCACCTGCCGCCGGGGGCGATGGCGGAGCTTTCGATGGGCATGACGCAGGACTTTGAGGTGGCGATCGAGGAAGGCGCGACGATCGTCCGAATCGGCAGCGCGCTGTTTGCCTGACTTCGTAGGGGCACGACATGTCGTGCCCGTCTTTCAGTTTGTCGTTCTGCGGGCGGGGCTCAGTGCCAAGGAGTTGGCCATGTCGGAACTGACCGGACGGAAGATCGGCTTCATCGGCGCGGGAAACATGGCGTCGGCGCTGATCGGGGGCCTCGTCAAGAGCTACCTCGTGGAGCCGAAGATGGTGATGGCAAGCGACGTCGACCCGGAGCGCCGCGGGCGCGCGTCGCGGGAGTTTGGGGTGCGCGTGACGCCCGACAACGGCGAGGTCGCGCGTTTCGCCGACGTGCTCGTGCTCGTCGTCAAGCCCAAGGTGCTCCCCGCCGTGCTCGAGCAGATTGCGCCGTTCGTCCGCAAGGACCAGGTCGTGCTGAGCGTGTGCGCGGGCATCCGCACGGCGTTCATCGAGTCGAAGCTTCCGGCGAAGCCGCCGGTGGTGCGGGCGATGCCGAACACGCCGGCGCTGGTGGGCGCGGGGATCTCGGTGGTGTCGTGCGGGGCCTACGCCTGCGACGTGCATTGCCGGATCGCGCACGCCATCCTGGAGGCCGTCGGCGAGGTGCTGGAGCTTGACGAGGACCACCTGGACGCGGTGACGGCGATCTCGGGCTCGGGGCCGGCCTACTTCTTCTACCTGATGGAGCAGATGGAGGCCGCGGGCCTGGCGGAGGGGCTGCCGCCCACGGTGGTGGCGACGCTGGTGAAGCAGACGGCGCTCGGCGCGGCGAAGCTGGCGCTCGAATCGAAGGACGACCCGCGCGTGTTGCGCCGGAACGTCACGAGCCCGGGCGGCACGACCGAGGCGGCGATCACGTTTCTCGAATCGAAGGGCGTGGGGCAGGATTTCGTCGCCGCGATCCGCCAGGCCGCGAAACGCTCGCGCGAGCTGGGGCAATAGCGCCATGATCGCGATCGAAGAGCGTCCGGACGGCATCGTGATCCCCGTCAAGGTGAGCGCCGGGGCGTCGCGCGATCGGGTGATCGGCGAGCACGCGGGGGCGCTCAAGCTGTCCGTCTCCGCGGCGCCCGAGCGCGGGAAGGCGAACAAAGCCGTCTGCGAGCTGGTGGCGAAGACGCTCGGAGTCTCGCGTTCGCAGGTGAAGCTCGTCTCGGGCGAGACGTCGCGGGACAAGAAGCTGATGGTCGCCGGCCTCGCGAAAGAGGCCGCGTTGTCGCTCTTGAATTACTGAGGATTGAACCCCAGAGGAGGCCGCATGTCCGAGTTCGCGAAGACGATTGAGAAGGCCGTCGCCGTCGTGCGGAAGAAGACGCAGGTCAAGCCCGTCATCGGGATCATCCTGGGCACGGGACTCGACGCCCTCGCGACGGAGATCCGGAATCCTGAGATCGTGCGCTATGCCGACGTCCCCGGAATGCCCAGCCAGATGGTCGCCACGCACAAGGCCGAGTTCGTCTTCGGCACCATCGGCGGCAAGCCCGTCTGCGCGATGGCCGGGCGGTTCCACAAATATCAGGGCTACTCGATGCGCGAGATCACGCTGCCCGTGTGGGTCATGATCAAGCTCGGCATCAAGGTGCTCATCGTCTCCAACGCCTGCGGCGGCATGCGCGAAGACCACGCGGCGGGGGACCTGTTCATCATCACCGACCACATCAACCAGCTCGGAGCGAACCCGCTCACGGGGCTGGACGAGGCCGACTTCGGGAACCTGTTCCTCGACATGCTCGACCCCTACGACAAGGACCTCGCCGATCTCACCGAGAAGACCGCGAAGGCGGAAGGCCTCAAGCCGAAGAAGGGGGTCTATGTTGCGGTGGAAGGGCCGAGCCTGGAGACGCGCGCCGAGTACGGCTGGCTGCGCACCATCGGCGCCGACGTCGTCGGCATGAGCACCGTGCCCGAGGTGATCGTCGCGCGCCATGCCGGAGTGAAGTGCCTCGGCATCGCCTGCATCACCGACCGATGCGTCCCGAAGGACTTGAAGCCGGTGGATATCGCCCACATCATCGCCGCCGCCCAGGCCGCCGAGCCGAAGATTTCGCGGGTGGTGA
>JBBIVY010000111.1:0-8585 GCA_037439485.1 Planctomycetota bacterium | reverse complement strand
ACGCCGATGGGCACTGCCGCGCCCGGCGTGACGAAGCAGCTTCTCATCGGCCCGGCGGACGGGGCGCCGGAGTTCGCGATGAGGAAGTTCACCATGGCCCCCGGCGGCTCGACGCCGTGGCACCAGCACGACTGGGAGCACGAGGTTTTCGTCGTCGAGGGCGAAGGCGTCGCGAAGAGCGAAGCGGGCGAAACGAAGGTCTCCGTCGGCAGCGTCGTCCTCGTGGCGCCGAACGAGATGCACCAGTTCCGGAATCCCGGCGCGAAGCCGTTCGCGTTCCTGTGCCTCGTGCCGCTGCGCGGGGAGAAGTAACCCGCTCCGGCCTCACGCGCGAGGCTTGCGCTTCTCCTCGGGGACCTCGGTCTCCTTGTGCTCCCAGCGGATGAGGTGCAGGTTCTCCGCGAAGGCGACGTAGAGGACGGGCACGATGACCATCGTCACGAGGGTGGCCAGGAACAGCCCCGAGATCAGGACGTAGCACATCGGCTCCCACAGGGGCCCGCCTTCGAGGGCGAGAGGGATGAGGCCGCCCACGGTGGCCAGCACGGTCACGAGCACGGGCCGCAGCCGCACGAGCGCCGAGTCGATGACGGCCCGCCGCAGCGGCTCGCCGCGTTCGCGCGCCTCCTCGATGTAATCGAACAGCACGATGATATGGCTGACGATGACCCCCGCCAGCGACGCCAGCCCCAGGAACGCCATGAATCCGAACGGCGCCCCGAAAGGCAGGAGCCCCATGATCCCCGCCGTGAGCCCGAAGGGCACCGCCGCGAAGACGACGAGCGGCTTCGAGACGCTGTTGAACTGGAAGACGAGCGCGAGGTAGATCATCACCAGGGAGATAAGCAGCGCGAGCTTGACCGAGTCGAAGCCCTTGACCTGCTCCTCGTGCTCGCCGCCGAAGACGTAACGGCAGCCGGGCGCCCACTCGCGCGATTCCTTCTCGAGACGCCGCTGCATCTCGCCGACGACGCTGCTGGCGAGGACGCCGGGGGCGGTGTAGCATTTGACGGTGACGCATCGCTGGTGGTCGCGCCGGTTGATCCTGGGCGAGACGAGCTGGGTCGAGAAGTCCGCGATCTGGCGGATGGGGACGCGCGCGTTGGTGATGGAGCTGAAGACGTCGAGGTCGGCGATGTCCTCGACGCGCGAGCGTTCGTCGCTGCGGAGGCGGAAGGTGATGGGGATGAGGCGGTCGCCCTCGCGGAGGCTCGTGGGGGACGCGCCCGAGAGGCCCGTGTTCAGGAGCATGGCGACGTCCTCGTTGGAGACGCCGGCCATGTTCGCGCGGTCGGGGTCGATGGCGACGGAGACGCGGAGGACCTCGGGGCCCCAGTCGTCGTAGATGTTGTCGGTGCCGGGGATCTCGCGCAGGTCGCGCTTGGCGTCCTCGGCCATCCGGCGGAGCGCGCGCGCGTCGTCGCCGAAGAGCCGGATCTGCACGGGCACGCCGACGGGCGGGCCGGTCTCGAGCTGCTCCACCGTCACGCGCGCGGCGGGAAACGCCGTGGAGAGCGCGCTCTTGAGCCGTCCGACCACCCCCTGCGTCACGCGCTTGTCCGTCGTGTGGACGAGGATCTGGGCGTAGCTGTCGGATCGCTGTTCGGGGAAGACCGACAGCCAGAAGCGCGGCCCTCCCTGGCCGACGAACGTCGTGTACGCGGCGATCTTGCTCCCCTCCAGGCGGTCGATCTCGCGGATGACCCGGATCGTCTCGTCGCGGGTCTGCCGCAGCGGCGAGCCCTCGGCCAGCGTGACGTTGACGATGAAGACCGTGTGGAAGTCCTTGGGGAAGAAGGACGTGCCGATGAACGGCAGGACCGCGGCGCCCGCGGCCAGGAAGGCGAAGCATACCCCCAGCACAATCGCCTTGCGGTTCAGGCACCACCCGCAGAATCGGTTGTAGAACCGGGCGAACCCGGCGCCCCGGCCCCCGTCGGCGAGCGCGGAGTCGAACCCCTTCTGTCCCTTCAGGATATACTGCCCCAGAAGCGGCGTGAAGGTCATCGACACGATGCGGCTGGCCACGAGGGAGGCGGTGACGACGACCGGCAGCGAGTAGATGAAGTCGCCGACCCTTCCCTTGACGATGAGCAGCGGCAGAAAGGCGGCGCAGTTGGTCACGGTGGCGAAGAGGATCGCCCGGGCCAGCTTCTGCGGGCCGAGCCAGGCGGCCACGTCGCGGGGCTTGCCGTGCGCCATCTCGCGGTTGATGGCGTCTCCGGCCACGACGGGGTCGTCCACGAGCAGGCCCAGCGCGAAGATCATCGCCGCGATGGAGACCTGCTGCAGGTCGACGCCCACGATCTGGCAGAACCCGAGCGTCATGGCGACCGTCACCGGTATGGCGAAGGCCACGAGCACGGCGCTGCGCCACTCCATGAAGACCAGCGCGATGATGACGACGATGAGCACGGCCTCGATGAGGCTCCGGTTGAACTGCCCGACCTTCTCGTGGACCCCCTTCGGCTCGTCGTGGATCCTCTCGATGCGGACGTCCGCGGGGAGGATGCCGTGGAGCGACTGCAGCCCGGCCTCGACGTCCCGGGCGAAGTCCTCGATGTGCGACCCTCTCATCTGCCGGATCGCCAGGGTGATCGCACGGGTCGTCTGGAGTTTCGGATTCGCCGGCAGCGGCGCCGCCTCGTCGCCGGAGGCCGCGGCCTCGTCGTCCGTGTCGCCGGGCATCCGCGCCTCGGGCGGGCAGGAGCCGTCGACCTTGACGGTGCGGTAGACCATGACGTTGGGCGGGTCTTCGTAGCCCCGCACGATGTCGACCATGTCGCGCAGGTAGACGGGGTGCCCGTCCTGGACGTCGATGACCACCTCGCCGACGTCGCGTTCGTTCTTGAACTCGCCGCTGGGGTGGACGACGACGGTCTGGAGGGGCGTCTCCACGCGTCCGCCGGGCAGGTTGATGTTGCGGTATTCCAGGCGCGAGGCGACCGATTGCGGCGCCAGGTCCAGCGCGCTGAACCGCCGGCTGCTGTAGTAGAGGTAGATCGCCTCTTCCTGGACGCCGACCTCGTCGATCTTGCCGATCGTCGGGAACCGCTTGAGCCGGTCGCGGAGGATGTCGGAGAACCGGCGCAGGTCCCGGTAGCTGTAGCGGTCGGGGCCCCCGGTCGGGTCGCGCCGGGCGCTGCGGAGCCGCTCTTCCAGCGTGGACAGGTCGCTCACGAGCGTCCCGCGCCACATGTCGGGGTGCGACGTGCCCGCGCCGATGGTGTCGCTTTCCCAGCGCAGCGATTCCCGCGCGAGTTCGTTGTCGCTCCGGCCTCCGCGGAGGCGGAAATCGAGACATCCGGCGCCGGGCGCCTCGACGACGTGGGCGTCCTCGATGAGCCCGCGCTCCGTCAGCCGCTGGAGGAGGCTCCCCCCGAGCCAGAGGACGTAGGAGCGTCCGACCGTGTTCGGGTAGACCAGCACCGCGCTGACGCGCCGGTCGCGAAGTTCCGCGGGCCGGCCCTGCCGGAACTCGCTCAGCGCCGCGACGATGCTCTTCGACCGCTCGTGGATCTCAAAGTCGGACGCCTTCGGGCTGGAGAGGGTCAGCATCACGGCGACCGACTCCGCGAAGTCCTTGTTGATCTGCGGCTTCACCGCGTAGCTGCCCACCGTCGGCAGGTCGGTCAGAAGCTCGAGGCGGCCCTGGAGGTCCTGCCACACCTCCTCCGGGTCGCGCACCGCGTCGGTGAGCTCGACGAAAACCACCGACAGCCCCTGGCGGCTCTCCGAGTAGACCGTCTTCACCTTGTCGCACTGGGAGACCTGCTTCTCGACCCGGCGCGTGACTTCCTGCTCCACCTTCTCCGCCTCGGCGCCGGGGTACGCCGTCACGATGGTCGCCAGGCGGATCGGGATGATCGGGTCCTGCTGCTGCGGCATCGCCCGGTAGGCGAAGACGCCCCACAGCAGCGTCGCGAAGAGCGCCGTCCATGCCACGGGCTTCCGGTAGACGAAGAACTGAGACAGGGTCATGCGCGCCATTGCTTGGTCCCTCGCGGGTTGCCGGCCTACGGCTTGTCCGAACGTTCCAGGCTGCCGATGTTGAGCGCCGCCTGCGGCACGTCAACCACCCGCACCGCCTGGCCCTCCGACAGGCGGAAGGCCCCGGACACGACCACGGCGTCCCCGGCGCGGACCTCGCCGCCTTCGGCAAGACGGACGCGGTTGTCGAAGACGCCGGACAGCGTCACGCGCCGCTTGTGCGCCACCTTCTTCCCGTTCTCGTCCGCGACGATGAAGACGGCGTACTCGTCGAGCGTCCCGCGCACGATGGCGGTCATCGGGGCCAGGACCGCCGTCTCGGTGCGGCCGACGAGGATGGTCACGACCATGCCGGGCTTGAGTCCCTGGGGCTCGTCGATGGTCACTTCGATTTCGAAGCTGCGGGTCTTCGCATTGGCGGAGGGGTTGATCTTGGTCACGCGCCCGGCGAACCGGCGGCCGGGGAAGGCGTCGGCGGTGACGCCCAGCGCCTGGCCGATGGAGAACTCGCCGATCTTCGTGTCGGGCACGCCGAAGGCGACGCGCACGTTGGAGAGGTCCAGCACCTGGAACACGGGCTGGTTGGCGGTGACCCGCTCGCCTCCCTCGATGTATTTCACGGAGACCGTGGCCTCGGGAAGGGGGGAGATCAGCGCGCAGTTCTTCAGGTCGTCGGCGGCCTGTTCCTGGGCGACGAGGGTGGCGCGGATCTCATGGCGGGCCGCTTCGAGTTCGGCCTCGCCGGCGTCGCGCTTGGCCTGGGCGGTGTCGAACGTCTGCTGGGGCACGACGCGCTTCTCCAGGAGCGACTTCATGCGCTCGAATTCCGCGCGCGCCTCCGTGACGTTGGCCTGCGCCGTCTGCTCCTTGGCCCGGGCCTGCGCGAGACGCTCGCCGGTGGTGGACAGCGCCCGGCGGTAGTCCGAGTCGTCGAGCCGGGCCAGGGGACGGTCGGCCGAGGCGGCGATCACGTCTCCTTCATGGACGTCGCGAAGCTTGCCGTCCGGCCCGGGAACCTGGAGCAGCATCGCCACGGTCCCCGGCACCTTGAACGACACCTCGATCCGCCGGCGCTCGCGCACCGTCGCGCTGATCCGCGTCTCCGCGAGGATGCTCTCGGGCTTCAGCGTCGCGGCATAGACCGCCGTTGCGGGCGGCGACTCGACTGCGCGACGATGGCAGCCTCCGAGAAGCAGAAGGAACGCCCCGCCCAGCGCAATCCCCATCGTGACCCGGCATTCGCCCGCCATGGTTCAGTCCTCCCTGACCGTGTCCGATCTCAGGATGCCGTGCCGGAAGACCTCCGTCACCGTGGACGCGATCTCCGCCAGCGGCACTCCGGAAGAAACAAGAGACGGATTCTCGACCACCCCCATCACCGCCGCCCAGAAGATCGCCTTCAGCACCTCCGGGTTCAGCCCCTCCCGCAACATCCCTTCCCGCCGGGCGGCCTGGAGGGCGTGGGTGAATATCCGGTCGACGGCCTTCTGCCGCGCCGACCGGTATTCCTCGTAAACGGCGGGATAGATCCGCCGGACCTCCTCGAAGCTCGCGAGAAGGTTTCCCCTCGGCAGCGCGCTCAGGTTCGCAATCAGGCGCGCCAGCCGACGGTCCACCTGCTCCATCGGCTCGTCGTCGCCGCCCTCTGCAGCCTTCTGGAATATGGCCGCAACCCGAAGGCAGACCGCGCGCACCAGCCCCTTTCGGTCCCCATAGTAGCGGTACACGGTCACCCGCGTCACGCCGACCTTCTGGGCGATCTCCTCAATGCTCGTCTTCTTCACGCCCTGGCCCAGGAACGCCTCCAGGGTGGCGAGCAGTATCCGGTCTTCTGTGTCGGTCTTGGTGGGCATGATACAAATGTAACCTATAATGTATCTCATGTCAAGCCAATCTGCGCTTTTTCAGTTCTGTTAGTTATGTTTACCCGCGATTGCATTATCTCGCGCCCGCATGAGCAGGCGTTTTCTCTTGATATCTGCTCAGGAAACGACTAAGATTCCGACGAAGAGCAATGCAGGAGAAGACTCGGACATGTTCACCATAGCAACTATTCTGCCCATCCCCATTACGACCCCGACCGATCGGGCCGGCGCCTGAGTGCGCCTTGCGCGGTCTGTCGGGCCCTCGATGCTCGTTCCGGCTTGCCTCAGCGCGTTTACGTGTGATACACTACCGGTTCGCGCGCCCGGCGCGCGGGCTTTCACCTTACCCAAGGCGGAATAACCATGTCGGAAGATGCCAAGAGCCGTTACAAGAACACCGTCAACCTCCCCGAGACCACCTTCAGCATGAAGGCCGACCTCGTCCGGCGCGAGCCGGAGATCCGGAAGTCGTGGGAGGCGAAGGACCTTTACGGGCAGTTGCGCAGGCTCCGCGCGGGGAAACCGAAGTGGGTGCTCCACGACGGGCCTCCCTACGCCAACGGCGACGTTCACATCGGCACCGCGCTCAACAAGATCCTCAAGGACGTCGTCGTGCGCTACCGCTCGATGCGCGGGTTCGATTCCCCATACGTCCCCGGGTGGGATTGCCACGGCCTGCCCATCGAGAACAAGGTCATGCAGCAGCTCGGCGCCAAGGCCCGCACGATGTCGCACGAGGAGATCCGCAAGCTCTGCCGCGACTACGCCATGAAGTACATGGGCATCCAGCGCGAGCAGTTCAAGATGCTGGGCGTCACCGGCGACTGGGCTCATCCGTACCTCACCCTCAACCGCGAATACGAAGCGGGCGTCCTCGACGTCTTCGCCGACCTGGTGGAGAAGGGCTTTGTCGAGCGCGCGCTGAGGCCCATTCACTGGTGCATGCACTGCGAGACGGCGCTCGCCGAGGCCGAGATCGAATATGAGGACTCGGAAGGCCCGAGCCTCTTCGTCGCGTTCCCCTCGGCCGACCGCGCCGCGCTGGCGAAGGCGTTCGGCGTCGAGGGCCCTCTGCCCGAAAACACCTCCTGGCTCATCTGGACGACGACGCCCTGGACGCTTCCGGCGAACATGGCCATCGCCCTGCACGCGAACTTCCAGTACTCGCTGGTGAAGTTCGTCGACCCGAAGACGAACGCCGAGCGAGCGTTCGTCATGGCGTCGGACCTTGCCCAAAGCGTTCTCAGTCGCGGCGGCGTCAGCGATTTCACCGTGCTCGGCCGCGCGAAGGGGCAGGCGTTGGAGGGACTCCGCTATCGCCACGCGTTCCTCGACCGCACGAGCCCGGTGGTGCTGGCGAATTACGTCACGCTCACGGACGGCACCGGCTGCGTTCACACAGCGCCCGGCCACGGACGCGAGGACTTCTATACGGGCAACGCCTACAAGCTGAAGACGATGTCCCCGGTCGATTCGCGCGGGCGGCTGACCGTGGAGGCCGGCGTGTTCGAGGGCGTTCGCGTCTTCGACGCCGATCCGCAGATCGTCGGGCTGCTGGAGGCGAAGGGCGCGCTGTGGGCCTCTGGAAAGCAGAAGCACAGCTACCCGCATTGCTGGCGGTGCAAGAAGCCCGTCATCTTCCGCGCGACGGAGCAGTGGTTCGTCCGCGTGGATAACCTCGACCTGCGCAAGCGCGCGCTCGATGCGATCCGGAGCACGAAGTGGGTCCCGCATTGGGGTGAGGTCCGCATCACGAGCATGGTGGAAGAGCGTCCCGACTGGTGCGTCAGCCGTCAGCGCGTGTGGGGCGTGCCGATCCCCGCGTTCTATTGCACCGCCTGCGGCGGGGCGCTCATGACGCCCGAGACGACGCGCCACGTCCGCGATCTCTTTGCCGCGAAGGGCGCCGACTCGTGGTTCACGACGCCCGTCGCGGAACTGCTGCCCGCCGGGGCCAAGTGTCCCGCGTGCGGGGGCTCGGAGCTTCGCAAGGAGAACGACATCTTCGACGTCTGGTTTGAGTCGGGCTCCTCGCACCGCTCGGTGCTGAAGAAGAACCCCGCGCTCGGCTATCCGTCTGAGCTTTACCTCGAAGGCACCGATCAGCACCGCGGCTGGTTCCAGGTGTCGCTTCTCACCGGCGTGGCCGCGGAGGGCGCGCCGCCGTTCAAGACCGTCGTCACGCACGGCTTCGTCGTCGATGAGAAGGGCGAGAAGATGTCCAAGTCGCTCGGCAACCTCATCATGGGCGAGCAGGCCGTCAAGCAGTTCGGCGCCGACGTCGTGCGCCTCTGGCTTTCGTCGGTCGATTACATGAACGACATCTCCGTCAGCATGGCGCTCATCCAGCGCATGAGCGACGCCTATCGCCGGGTGCGCAACACGTTTCGATATCTCCTGGGCAACCTCGCGGGCTTCGATCCGAAGAAGGACGCGGTGGCGTCGTCGGAGATGCTCGAGATCGACCGCTGGGCGCTGAGCGAGCTTCAACACCTCGTCGAGCGCGTGACGGACGCGTATGAGAATTACGAGTTCCACCGCGTCTATCACGAGGTGCATAACTTCTGCGCGGTGGAGATGAGTTCGTTCTACCTCGACGTGCTGAAGGACCGGCTCTATTGCGAGGCGCCGAAGTCGCTGGAGCGGCGCTCTGCGCAGACGGCGATGAGCGAGATCCTGAAGACGCTCGTGAAGCTCGTGGCGCCCATCCTCGTCCACACGTCGCACGAG
>JBBIVY010000110.1:0-12110 GCA_037439485.1 Planctomycetota bacterium | reverse complement strand
CCGTAGTCTCGCGTTTTTCTCCCTCGCCTCCTCCAGGGGGTGAGGGGGCCGTCAGGGACATGCCATGACCGACGAATCCGCCGCCATTGACCGCGAGACGAAAGTCGCGGAGGAGTTGTCCCGCCGCCACGCGCGCGAGCACGGCGAATCGCTCAACCCCGACCCGAAGTACCTCGCGATGCTCTTCGTCGCCCTCGCCCGGCGCAAGGTGCGCTACGGCGAGTTCTATTGTCCCTGCCGCGTCGTCACCGGCGACCCCGCGAAGGACAAGCTCTCCATCTGCCCCTGCGAGCCCCATGCGAAGGAAGTCGCCGAGCACGGCCACTGCCTCTGCAGCCTCTTCTTCCGGCCTTCTCCTCTCTTGTAGGGGGGACCCATGTGTCCCCCCGCTCTTCTTCTCCAGTTTCTTCCTCTCGTTTATGCGGCATCCCGATCACAATCGGGACCCTCGCCTGTGATGAATGAGAAGAAGCCGTCCCAGCCGAGGGCGACCGGGCCACACAACAAGCTACATAAGCTGACCGTCCCGCTCACTTGAAGAACTCGCAGACCCGGATACAATTCAGCGGCGGGCGCGACATTTCCATTTCGGGCGGAACGCCGATGAGCGAATCCGGAACCCGTAGCGCGAGAATGCGTTGGGCGCGGCCGGCACTGGCCGGCATCATGGCGGCGCTGAAGTGGATCGGCTGTTACTGCATCCTCGCGATCGCGCTCGACACCATCGTCACCCTCATCCATCCGTTCAACCACATCAAGCATGACCTCAGCTTCTTCAGCAAGGCGATGCGGGAGAACTCGCCGCTGCCGGAGGCCCTCGGGTGGGCGATTATCTCGTTCTTCATCATCGACGCGGTCCTTGCCGCGTGGGCGAAGGCGTCGCGCCGCGAACGCGAATGGTTCGGCACGTCGCGGTTCTTTCTCGTTGGCGCGAGCCTGGTGCTCGCCGGGCTGTGGATGTTCTGGCACATGGACGGCCCATACACGAAGACCACGGCGCCGGTCCTTGACCCCGTATTTCTGGCGGGGACGCGGTGGCTTCTGGCCGCCGGCCTGATCCTGGGCGTCATTGCGGGATTGATCGCGAGATACAGGGCTCGGCTTCGGTGGCTGACGTTCGTTCCGCCGGGACTCGTGCTGGTAATCGGGATATATCTCGCGCAGGTTGTTCCGCCGATCTATCGCATTCCCTTCAATTCCCTGCCCGAGCTATGGCCGACGCTCTGGCGTGCCGCCGTGGCGCTGGTTCTTCTGGCGGGGGTGTCGGCGTCGTTCGCCTACTTCGAGAGACTGGCCTTCGGCGAGGCGAGGCGGTCGCTGGAATTGGGGCTCGTCGGATTGTGGCTCTATGCCGCGGGGACGCAGTGGTTTCTCGTGAATTTCTACCACGACTGCCTGTGCCGGACGTGGGGCCCGTCGCCTGAGGGGGACATCGCCGTCGCGGTGCTCTGGTGCGTCTGGCTCGTCGCGGTGATCGTCCGGCTGATTGTCCACCTCTGGCAGCGCCGTCGGCCTTCTCTTCTTTTGTAGGGGGGGACCCATGTGTCCCCCCGTGCTTCTTCTTCTCGCCGCGATGAGACGGACAAGGGGCGCCCCACGAGGAGGCGCCCTACAAAGACGAAGAGACACGGGGCCATCCCGACGCGTCGGGGCCGCGCAAAGATTACGGCCGCGTGAAGTGCCGCCGGACGGCCGGCCCCAATAGCAGCGCGAGGATCACGGCGCAGGCGGCGAAGCCGCCGAGGAACATGAGGGGACGGGGCTCGAAGAGGGCGTCGAGGACCTGCTTCGCGTGGCGCGCGGCGGGGAGGCGCCACTCGGGCCGGCGGGCGACGAGGAGGAGTTCCCAGGAGAGGTTGGCGAGCATCACCGCGGATGCGGCCATCGTGGCGATGCGGCAGACGGAGAGTGCCCAGCGCACCCCGGCGATGAGCGCCACGAAGCACGCGGCGAGTCCCAGCGCCAGCGCGACCATCCCCACGCCGAGCGCGGTGTCGCCGCGGCCCTTCAGGCAGAGCCCGTCGAAGATCGCAATTGCCGCGAGCAGCACGCCGAGGAACGCGGAGTACATCACCTGCCAGGGGATTCCTTCGGGCGTTTCGGCCCAGCGGGGAGGTCGGGGTTCGGACATGATTTCTTTCTTGTGCCTGTGTAGCCCAGCCGCCTTCGGCTGGGGCTGCTGTTGTTCGAACATACAGGAAGAAGCGAAGACCCAGGCGAGGGCGCCTGTGCTACATAAGCGACAGCTCCCGCAGCTTCGCCGCGACGTCGTCGGCGCGCATGAGCGTTTCGCCGACGAGGACGGCGCGGACGCCGAAGGAGGCGAGGCGCTTCACGTCGTCGGCGGAGGCGATGCCGCTTTCGCCGACGAGCACGCGGTCGGCGGGCACGTACTTCGCCAGGCGCTCGGTGTTCTCGATGTCGACGCGGAAGGTGGAGAGGTTGCGGTTATTGACGCCGATGATCCGCGCGCCCGAGGCGATCGCGTGTTCGAGGTGCGCGAGGTCGTGCGACTCGACCAGCGCCTCCATCCCGGTCTCGTGGACGAGGTCGAGCATCCGCTTGAGGACGTCCGGTTCCAGCGCGTCGCTGATGAGCAACACCGCATCCGCGCCCGCCGCGCGGGATTCCCACACCTGGTATTCGTCGATGAGGAAATCCTTCCGCAAGAGAGGCGTCTCGACCGTCGCGCGGATGGCGCTCAGGTATTCGAGCTTCCCGCAGAAGTGCTTCTCGTCGGTCAGCACGCTGATTCCCGCCGCGCCCGCCAGGGCATAGAGGCGCGCGATGGTGACCGGGTCGAAGCGGTCCCTGATAATCCCCTTCGACGGCGAGGCCTTCTTCACCTCCGCGATGACGGCCATGGGCGTCTTCTCGCGTAGCGCCTTCTCGAAGCTCCGCGCCGGCGGAGCGTCCTTGACCGCCGCGCGCACCTCGGCCGGCGGGCGCAATGCCATGCGTTCGGCCAGCTCCTTCCGCGTGTTCGCCAGGATTCCCGCAAGGATGTCGCTCATGCCGACAGTCTACCCGGCGCGTCGCGCCGCGTCAACGGGCGGTTTGCTTATGGGTTGCTTATGTGGCACACCCGCCCCCGGGTGTGTCTTTCCTCTTCTCGTTTATGTAGGGCGCCTCCTCGTGGGGCGCCTCTTTGCTGTCTATGCCGGCCCACGAGGGGCCGGGCTACACAATCAGAAGGAGGGGGGCACCTTGGGCCTCCCCTCGTTTATGTGACGAATCAGAATGGGCAGCCCCAGCCGAGGGCGGCTGGGCTACATAAGAAGAGGATAATCCCGGGGGTCTGGATGGAATCGGGACAAGCGGGTGTGCCACACAAGCGGCCCGGTTTTTCGTTGCGGCTCCCGCGGCGTTACGATAGATTGGCGTTCATGGATCAGCGCCATTTCCGGCGGGAGGCGCGGCATGAGAAGGATGCTCCTTGCGGCCGTCGCGGCGCTGTTCTCGGCGTCTTGCGCCGCCGCCGCGATGAACGAGCCGATTCACGACGCGGCCGCGAAGGGCGATTACGCGGCGGTGAAGGCGCTCATCAAGGCCGATGCGAGCGTCGTGGGCGCGAAGAACAGGCTCGATCAGACCCCGCTGCACCTGGCGGCGAAGAGGAGCGTGGCGGACCTGCTGATCGCGGCGAAGGCGGACGTGAACGCGAAGGACAAGAGCGGCTGGACGCCGGTGAATTTCGCGGCCGGCCAGGGGCGCAAGGACGTCGTGAAGGCGCTCATCGACGCGAAGGCCGACCTGACGATTCCGGAGCGCACGGGGGATACTCCGCTCTTCACGGCGGTGAAGAACCGGCAGCGCGAGATCGCGGCGATGCTGATCGCGGCCGGGGTGGAGGTGAACGCGAAGAGCCCGGCGGGCGAGACGGTGATCTTCATCGCCCGCGACGCGGACACCATCAAGATGCTCGTCGCCGCCGGGGCCGATGCCAATGCCCGTAACGCGGCCGGGCGCACGCCGATCTTTGACGCCGGGACGAAGGCGCTCGTCGACGCGCTCGTCGCCGGCAAGGCCGACGTCAACGTGAAGGACAAGGCCGGCGTGACGGCGCTGATGGCGGCGTCGGAGGGGAGCAGCAAGGACTTCGCGGCGGCGCTTCTGGCGGCGGGCGCGGACGTCAAGGTGGTGAACGGTATCGGCGATACGCCGCTCCATATCGCGTCGCATCGCGGGGGGAAGGCCGTGGTCGAGGCGCTTCTCGCCGCGGGCGCGGAGGTCAACGCGAAGAACAAGGCGGGCGTGACGCCGCTCCATAAGGCCGTGGCGGAAGGGCTCAAGGACGTCGTGCAGACGCTCCTTGCGGCCAAGCCCGACGTGAACGCGGCCGATGCGGAAGGGAACACGCCGCTCATCACGGCGGCGCGCGGCGGGCAGCCGGACATCGCGATGCTGATCCTCGCGGCGGACGCGGACGTGACGCCGAAGGACAAGCCGGGCCGCACCGCGCTTCACCTGGCGCAGAGCCGCGCGCTGATCGAGGCGCTGATCAAGCGCCGGGCGGATATCGAGGCCCAGGACGCGGACGGGGCGACGCCGCTGATGCTTGCTGTGAGGAGCGGGCCGAAGGAGATGCTTCAGGCGCTCATCGCCGCCAAGGCCGACGTGAACGCGGCCGACAAGTCCGGCAAGACGCCTCTTGCCACGGCCACCGCGCTCAAGCGGTGGGACATCGCCGACATCCTGCGCAAGGCCGGGGGGAAAGACTGAGGTGGACTCGATTGCGGTCAATACCGGCGCGCGCTGCCAGATGATCGACGTCACCGCGCAGGTGCGCGCGGCGGCGCGGAAGTCCGGCGTGAAATCGGGCATGTGCATCGTGTTCGTGCCGCACACCACGGCGGCGGTGACGATCAACGAGAACGCGGACGCCTCGGTGCCGCGGGACATCCTCGCGGGCCTCGATCGGATCGCGCCGGCCGACGCGGGCTACGAGCACTCGGAGGGCAACTCCGACGCGCACATCAAGAGCTCGCTCGTGGGTTGCCGGGTGAGCGTGCTCGTGGAGAAAGGCGAACTGGTGCTCGGGACGTGGCAGGGCATCTGGTTCTGCGAGTTCGACGGCCCGCGCGCGAGGAAGCTCTACGTGAAGGTCGTCGCGGATGCGGGAGCCTGAGCGAAAGGGGCCGGGAGCTTGCACGCGTATGAGAACATCCTCTTTGCGACCGTCGCGGCCGCGGTGGCGCTGCTCCTGGCCTCCGTCTGGCGCCGGCTCGATCGGCGGAGTCCCTCGCGCACGGAGCCGTTCGTGCCTTGGGGCGGCTTCGACGTCCTCGTCGCCATCGGCTCGTGCCTCGTCCTGATGCTCATCGCGGGGTTCGCGTTCTCGCCGTGGTACAAGCACTCGCCGGGAAAGGTGGGCTGGGCCGAGAACGTTGCGACGGCCGTCGCCTTCGCCGGGACACTCGTCATCATCTTCGCGCTCGTGCGTTATCGCTACGGGCTCTGGGCGCGCGACGTCGGCGTCGTCTTCTCGCGGTGGGGCCGCGACCTGCTGCTCGCCGCATCGCTTCTGGCCGCCGTCCACGCCGTGCGCGTGCCGATGGGGCTGGCGTTCGTGAAGCTCCACGAGATGGCCGGCAAGAAGATCGAGATGCAGGAGCTTCTCAAGGCCGTGCAGTCCGGCTCGACGGCCGAAATGGCGATCATCGTTTTCCTGGCCGTCGCGCTGGCGCCGGTCTACGAAGAAGTCATCTTCCGCGGATTCCTCCAGCCCGCCCTCGGGCGCGTCATGAATCCGTGGGGCGCCCTCCTCATCGTCGCCGCCGCCTTCTCATGCCTCCACTCGCCGACGTCGCGGTTCTTCATGGTGCCCACGCTGATATTTCCGCTCGCCGTCGCCCTCGGATACGCCTACCGCCGCACCGGCCGCCTCGCGGCGCCGCTCATGCTGCACCTCATGAACAACATCCTCGCGGTTGCCGTGAGCTGCGCCCAGCGTTCGCAGGGCTGAGCCGGGCGGTCATTTCGCCGCCTCGATCGTCAGCACGCGCGGGGACTTTGTCAACGCGAGCTGAGGTACCGTCAACAGGCCGATCTCGTCCGGCGCGGCCTTGCCCGAGGCAACGGTCTTTCCGCCCTCCGCGAGCGTCCACGCGCACGGCTTTCCGACCACCGGCTTGAACTGCTGCAGGCGCCTCGGCGTCACGTCCACCGTCGACGTCTCGGGCGCCTCGACCGGTTTCTTCAGCTCCTTCGGATCGACCAGCCTCAGCTCCATCTGGAGCTTTGCGGGCGTGTCGGCGAGGGCCTTCCAGCGGAAATATCCGTTGATCTGCCCGGCCTGGTCGGGTTTGTTCTTGACCATGTAGCCCGGATAATGCGCGTCGGTCGAGGCGTGCGTGAAGACGGGATACGCCTCGTTGCGGCGGAGTTCCTTCCACGGGAACTCCAGCACGGCGGGGTTCGCGGTGCTGTAATCCTGCGTGTGGCCGAACGGCGCCCAGCAGAAGATGAGCGGAAGCCGTCCGTCCTGCGCGACCTTGAGGAAGTCCTCCTGAGCCAGCGCCCAGCCGTCGACGGGGGAGGAGAAATTGACGACCGGCGGCGGGTCCGGCAGGCCGACGGCCGAGACGCGCGAGCGGTAATCCGCGGCGTCCGGCTTCTTCATATCCGGCAGGCCCATGCGGCTCCAGAGGTGATCGACGTTCGCGGGGACCCCGACCCAGATCGCCGCGAAGATGTCGCCGCGCGCCATGCCGAGCCCGAGCGTCCCGCTGCCGCCCATCGAGTGGCCCCACATGTAGACCCGGTTGCGGTCCACGTTGTACTTGCGTATCGTCCACTCGATGGTCGCGAGGACGCGCTCTTCCGGCGGCGAATACTTGTGGGCGAACGTCGCCGGGTCCTTCTTCGCCCAGAACCATCCCCACCAGCCGTCGGGGCCCATCGGGCCGTGGCAGTCGGGCATCAGCACGACGAACTCCGGCCCGGCGTTGCGGATGTTCCCGTCGGCCTTGCCGCCCGCGGCGTGCAGGTACACCAGGAGCGGCGGATGCTCCGGCCCCTTCTCCGGCGACGAGACGACGAAAGGCGACTTGCCCGAGCCCTCCGGGTAGCCCCATTCCTTGAGGCACTCGACCTCGTATTCGGTGTGCTTGCGGCCCCCGCCGGCGTATTCTCTGGTCACCGTCGGCATGATGTCCGCGTGAATCGCCGGCAGACCCTTCGGCGCATCCGCCGCCGGGGCCGCGGAAGCCACAAGGACGAACACGGACGTCAGGACGAGCCCACGGGCGCGGCGCATGACAGATCTCCCCGAAAGGTTAGCTGTATAAGGAACCCTGCGCGGCGGATGCTTCCACCGCTTACGGATAGCGGGCGTTTGCCCGCCGAGAGTTACGACATATCAGGAGGCGGTCCGTCGCGGCCTCCCCGCTACGGCTTCAACTTCAGTATCCAGGTCTCCTCGGCGGGGAGCCGGAACGTCGTCGGAAGCTCCCGGGCCAGGGTCAGGTTCGTGATGCCGCTGAAATGGAGCGCGCTCGTCAAGGTGACCTGCTTCGGCACGTCGCGGTCCAGGTTGTTGACGTAGGCCAGCCACCCGTCGTTGGTCCTGACGGCGCGGTACTCCAGGCCGCTCACGCGCTTGCCGTCGGCGGTGAGGAATCGGACGGGACGCTCGGCGCCGGTCTTCGCGACGATGCGGTCCATCAACTCGACCATGCTGTCGCGGACGAGCGGGATGGCGAGGTAATAGACGGCGCCGGCGCCGACGGGGACCTCGACGATCGCCGGCTCGCCTTTTTCGAAGGTCCCGAGGACCTTGCCGGGCGCGCCCACCTTGAGGACGTGCCGGACCCCCGCGCCCTTGAGCGCCGGCGCGCCATCGGCGAAGATCCCGGCCTTCTCGGTGCGGATGTCCGCCTTGGGGACATCGGTGACCACGGTGTCGACCATGAGGCCCATGAGGAAGGGGGCCTCGGTCTCTTCGCCGGAGACGTCGCGCTGGACGCCCGTCTTTGCGGCGCCGGCCTGGATCACGGGGGCCTTCATCCCCGTGACCGTGACGTTCAGCGCGGCGAAGAAGTCCTGCTTGCGGTTATACTGGTCGAAGAACCACGAGTTCGGCACGAGCACCACCTGTCCGCCCGCCCGCGCGAAGTCCATGATCTTCCCGACGACCGCCGTGTGCTCCCAGGTCGCCCCCGGGACGACCAGCACCTTGTACTGCGGCAGCTTCCCGTCGAGGACCTGTTTCGTCGTGATGAAATCCGCGGACACCCCGAGTTCGAGGAGCGCGTCGTACGAGTGCTCCAGTTCCAGAAGGTACGGCGTTTTGTCGCCTCCCACGGCCGGGCCCTGGAGCATCGAGGCCCGGGAGTAGAGCAGCGCCACCGGCGACCGGACGTCCTGGAAGGCGAGGATTTCCTTCCCGAGGCGCCGGACGTCGAGCGCGGCGCGCAGCACGCGTTCCGACTCGGCCAGCGTGCAGAAGGGCGGACGGGCGCCGCGGCCGTAGAGGATGGCCCCGCCGTCGTCCGGGCGGTCCGACCAGGCCCAGTAGAGCGACATCGACGAGGTCCCGTGCAGGAAGTTCGTCATGGTGTTGCGGTACTCGCTCCCTTCGACCTCGATGATCGCCTTCTTGTTGTCGGAGATGGAGCGGAGGAAATCGACGTACTTCGTCGAGGCCGGCGACTCGTTGATGCAGAAGTCGTTCACGGCGTTCGCCATGCTCTCGACGTCGCTGCCGCTCTCGCCCCATTCCTTGGTGAAGTTGTAATAGGGAGCGCAGGTGGCCAGGGGGACGTCGGGGTCGGTCTTGCGCTGCTCGGCCTTCGCCCACTTCATGAACTCGGTGAACCGCCAGATGTTGAACTCGAGCCAGTCGTAACGCTTGGCGTCGTTCGTCTCGCGCGGCCGCGCCGGAAGCGGCACCTCGGCGAAGTCCTTGTGGGCCGTGCCCCAGGCCGCGTTCAGCTTGTCGACGGCGCCGAACTTGTCCTTGAGCCAGCCGCGGAACAGGTCGCGCGTGATGTCGCAGTAGCAGAGGTAGAAATACTCGTAGTCCATCAGGCTCACCAGGCGCGTCTTGCTCTTCATCTGCTCGGGGAGTGTCTTCCGGTAGAACGCCGCGCAGGCCTCGCGCGTGTGCGGGCTCTCGAGGCAGATGACGATGTTCGCCCCCGTGACGCCGCCGGACCACTTGTCCGCAATGATGTGCCCGCACCAGCCGCCATCCCAGACGCGGTGGGTGTCGGGGTACTTGTTGAACGCCTCCCAGATGGGCTGCTGCTTGTAGTCGAAGCGCGACGCGCCGGGCGCCATGCACGTGTAGACGAAGGTCGTGTGGTTCGAGAAGAACCCTTCCGCCTCCTTCGCGGGTCCGTAGTGGACGCCGAAAAGGAGCGTCGGCTGACCGTCCTGAACGAAGTTCCGTCCCTGGAGCTTCATCCTCGTGAAGTCGGGCTTGGGCGGGACCTTCCGCGCCTCCAGCTTCCCGGCGAGCGCGTCGTTGATCTCCGCGATGACCTCCGGGGCGCGCGAGCCCACGTAGTCGAGCGTCCCCTGACGGCTGTCCGGGAAACTCTTCCACCGCTCGTTCAGCCCCTCGCGCATCGGGACGGCCGCCGCCTGCCAGTAGAGCGTGTCGATTCCTTTCCCCTTCGCCTGCTCGATGAGCGCGGCAATCTGTTCGTAGAGCTGCGTCGCCTTGTCGAACTCGCCGAGCCCCTTCATCGACTCTCCGCAGACGGGGCACTTGTCGGCCTTGGGGTCGATCATCAGCCCGCACCCCGCGCATTTTATTCCGCCCGCGCCTTCAAATCCCTTGAACGTCTCCTCCGGCTCGCCCAGCGTCAGCCCTTCCTCGTAGTCCGCCCCTTCGAGCTTCTCCAGCGCGAGGTCGTCGACCCACACCTTGCCCGACCCGAAGAGGTAGAAATAGAACGGGTTCTTGTCGTACGCCTCGTCGAACTTGTAGATCCGCTCGAACTTCCTCCAGCCGTAGGTCCCTATCGGCAGCGACGTCTGGATTTCCTTCTTCGGCTCGAACGCGAACATGATCCCCCGGTTCCACTGGCCCGGGGTCACGCCGATCGAACGGACGTAACCGGAGAGCTTGTACCAGCCCGCCTCAGTCTTCACCGGCGTCTCGACCGCGATCTTGCACGCTCCGTAGCTCGCCAAGAGGCAGCTCGACTTGCCCGAGTGCTTGATGTCGGAGTCGGCGACCCGCCGGCAGTTTCCGTCCCATTTCCAGCCGCCCCAGTCCTTGAACGGGTTCCCGGTGTCGTCGGGCTTGTCGAGGATGTTCTCGAATCCCCCGTCGGTGAACAGGTTCTCCCCCGCGCATGCCAGACCGCACAACCCCAGCAACACCGGTACCGCCGCTGCCCAGGCCGTCCTCATCGGATACTTCTCCCCGTTAAAATCCTTCGTATGCTTCCGGCCCGCGACCGTCGCCGGCCGACCGTCCTTATCGTATTCCGGAGTGAGAATCATAGCGTATTCGGCAACCGTCATCGGCGGGAACATCAGGCCGCCCCGGCTGGAGGGAATCTCCGGGACGGCCCGATCGAACTTCACACCCCGTTTGCCGTCGGGGTTTATCTCAGCTTCCTTCGGCGCAGCCATCCGAGCGCTCCCAACGCGCCGGTGCCGAGGAGCAGCAACGTCGCGGGTTCGGGGACGCTGGAGGGATCCATGTCAAGCGCGAAGCCCGAGATTGACCCGCCGGGGGCCTTCGCGGGGTTGTTTACGCTGGTGTCCGCCACGATCTGCTTTATACTCGTGGCTAACATGCCGTTGTCGGCGAGTTGCAGCGCAAAAAGCCCGGCGTAGTAGGTGTTGAACAGAAGGGCCTTAGCCGTGCCGTTGTCGCTGTACTCGGTGTCTTCCATGTACCCCTGGAAGCCGAGGTTGATCGTGGTCCCGCCCAGGTTCTGGCCACTGTGCCAGAGTTCGACGACCGTGTCGACGCCCCAGGTGATGACGTTGTCGCTTCCGAGCGCGCCGCCGGCCAGGTGGTCGTCGCGACAGGCGAAGATCGCGGACAGGCTGTTGCAGTCCATCGCTGTCAGGTACACAATCGGCGACGACTGCGTTCCGCCCACGGCGATGCCGGGGCCCTCGGTGTCCTTATTGATGAGCGAGCTTCCTGTGAGGGTAAGGTAAGTCTGCGAAACGGCGCTGCCCCCGGCGCCCCAGAACTGTCGCTGGACTGTCGTCTTCTTGCTCGAGGTGCCGCCGCTCAAGGCCGCTGTGTACAGCGCGCCATCCGGGCCGAACGCGGTGTCCAGCGGATTGTTGGTCACGGCCACAAGGGCCTTCTTCTCACTGGTAAGGTTGTTGTCGATGACTCCGTTGCCGCTGGAATCGAAGACGTAGGCGAAACCCGTGCCGCCCAAGCTGCCGCTTTTGGGCAGGACCAGGGAGACGTTGTTCGACGTTACGCCCCCCCAATTCCTGGGAGCCGGCACGGCCGCGAAGAGCGTCTTGGTGTCTCCCGTGCCGCCCGTCTGCCCTCCGTCGAGGACGGTAACTGCGTTGGTGGTGGCGTTAATCCTGATAACGTCGAAAGGCGTGTTGCCGTTCCCAGCCTCGTTGGAACTCACGAGGGAGTCGTCGTAGCGATCCGCCATGACCAGGCTGCCGGTGCCGCCGACGGAGCGGGGGTCGAGGACTTCGAGGTCCCGATTGTAGTAGTTCGGCCATGCCCCGTAGTTGTACTTCGCGAGGCTGGGGACGCTGTCGAAGTTGGAGGCCGCGACGCCGATGCTGAAGTCCTTGTTCAGGTACATCTTGTAGAGTTTGAAATTCCCGCCGGTTTGATCCGTTGCCGGCTGGACGTCCCAATAGATCCAGCCGCCCGACCACCCGGGCACCGCCGAAGCCGAACCCGCGACCAGCGCCAGAATGCCTGCCACCAAAATAAACCGTTTCATCTCAGTTCCTCCAAGAAAGATTTCGTATCCGACGCGCGTTTCAACCCTCTTTACAGCAAACCGCGTGCCAGAACACTCCGCATGATGCGGAGTTTATCGTGCGAAGGGGGAATATGCGCCTTTCAGGGGCGTAGAAAGCCGATTAATCATCATTGACAAAAAACACGACAAACCGCATCATGCGGTTTGGGGCGTTGCGCCGTCGCAACA
>JBBIVY010000109.1:0-12168 GCA_037439485.1 Planctomycetota bacterium | reverse complement strand
CCAGCTTGCTGACCTTCATCATGATCATCGCCTCGGCCTGACGGAGGTTGAAGCTGGTCACGAAACTGCCGGACAGCGTGCCGTCGGAGCGCACCTGCTCCCAGGTTTCGCCGCCGGGAAGGCTGACGGACACGGCCGTGGTATTGTCCCAGACCGTGTCGCTCCAGGTCTTGGCGGGGCGATAGATGACCAGGGCCTTCTCGAAATCGCGGGCGTAGATGATGTAGGCCTTCCCGCGCGAGTCATTGCCGGTCTGATACGTGTACCGCGCCGCCTGAGGCGCGCCGACGTTGACTTCGATGGCCTTGATCCACTGGGACGCCGGTGGGGGGTCGATGAAGTAGGTGTGCGCCATCATGGTGCAAGGAGCCGGCACGACCATGTAGTAGCTGGCCAGCTCGCACATGCGCATGCGGGCGAACTGGCTGAGGTCGTTGCCTGCGGGGAAACCCGACATGCCGGTGATGTCCGCGTAGGTCCATGGACTCACGTCTCCAACGAAGGCGCCGCCGGCTAGGCACCCGTCTTGGAAGGTCCATATGCCGGGATTGGACTCGCTGAGCGGATTGTTCGTCAGCTCCATATGGACGCCGCCTGCGGCGATCACGCAACGCCTGTCCAGATCCGCCGTATACTGAGCGGTGTTGATCTGGAGCATCTTGTTCAGCGACGTATGCAGGGCGGACAGCAGGGACACTTCGGCGTCCTGCAGATCCGTCAACTGGGGGTACTCATCGCTGCCGGCGTAGCTGTTGATCTCGGACGAACCGTACTCATCGACGAATAGGAAGTCGTCGCTGGCGCCATAACGCGCGAGACGGTCCTTGTCATAAGCGATGAAGCCCGGATCGCCGGGATTCATGATCCAGCGCGCAAGGCCCCAGATCGTCTTCGTCATCCGCTGCCCGCTGACGTGCAGGAAGGCATTCTCAAGGGTGTACTGCGGATGGGCGGCGTACCACGTCTGCATGTCGGGGTAGTACGAGATCGACAGATTGTTGTTGGTTTGCGCCACCGTCAGGATAATACAGTACTCGCCGAACATTATTTTCGGATTACGGCTCTTATAGGCGGAACGGCCTGCGCTGAAGACCCAGTCGTAATGGCCGGCGAGGAAATCATAATCCGCGGACGGCCTGCTAGTCGTGTAGTCGACCATCTCCATGACGATGTGATGCGAGTGAGGGGAGTTGTCCGTGCCGTAATCAAAGAAGCTGGCCGGAGTCGCGACCGGGGTCGTGGCGTTGGCCTCGTTGGAATAAGACGAATCCCCGCTGGAGTTGCGCGCGCGGACGCGATAATAGTACGTCGTCGCGGCCGAGCAGGTGGTGTCGGCATAGGTGGTCACGTCGGCGCCGACCGAGCCGATCTCCGCATAGGTGCCGCCGGAGCCGGTCTTGCGCTCGATGCGGAAACTGGTCTCATTATTGGCGTTATCCGTCCAGGACAGATCGATCTCGCTGGGGCTGACGGCCGTGGCCGCGAGGCTGGTCGGCGCCGCCGGAGTGCCCGAGGTGCTGTTGAGCTGCACGTCGGTGATGAGTCCCTTGTCGGTGTTGGCGCCGCTGATCTGCACGCGGATCGACAACCTCGACAGCCAGTCGCCCGCGGACGGCACGCGCCGGCTACCCCCGTTGTGCGCCGACAGGGGCTGGGTCACGTAAGAGCCGGAGGCGAACAGGTCCCACGAGAATGTCTGGGACGCCCCGTGAGCCAGCAGGGCCGTCGTCTTGGTGATTAACTGGCCATCATCGCTCGACTGATTGGTGATGGAGTAGCGAGGGGAGTAGGTCGGATTGCCCTGCGCCGCAGGGAGGTCGAGGTTCTCAATCCAGACCTGGAAGGCGATGGGCGTAGGGTTGTTGTTATAAACGGTAACGGACAAGCCCTGGCGGCCCGAGGTGACCTGAATGGAGTTCATGAGCCAGGTGCCGGAGCTGTCTGCGAGGGTCGTCTTGCCGTTGCTGTCATACAGGTACGTCTTGCCCCCGACCACCGTCGTCGAGCCCCGCGCCAGGGTCCAGGTGGTGTTGGCAATGGTATCGGTGACGCCGGGGGTGTCCGCAAACGCCTTGCCGCTGCCGTCCTCTCCGGTGATCAGCGTGCCTCCGCTGCCGTTGAAGACGTAGTCGGCTGACGCCCCGCCGGCCAGTGCCAGGACCGCAAGAACCGCAATAAGGATAGCCGTGCTTCGAAACATTCTATGTCCCCTTTCTTTGATGCAGCACGCTCTCGCTTGTGGCTCCACAGTAAGAAGAATGATGGATAGATCGGAGTGGAGCACAGAACTGACGTTCTGCTCACCGTCACGCACTCATAGCACCTCCATTTCCGAAGACGGCGCGTCTTTATGGGGCACGGCGACGAACGGCGCGCTCACGCGCCCACGGCGTCGTTCAGCGTGTCGGCGGAGTGCGCGCGTTGTCGCATCACGCGAACGCGAGGATTGAAGCCGTTCGCGCGGGGCTGTTCAAGGACAATTCTATAAAAACACGTATGCAACATAATGGCGGGTTGTAAAGTCAATGGCGGCAGGCTGTTGTGGAGAGGGGTATTTGCGTTGTGGGCGCGGATTATCGCGAGTGTCCGGCCGTGTCTGTGGAAACCGGTGGGCCACAACAAATGTGGTAGTACAGCTGTCTACAGATTAATTGTCGTGTACTGTGTTGCTATGTGTGTGTCTCGTTGGCGTGCGTGGTGTGACCACCGAAGATCGTTGTCCGGCCGTCGTATGCGCGCGTGCTCCGAGCGTGGTGTTTCAGGGGGGGGGCATCAAGGAATTCATGCCGCGCGGGCCCGGCGGGGACGTTATCCGCAGACCCGCGGCGCTGCAACGGCCATGCCGAAGACGGTCAGCGGTCTGGCCACTCCCTCCGGGCGGGGCTGAAAAGCGGCTCGGCGACACCGGTGGCCGCGTGGTCGGTCCATGCTGTCCGAACCGAGCCGGCGAGTCCCTCCGGTTCCGCGGAGGCGTGTTTCTCCCCGCATCCGGCGTGCGCCCGGGGCGAGGCGGCCTTGGCAGGCGGCGAACTCGGCTGGGACCGGAGTCGGCGACGCTCACCTTTCGCTTCGTTTCTCGGCGACGAAGGCGTCGTAATTGGCGAGCATCTTCGTGAGGAGCGCCGGGGTGTCGAGGCCGTAGGGGCAGTGCCGCCGGCACCGGCCGCAATCGGTGCACTTCTCGATGCGGTGCATCTTCTCGTTCCATTCGTCGGACATGAACTGCTGCCAAGGCATCCGGCGCAGCAGGAGACCCATGCGCGCGGCGAAGGGAATTGGGATCCCCGCGGGGCAGGGGAGGCAGTATCCGCAGGCGCGGCAGAAATCCCCCGCAAGTTCCCGGCGGTCCTTCTCGATGCGGGCGAGTATCTCCGCGTCGAGCTTCGGCGGGTTCGCATCGAGGGCGAGGAACTCGTCGAGTTCGCGCTCCCGCTGGACGCCCCAGATGGGGACGACGTTGTCGAACTGCCTCAGAAACGCGAAGGCCGAGCGCGCGTCGGTGAGAAGCCCGCCGACCATGCCTTTCATCGCGATGAGCCCCACGTCGTGCTGCCGGCACAGGCCGATGATCGCGAGGTCGGCGTCGGCGGAGATGGAACTCAGGGGATATTGCAGCGTGTCGAAGAGCCCCGATTGCACGGCCTTCGTCGCGGTGACGGCGATATGGCTGGAGATGCCGGCGAAGCGGATCATGCCCTTCTTCTTCGCCTCCATGAGCCCCGCCCAGCTCGACTCGGGGTCGTTCACGTCGGGCAGGTCCTTGGGGTTATGGAGCTGGAGGATGTCGACGTAGTCGGTCTTCATGTTCTTCAGGCTGACGGCGAGGTGGTCGAGCAGGCCCTTGCGGTCCGTCGCGAAGGTCTTGGTGGCGATGACGATCCGGCTTCGCACGCCGGAGAGGGCGTAGCCGATCTTCTCCTCGCTGTCGGAGTAGCCCCGCGCCGTGTCGAAGAACGTAACGCCCGCGCCATAGGCCTTGACGAGGAGTAGCTTCGCCTCGTCGAACGACACGCGCTGCATGGGCAGTGCGCCGAAGCCGGTGCGTCCGATGATGAGTCCCGTGCGTCCCAGTCGCATCGTCTGCATGAGAGGGTTTCCTTTCCCGGTTGCGCCGATGAATTCAGGATACCCGACGCGCGCCGCGGAATCAAGCGGGTCGAAAAGAATGCTTGCGTCGGAGGCCGCGGCGGCCTATGCTTTTCGGGACTTTCAGGGAGGGGGACACGTGGCCGGAAAGATTCTCGTGACGTATGCGACGAAATGGGGCTCGACGGAGGAGATCGCGAAGGACGTCGCGGCGGCGCTGCGCTCGGCGGGCGCGGCGTGCGACATCCGGCCGGCTTATGAGGTGGAGAGCATCGAGGGATATCGCGCCGTGGTGCTGGGCTCGCCGATTTACTACGGCAGCCCGCTTTCGGAGGCGCGGGCGTTCATCATCGACCACAGGGAGGCGCTGGCGAAGGTGCCCAAGGCGCTCTTCTTCGTCTCGCTGGGGATGGCGCGGCCGACGCCGAAGGCCGTGGAGAAGATCGTCAAGCAGACGAAATCGTTCGTCGAGCGCGTCCGCCCGGTGCATGTCGGCCTCTTCGCGGGGGCGGTGGACTACTCCAATTTCGGCTTCCTCATGCGCGCGGTCCTCAAGATCATCGGCATCCCCCAGGGCGACTTCCGCAAACCCGAAGTCGTCAAGAAGTGGGTCCAGGACATCCTTCCGCGGCTCGATGCGGCTATGGCTTCCCCGCCTTCGCCTCCACCTTCGTCGACTCCACCCGGGCGTCCCTGAGCGTGAACGTCGCGGTGATAACGGAGCCGTCCTCCTGCGTGAGCGCGATTTTCGGCAGGCCCTTCTCGGGGACGTCGAGCGACCACGTCTTGAGCTTCTCCGCGCGGCCGAGGTGGCTTGCGAGCGCCGCGTCGACCGCGTTGCCTCCCGCGAGCAGCATCCGCAATCCCACCTGCGCCGCCGGCGGTTGCGATGCCTCTACGGCATTCCTCGCCGGCACCGGCTGCCGGCGCGAAGGGTAGGGGAGCGACTCGTCGAACAGGGTCATTGCGGCTCCTTCTTCCTTGTCACGTATCGGACGAACGAGATGAGGCCGGAGAATTTGAAGCCCGGGTCGACGTAGTGCTCGATGACGTAGAAGGCGAAGTAGTAAGCGCGGCAGAAGGCCCACGCGCTGAGGACGAAGAGGACGGCGACCTTCCACGAGAGCGTCTCGATGACGATCAGCGCCGCGGCGGCGAGCCCGATGAGGAGGAAGAGGATGGCCTTCGCCCACATCCAGCGGGGACTGTGAAGGTCCTTCATGCGCGGCCTCCGGAAAGGTTACGTCGCCATACGCTTCGCGCGGGCGCGGTCTTCGAGCTTGAAAGCCACCTGGTGGCCGCACCAACTGCCGAACCGGCCGGCCTGGATTCGCGTGCCGGCGGGCTTTTCGCCGGGCCTCACGCGCAGGTCGAGCAGGCTCTCGAAGCCCCGCTCAACGCGCGCGTCTCCGCCGAGCCCGAGCGCCAGGAGCGCGCGCAGCGCGAGCGCCGTCTGGATCATCGGCGCGCTCATGTAACATGCCCCGGCAACCTTCATGTGCGGGAGTCGCTTCTCGACCGCGCGCCATTCGGCCGGGTAGGCGGCCGAGAATACGTCGGTCGCGACAATCGGCTTGGTGCCGGACTTCCGGCAGCATTCGTGCTCTTCCCGGAACTGCGCGAGGAGCCATTTCCCGGCGCGCGAAAGGGCGGGGGAATCGCGCCGTTCGCCCAGCGAGAGGAGTCGCTCCACCTCCATCGCCGTTGCGGTGACGGCGGCATCCCATGAGCCGTCGGGCGATTGGCGGGCGAGTATCCCGGCGCGGTCGGGCGGGGCAAGTGCTGGAATCGGACGAAGGGTTCCGTCTGCGAGCCATTCCTCGATCAGCCCCGCGTGTTCGAGCGCCGCGATGATGGGCCGGGACCATTCCTCCGCGTGCTTCTTGAACCACAGGCCCGACGCGGACTGCTTACGGGCGATGGGCTCGCGCTCAGCCTTCAGTGCCTGGCGCGCGCGGTCGACCGGTAGGTGTCTCGCGAAGGCCCAGTTGCCCGCGCAGACCATCGCCTCGCCCCATTCGAGAAACTTCGCTTGCCGGCCGTGTGTCGGGTGCGCCAGCATCGCCGACAGCACCGCCTCGTCGCAACGCAGGTCGAAGGCTCCAGGTTTCCTGGCCATGTTGAATCCCCTTCACTGGGCCGCAACCGGCCCGCCGACGGCATGGGGGATGACCCAGAGCAGCGCCGGGGTGGTTCGGGCGGGCATTCGGGTTGTCCTTCAGCGATAGACCAGGGTGCCGAGGAGGATGAGCGCGATGCCCACGAGGGCGACGGTGAGCCGGAACGCGGTCACGAATCCGGGCCGGACGGCCGAAAGGCGGCGGCGGACGTCGCGGAACTTCGGGTAGTTGAAGAGCACCTGCGACGTCCACGCCAAGCCGACGGTGGCGACGAGGGTGACGGCGATGGAGTAATCGACGGAATGCCGCACCTGCACCCACCACGTGGCGGCGACGACGACGAGGGCCAGCACCCCCGCCAGCCACGCGGCGAAGGGCGGACGTGTCGGGGCGGAGGCGTCCGCCCCGGGCTTCCTCATGCGCTCGATCAGGGCGAAGAGTGGCCAGCGGAGCACCATCAGCGCCCCGAGGGCGATCGACAGGATTCGGAAGTATAGCGGCCAGTCCATGATGCCTTCAATACCACGTTGCGGGGCGGAATAAAAGGGAAAAACCCGAGACGAGAGGCGGAGCCCGCCGCCCGACAAATCCGCGCGTGGCGGGGCTCTGATCCGCCACGGCAGGCGGCGCTACTTCGCCTTCGCCGCGTCGAACCGATTCTCGTAGATGCGACCTTCCTCCAGTGTGCCGCTGTCGACGTGGCGCTTGCCGTCCTTCTCGACGACGTCGAAGTCCTGGAAGGTCATCGGCAGCGAGACCCCGTCGCCGTCGAAGATCGCGAAGTGGAGGTGCGGGCTCGACGACCGGCCCGAGTTGCCGAGGATCGCGAGGATCTGCCCCTGCTTCACCTTGTCGCCCACCTTTACTTTGAACGAACCCTTCTGCAGGTGCCCGACGATGGAATACTCTCCCCCCGCGTGGCGGAGGCCGATGCGGTTTCCCTCCTCGATGGACGCGGAGACCCCGATCGGGTTGTCGGGATACTCCGCATGCATGTCGTAGACCTCGCCGTCGGCCATGGCGTAGATCGGTTGCTCGAAGGTGTAATAGCTCTTTAACTCCGTCGGCGGGCCGGAGTAGAACCGCCCCTGCTCGTCGATGCGCCGGAAGTCGAACGCGTTCATCATGTAGGAGTAACCGCCGTGGCCTGAGCCGACCGTGGCACCCGAGACCGCGGCCCACCGTCCGGCGACGGGCAGGCGGTACTTGTTCTTCAGCGCAACGTGGGCGATGAGCGGGCGCAGCATGTCGATCGCCTCAATGCGCACGGCGTCCGCCTGGAGGACCCGGCGCAGTTCCTTCTCCTCGATCGCGGGCTGGTTGCCCATCGCGTGAAGCTTCTTCGCCAGGTCGAAGTGGAATGCCGCCGCCTTGCGGCCGACCCAGTCGTACATCATCTTCTGGTGGAGGACGGGCGAATAGACCCACGCGTCGCCCTTCCTCTCGAAGCCAAGTTCGCGCCTCGCGACGGCGCAGTTCGGGTCGACGCCGAGGGCCTTCGTGAAATGCTCCTGCGCGAGGGCGTGCTGATGCTTCGATTTGAGCCAGAGCCCGAGGTCGGCGATGGCCCCGGCGTCGAGCGGCTGAAGCCTCTTCGCGCGCCTGTCGAACTCGATCTGCTCGTCGCCCGAAAGCTCGATGTCCCGGATCGTCGTGATGGCGAGCGTCCACCTCATCGCCGGGTTCTCGCACACCAGGTCGTGCGGGCCGACGGTCACGGTCCCCGTGCATGACTTGCCGTCGTTCGCCACGACCGTTTCCGCGCGTCCCGTCGAGGCGAAGGCCGCTATCGCCAGGAGCGCCGCCGCGATGGTGCGGAGGCCCGAAATTCGAAACCCGAAACCGACTCCGAATCGGAATCGCGGTGATTCGGCATGATCTTCCAAGCCCGCGCAGCGGGCGTTTGGTTTTAGCCTCGGGCGCAAGCCCGTGGGGGTGTGGGGCGGGGCGATCTCCTCCTGCCCTTTTTTTTCAGGAGCCCCTGAAAGGGGCGATTGAAGCGCGCGAACGGAAGGTTCAATCGTCCCGATGAATCGGGACTCGAAACGGAAGGAGGGGATTGGGTCCGCCGATTCCACGGGCTTGCGCCCGAGGCAACCACCAGACGCCCCTGACGGGGCTTCGGGTGAGGCGAACGCCGAACGCGGAAGCCGAGCGGGGTTGTGGCATTTGCCGCTCCCTCGGCCTTCACCCTTCGACCTTCGGCCTTTGTCCGTCATTTCGTCGCGCTCTTATAGACGTGCCGCTCGCGGATGGGGCCGGGGTCGAGCTTCTTCTCGCCTTCGGGCGTGACCTCGACGACGTCGACGAAGGTCGCCGGAAGCGCGATGCCGTCGCGGTCGTACATCGCCCAGTGCATGTGCGGCCAGCCGCTGGAGCCGGAGTTGCCGCCTCGGCCGATAACGTCGCCGGCCTTCACCTTCTGGCCCTTCTTCACGGGGATCGAGCCCTTCTTCAGGTGCCCGTAGACGGTGTATTCGTTCCCCGCGTGCCGGATGCACACCATGTTGGCGTTCCAGAAGTCGCCGGAGACGCCGAGCGGGAGGTCGTCGAAGCCGTCGGTCACGGCGTAGACTTCTCCGTCCGCCGCGGCGAGGATCTTGCAGTCCCACGTGTAGAAGTCGTCGAGGCCCTTCGGGGCGTTGGCGCGCGCCGGGCGGCCGTCGTTGCCGACCTTCTGGAAATCGAGCCCGTATTGGATGAACGAGGCCGAGCGATGGTGCTCCGCGTGGCTGTTGATGACCGCGCACATCCCCTCGAACGGCAGGCGATACTTGTTCTTCGAGACGTACTGGTCCGTGTAGGGACGCATCAGCGCCAGGGCGTCCTTGTTCTCCGGGTCGGCGATGAGCGCCCGGCGGAGGAATATCTCGACGCGCCGGTCGTCGTTCTCGGCCTTATACATCTTCGCCAGCGCCAGGCAGGCCTCGCACCCCTCGCTCCCGAACCAGTTCGCCCGAACGCGCCAGCGGTCCTCGTCGGTGCGCGACCATATATCGTTCACGAGCTTGTAGCCGAGCGCCTCGCGCGCCGCCTTGCAGTTCGGGTCGAGCGCGACCGCCGCTTCGTAATGCTTCTCGGCCTCGGGGTACTGCAGCTTCGAGTCGAGCCACCGCGCGAGATCGACGAGCCCCTCGGCGGTGCCGGGCGCCTTCGCCTTGCGCGACTCGTACTCCGTCACCTCGGCGCCTTCGAGCCGCGCCTCCGTCACCGACCCGCGGGGAATCGTCCAGGTTGTGCCGCCCGATTTCAGCGTCACCGTGTCGACCGTTGCCCTGGCCTCGCCCTTCATGTGCATGCCGCCCAGGAGCACCAGTTCCACTCCCGACGTGTCGGGACACGCCCCCCAAAGGACGACCGCCGCGACCGTCAGGATTATCCGAAAGAATCGCACCCGTCCGCCTCCGATGGTGCCCCGCAAGGGATTATACCCGTACACCCCGCCGCGGCAATGCCTAACGGCTCGGGGGTTCCCTGATTGACAATCATGCCCCCGCCGCGTATGTTGAGGGGAGGTGGAAGTCCGTTGCGACTGCATTCAAAGGAGCCGCCATGCCTGACCGCAAGGGAGCCGTGACGTTCAAGGGAAACCCGCTGACGCTTGTGGGCAATGAAGTCAAGGTCGGCGACAGGGCTCCCGATTTTGCGTGCGTCGCCAACGACCTGTCGCCCGCGACGCTGGCGACGTTCAAAGGGAAGACGCTGCTCATCGCGTCGGTGCCGTCGCTCGATACCGGCGTGTGCGACCGCGAGACGCACCGCTTCAACGAGGAGGCGTCGAAACTCGGCGACAACATCCGCGTGCTGACGATCAGCATGGACCTGCCGTTCGCCCAGGCGCGCTGGTGCGGCGCCGCCGGGGTGGAGCGCGTGGTGACGTTGAGCGATCATCGCGACGCGTCGTTCGGCACGAACTGGGGCGTGCTCATCAAGGAGCTTCGCCTTGACGCCCGCGCGGTGTTCGTCGTCGACGCGACGGGCGTCGTCCGCTACGCGCAGCTCGTCAAGGAAATGACCGAAGAGCCGGACTATGCGGCCGCGCTCGACGCCGCGAAGAAGGCGGCACAGTAGCCTCCGGCGCGAACGCCGGACCCATGAAGCGAGAGGGCGATGGCCGACCGCAAGCCGGGGGACGGTGTTGCGTGTGCCGCTCGTGTGTGCTCGACGGGCGCGCTTTTTGTTCTTGCGCTCGTCCTGGCGATGAGCGTTTACCGCGCCGCGACGCAGTCCGTCGTCCACGACGAGGCCCTTACCTACAACTGGTTCGCCGGACAACCGCTCATCCAGATGTTCAACTACGACGCCAACCACCACATCCTCCACACGTGGCTTGTGCGGCTGAGCGTGTCGGCCTTCGGCGTGTCGGAGCTGACGCTCCGGCTGCCGGCGCTCCTCGGCGCGGCGATCTATCTCGCGGCGCTCGCGTGGCTTGCGTTCCGAACGCTGCCGCCGGGGCCGTGGCGGCTCGCCGCAGTGACGCTCGGCGCGGCGAACCCGCTCCTGCTCGATTTCTTCGCCTGCGCCCGCGGATACAGCCTCGCGCTCGGGTTCCTCTTGCTCGCGCTGGTTCTCATCGCGCGGCATCTTTCGGGCGTTTCCTCGCGGCTCAACCTGGCCGGCGCCGGGCTTGCGCTCGGACTCTCCGTCGCCTCGAACCTCGCCTTCGCGTTTCCCGTTGCCGCCGCAGCCGTTGCCTTCCTCGTCTTCGACCGCCATCGCTCGCCGGCGCCGCGTTCGAGGGCCGACGATGCCGCGTGGTTCGTGCTCTCAATGCTCCCCGGCGCGGCGATCCTCTTCACTTGTGGCGTGCCGATGGCCGCGCTCTACGTCGGGCATGACTCCGTCGCCGCCGCGCTCAATGACCTCGTCAACGCGAGCTTCTTCTCGACGGAGACCGCCGTGCTCGATCCCCTCGCGCCTGTGCCCGAGATCGTCCCGCGCGGAGTGGCGCTCGCCGCGGGCGCGGTCGTCGGGATCCTGCTCCTCGGCGGCGTCGCGCTCTTTGCGGCGAAGCGCTTCCGTCGCCCGACGGAGGAGCCGACGCCCGCCGCGGTGGGAGGGGCGCTGCTGATGACGGTCGCGTGCCTTGCGGCGCTCTTCATCCTCGCGGCGCACCTCGTCGCGGGCGTCAAGTATCCCGTGGACCGCACGGGGCTCTACTTCGTGCCGGTGGTGACGCTTGCGCTCGCGCTGGGCCTTGCCTCGTGGACGCGACGGCCGAAGGCGCTCGACTGGGTCGCGCTGGCCTTGGCGCTGGTCGTTACGGTCGGCTATGCGACGCAACTGAGGGTGTCGTACTTCCGCACGTGGAAGTACGACGCCGACTCGCGGCGGGTCTTCGATCGGATGGAGGCGACGGTGGGTCAGCGTGCGGCGGACTCGACGACGGTGTTCGGGGCGTGGTATTACGAGCCTTCGACCAACTTCTACCGCCTCGCGCGGCGGGCCTCGTGGCTGCGGGTCTTTCCGCGCGCTATCGACGGCCCGCTCGAATCGTGCGATTTCCTCATCGTCGACGGCTCCGGCGCCCGCCGGATGAAACCGCTCGGCTTCGTCCCCGTCTACGTCGGCGATGTCTCCGACGTTGTCCTCCTCGCCAACGCGAAGCACGGCCTCTTCTCGAACGGCATAAGCTATCAGGAACCCGCCACTCCTCTTGAGCCCGCGCCGAACCTCGCTTCTTTGGATTCGCGGGGTCAGAAGCCCTAAACTCTCGCCGTTCGCCAAATTTCGTCAGAATTCCTCAGAATTCGCCGCTTTTTGAGCCTCCAGATGCTCCAAACCGCATAGATTTGGCAAAACTCGCCAGAATTCCTCATTTTATCGCCTCCAGATGCCGTAAACCCGCGAGATTCGCCAAATCTCGCCCAGGCTTCCCAGAATTCCGGTTAACACACACATGGGGTGAATTGTGCGTGCGGAGTCAAGGCCACTATCTGTTGTGCTGGCGGGTCGCGGGAAG
>JBBIVY010000108.1:0-12253 GCA_037439485.1 Planctomycetota bacterium | reverse complement strand
CCTCATCACGCAACGTGGATGATAGCGTAGAGGAGGCAGCCTTTCATCCCATTACATTAGCTTCGCGGGACGCGCCCGCACTATTTCCCGAACCGCGACTTGTCGTCAAGCGTAACCTTCGTCCGACCCGCCGCGCTCATCGGCACGTGCGTTTCGCAGAAGTGCCAGACGCCGTGGTCGAGGACCATGCCCCAGAGGCGCACGGGCTTGCTATCAGCATAATCGGCGAAGGCCTCCGCGTCGAGCCCATAACTGTTCTGCGCCTTCTTTTCCGCGTTCGCCCGGACAACCCGGTATCCCCCCGCCTTCAGCGGAATCCACGCCGTCGTCATCAGGCACGTGTTCCGGCTGACCTTGAGGCCGGTGAAGTCGATCGTCAGTCGATCCGTGTCCGCGGCCTCGGCATGGCGCGTCGGGGCATCGGCGAGTCTCTCGCGGACGAGGCGGAAATTGTCCACGATCACCGTCTCCGGCTGCTGCCGGCGCGACCAGAAGAGGTTCAGATCCTTCACCCGGCCCTGCGACAGGAACGACGCGAGGTCGAGCGGCACGCAGATTTCGTTCGTGCCCTTTTGAAGCCCCGTGGCAAGCGTCATCGAGCGGTCGGCCGCGGGGATCTTGATGGAGAGCCCGCCCGGCGTCGGCGTGCCCTCGGGGCAGGTGACGTCGAAGACGAGCGCGTCGTATCCGAGCCAGTCCGCAGGCGGCGTCACGTAGACGCCCGGGTAATCGCCGTCGGGCGTCAGGAGCAGCTTGAGCGCCTTGCCGGGTTTGCCCTCGGGCGCGTCCACCGGCTCAATCGTCGTGCCCGGGCCGGCCTTCACTGTCCCCGGAACCTGGTCGAAGTCGGCGAAGACGAGCGAGTCGGGACCCTTGCGCTCGGCGCGCACAAGGCGGACGCCGTCGAGATACCACGTCACCGGCTTCTTGAGCCCGCCGACGAACATGCGCAGGGACGCCACCTTCAACGGGTCGATCCCCTGCGACTCGGGCGTCCCCTGCCGGAGCGACCGGATGGGGATTTCGATCTCGTTGGCGCCCATGTGAAGCTGCACCGCGACCTGGCGGTCCTCCATGTTGAACCGCGTGCCGTAGCCCTTGCTCGATGCGTCGTCGATGCGGATGGAGACCCATTGCGGCTCGCGTCCCTCGTTGAAGAGGCTGAACCGGAGCGCATCATAGCCCGACCAGTCCGCGCCCTTGAAGTCGACGCCCCAGCCGGGATAATCGCCGGGCGACAGTTCCACCTTCAGCGACTGCTTCCCTTCCGTCGCGTGCTCCGTCGAAACGGAGAGCTTGCCGTCCGAGGCATACCACTCCGCCGGCGCCGCCGCGTCCTCGAACCCTGCGACGACCTTCTCCTCCGCCCACGCCGCAGCCGCAGCCAGCATCAGCGCCGCGACGCACGCGGCCCTTGCGCACCTCATGGCTTTCCTCCGATCGAGACAGCGTCGAACACGGCCTTCGCCCGGCCCGCGGGCGCAACAACGTAGACCGGCGAGGGCGAGAGCCTGACCGCCCCGCCCGGCAGGTCCCGTCCCATCATGTCAAGCCGCCGCGCGTCCGCCGGGAGCCCCGAGACCTGCGCGCCCGGGCCGTCCTCTTCCTCCCACAGCATGACGACCGACCGTCCGGCCGCCTCGAACGCCGCGGCGCATCCGCGCTCGCCGAGACGCTTGAACCCCGACGCGGCGGGCTTCGGCCCCAGCAACTCGGTGAGCACGGCCAAGGCCGGGGCGAGCTTGCGCGGGGCGCCGCCATATTCGAGAAACGCGCACTCGAACTGCGGGTCGTTCGCGCGGCCGGAAGCCCCGGAGTGGACGAAGATCTTCTCGACGCCGTGCGTCAGCATGATCGCGAACCAGCGCACCGTGAACTGCGCGCACTGACGCTCGCTGTCCAGGAGGCGCGCGTCCGCCCATACCCCCTGCGAATAGTGGAACGGCTTCATCGGCAGGTCGTCGGCGCCGTAATAGGAGAACTCCGTCATCCAGATCGGCTTGCGCCCGCCCGACTTGTCCATGAAGGCCAGAAGATCGTCCATCGGGCCGATGAATCCCTCGGGCTTCCGGGCGCCCGGATAGATGTGCAGGTTGAAAATGTCCACGTGCTTCAGGCACCCCGCCGAGATGACCTCGCGGGTCATGGCGTCCGGGCCGCCGGAGATGCCGCCCATCACGAGGCACGCCGGGTCGGCCTTCTTCATCGCCTTCGCGGCGACGTCGAGGAGCGCGACGTAGTCCGCGGGCGTATACTTCCTGCCGCCGTATTGCGTCTCGTCTCTCGACGGGAGGGCGTAATCGGTGTAGATCGGCTCGTTGAGGAACTCGAAGACGCGCACGCGGCCCTTCACGTGGGCGACGGTGCGCTCGATGAACTCCGCAAGCTCGGCCGGGTCCTTCGGCCCCCAGGCCTGCTTGAGGCGCACGCCGGGGTATCCCTTCGTCGGCAGGCCCGCGGGCGCCTCGCTCGACCAGTCGGCCGACGGGAAAGGGGGCATCAGAGCCATCACGCGCGGCCCTTCGCGGAGCACGCGGTCGATCTGCGCGTCGCCCAGGTCGAAATGCCACTCCCCCTTCGTCGGCTCCAGGTGCTGCCACTTGAGCGACCAGTCGCGATACCACGTTACGCCGAACTTCGAGGCCAGGCGGATAAGCGCCGAATCGGCGAACGCGTGATTGATGCCGAGGACGCCGTCGTTCGACGCGCGCTTCGGCAGGACGGCCAGCCGGACGACCGGGGTCAGCACGCTGCCGAAGGTCGCATAGGCGCGGTAGAAACCCTTCCAGGACGCGGGCAGCTTCATCTCCTGGGTCGTCGTCGCGCCGGGGCCGACGTCGATGAGCGCCCCGGGGAAAGGAACGGGCTGATCGTCGAAGTCCCTGACGCCGAGGGTCAGGCGGACCTTCGCCCCCTGAGCGGTATAGTTGGCGGCCTTGAGAATCAGCGAGGCCGGCTCCCCCTCAATGAACAGCCCTCCCGGCTGCGAGGGCTCAAGCGAGACCTCCGTGGCCCCGCGCGGCTCATACTCCGTCGCGCGATCGCCCGACTCCAACTGCACCGCGTCGATATCCACCCAGCACTTCTCCTCGCGCTCCAGGTCCGGGCCGACCGTGACGAAGACCCACGAGCGATCGGTCTTGAACGTGTAGGAATACCGCTTCCACTCCGCCGTCAGCGTGACGTTCGTCACAAGGTCCCGCCGCCAGCCGCCGGGGTTGTTGGCGCGGACGCCGAGCGCCGCGCGGATGCCGGCCCGGCTTGCGCGCATGTCGCACGAGAGTGTGTAGGCTTGACCGGGCTTCACCCGGATCCACCCGAGGCTCGCGGCGAGCGGACGTATCTCGCGGCGGACCACCGGCTCATAGTAATCGAACCCGAGGACGGGCGTATCGGCGCCGCCGAGCGGGATGCGGAGGAAGGACTTGCCGTGCGTGCCGCCCGTGGTTTGGACGGACCCGTGCAGCCGCGAGAGGTCGCCCCAGCCCGCGCCCTCACCGAGGCTCGACCACCCCGCAGCGCCCAGCTCGAACGAGGAATTGAACACCCGGTTGCGGGTGCCGAGGTCGGCGACGACGTCGGTGAATTCGGCCTCGACCTTCGGGGCCTCGACGATCCTGACGTCGGCGACCCAGAGCGTGCCCGGCTCGGTAAACCAGATCTGGAGCCGCCCTGTCTCGGCGACATCGCGCTCGGCGACGAACATCGTCTTCACCGGTTTCCACGCGGGGCCGACGCCGAACTCGGCGTGAAGGCCGACCTGGACCCAGCCCTTCGTGTCCTGCAGCGCGACGGAGACGGAGCCGCCCCTCAAGTTCTCCTCGCGCAACCGGCAGGAGAATTCATAGAGCCGGCCCTTCACGAGGTGCGCCCCGCCGATCTGGCAGAGCATCGCGTGGCTCGCCGGGCCCGTGCGGTCGCAGCGCGCGCACGCGAGCACCGCGCACGGTCGGCCCGCCTCGTCCTTGCCGAGCGTCAGCGTCTGCTCGACGTCCTTCGCGTTGCCGGAAGTCGTCCACGACTCGGGCCTGCCGTCCTTCGCCTGCGCGAAGTCCCCGTTGAGGACGAGGTTCGCGGGCGCTCCGGCCTGGGCCCAGGCCCACGACGCCGGGGCCAGGAAGATCAGGGCGAGAAGCAATCGTCGCATCGGCGCGTCCCCCTTGAATTCATGCAGCCCGCGCGGTCACTTTCCCTGCGGAGACACAGGCGCCATCTCGAAGATGTGCGTCGTCGTCTTCACGGGCGTCAGCTTCAGCGTCACCGTGCACGATCCCGCGTGAGGCGCATTCGAGAGCCGCCAGAGCACGGCGCGGCTCTTGAGCGCGTCGATCAGTTGGGCGTATTCCGACGCGGAAAGCTTCACGTCGCAGCGCGTCACCTTGCCGCTCCCGTCGAACTCGAAGTAGACCGGGACCATCTTCTCCGACTCCAGATGGTCCGTGGCCACGAGTTGCAGGACGAAACCGTAGTGCGACTGGAGGTATTTCTGCACGTCCGCCGTCTCGTCGGCCGTGTAGGGACGCAGCGCCCCGGCGGCGGGCTTCTTGCCGGGCGTCGCATTGGCGCCGGAGGCGTTATCCGGGGGCGCCATCTCCGTCGGGTGCGGGCAACCGGTCGCGCCGAGCGCACCCGCGAGAATCGCCGCCGCGGCCGCGGCGCGGGCGCTCGTCAGCCTGCGCGTCTTTCCGCCGAGCCGCAAGATAAGCGCGCGGTCGCGGATTTCCTTCAGCACGGCCGCCGATCGCGCGCGCGCATCGGCGTCGAATCGCTCCCGCTCGGCGGACAGCTCCTCCGCAAACCGCCGCGCTGCCTCGGCGTCCGGCAGGCCCTCCGCGAAATCGACGATGCGGCCGAGGAGGTCGACGTTGCTGCGGTTCACGCTGCGGACGAACCCCTTCGCCGCGCGCGCGAGGCGCGACGTGACGCCCTCGGGATGAAAGTGCATGAGGACCTGGAGGTGATAATCGACCGACATCGCCCGCGGATTCATGCCGGAGAGGTCGAAGTTGCGGGGCGTGAACACCTCGCGGAAGATCTCGTAGGCGAGCTGCGAGCGCGGGTCGGCGATGCGGTAAGTCCAGCCGAAGACGTCGCCCGTGAGCCGGCCCTCGGCGCGGAGCCGGCGCTCGATCTCGGTACCGCCATAGACCTCGACGCGGCAGAAGTTGAGCGGGACCCCCTCGTGAGCGCAGATGAAGTCGATGTTGTCGCGCAGGTCGCCCGGCGAGCAGTCCGGCTCGAACATCAGCAGGTTGAAGGTGACGTGAAGCCCCGCGCGGATGAGGATGCGGAGCGCCTTGCGGTTCTGTTCGCGCCGGATGCCCCGGCCGAGGGCTTCGAGCCCGCGCTCGGCGTTCGACTCGACGCCAAGGAAGACGCGGAAGAGGCCGATCTCCCGCAGCGCGTCGACCGTCCCGGCGTCCACGCTGTCCGGCCGGGCCTTGATCTGGATGCCGATGCGGCCGACGCCGAGGCGGTCGAGCCCCCGGCGGATTCCCTCGAAGCGTTCGAGGCTCCGAGCGCGATCCAGCAGGAAGAAGTTGTCGTCGTGGAAGTTGAAGAGCCGCACGCCCCGGTCGTGGTAGAGCGAGGCCATCTCGGACGTGAGGGCCTCGACGCTCCTCTGCCGGAACCGCTTCCCCCCGATGCGTCGGTGCCAGGCGTTAATGGAGCAGAAATTGCAGTGGGCGTAGCACCCGCGGCCGGAGAGGATATTGGCAATCGGCCGGCCGAGGTAGGAGTCGAAGCTTTCCGGCCGCGTCGGCCGGGGACGCGAGTCGAGGTCGTCGGGCGCGGGACGCGGAGAGGTCGTGACCAGCGCCCCGTCGGCCCGGCGGCAGGTGATCCCGAGCACGTCGTGCGGACGGTCGAGAGACGCGGCGAGGTCGACGATCGCCTCCTCGCCTTCGCCGTGAAGGACCGAGTCGATCGCGGGGCATTCGCGAAGAAGCGTCTCGGCGTGGAGCGTGGCGAAATGCCCCCCCGACGTGACGTGGCCGCGGAACCCTGCCGACCGCAGGGCCACGGCGAGATCCATGAACTCGCGAGCGCGGATCGTGAACACCATCGAAAGCCCCACGAGGTCCGGGGCGAACTCCGCGAGTTTCCTCGCCACCGCGGCCGTCTGAGCGCGCTCGTGAAAGTCAAATATCCGCGCCTCGTGCCCCGCCTTCGACGCCGCCGCGTGGATGCACCTCAGCGCCAGGTTCTCCTCCAGTTCCGCCCCGACCAATGCGATCTTCATGGTCCCCCCCTTGCGCAGTTCGGCCAGGATGATACCACGTCGGTCCGACAAGCGAAACCCCCAACCGGACGGGGATCGGCGCTGCGGTGCCTACGGTCCCTCAATGCAGTAGAGCTTCGCCTCGCCGCGGAGGTAGAGGCGCCTGCCGTCGAAGGCGGGCGATGCGGCGAAGCGTTCGAATCGCTGCCACCACTGACCGGGGCCGACGACGGCGGCGACGCGGTTGCGCGATATCTGCTTGAACTCGCGGCCGGACTCGAAGACGACGCACGTCCCGGTGCCGCCCAGGGCGAAGAGCTTGCCGCCCGCCATCGCCAGGCTCGGACGGATGAGACCCCAGCCGTCGTTAACGTCGAGGTCCAGCAGTTTCCGGTAGACGACCTCGCCCTTCTCCGCATCGACGACGGAAAGGAGGCCGCTGTTGTGGAGACAATAGACGAGGCCGCCCGCGACGACGGGGCTCGCCTGCCACGCGTCGCCGAAGAAGAGGCGATACCCCGAGGCGTCGAGCCTCACCTTAACGTGCGAGGCGGGCCGGATGCGGTCGTCGGCCTCCGCGGGCAGCTTGAGGATGTGCAGCGTGCCGCCGGAATCGAGCTTGTAGACCGTGTCGCCCACGACGACGGGCGTCGGCCTCTGGAACCCTCCCGACATCGTTCCGTCGCCGAACACCTTCTCGCCGTCCGAGACGCGGTCGATGTCGCCGTTGGGCGTGATGAACATCGGAACCCCGCCAACGCTTGAGAGCGCGGGCGTGCCGGTGTAGGCGACCGCCCAGTGGTCCTTCGGGTCCTTGCAGATCGCCTTCACCCAGAGCGGCTTGCCCGTCTCGGCGTCGAGACAGCGGATGTCGCCCATGTAGACGATGAGCTTGCCGCCGACGAGCAGCGGCGAGGTCGCGAAGCCGTGATGCTGGGCGCCGCGGTTGTCGAGCGCGATCCACTTGCGGTTGCCGTCGAGGTCATAACATGCCGCGATGCCGCTGACGTACCACGCCCACACGCGCTTCCCGTCGCTCACCGGCACGAACCCGGCCATGCCGAGGTCCTGCTCCTTCGTGAACGTGTACTTCGCCGCGTCGATCGGCTTCATCGTCTCGTAGAGCTTCTTCTGGGCGGCGTCCTTCGCGAGGAGCTGCTCCCGGGTGAGACCGGCGGGACTCCCCCACGCGTCGTTGAGCTTATTGATCTCGGCCGCGAGCTTGCCGGCCCCCTCGAACTCCGGCCTCGCCTTGCGGTCGGCCTCGGGCGTCGCTTCGTAGTAGTTGTTCGACCTCGCCCAGAGCACCTTGCCGGTGTTCTTGTCCACGCAGATGAGGTCGCAGGGCTCCGACTGGATGAAGAGCCTGTCGCCCACGACGGTCGGCGCCGCGGCGCCGCCGAGGGGCGCGGACCAGAGGACGTTCTTCGACTCGGTCGGGGCCTTCGGGTCGCCGCGGAACGTCGCGTAGAGGAAGGCGCTGTAGGTCTTGTACATCATGCTCGGCATGTTGCGGACAAGCAGGCGGTTCCAGCCCTTCCTGAGGGGCAGGCTGATCGTCTTCCCCGCCCACTGCATGTCCTTGTCGGCGGGCTTGAAGAGGGCCTTGCCGTTGACCCACACGACCGACCGGCCGCCGAAGATAAAGTCGCCGACCACCGTCGCGTCGGCGGGCGCATAGACGTAAGCGCAGGCATAGACGGCGACGTCCGTCTTGCCGGCGGAGAGATCCGCAAGGGACACGAGCGACCCGTCGGAGGCCGTCGCTTTCCATTCCAGCTCGCCGAGCTTGTCGCCCGCGGACGGCGCGAAGTCCGCCTCGCCCTTCATGACCTCCGTCTCGCCGATCGCATCCTTCGGGGCGTCGAAGGGGCCGGCAAGGAGCCACTCGCGGATGACCCCGTCGTCGAGGGGCTTTCCCGCGGGCTGATCGTCCTTGGGCTTCGCGGCCTGCCACAGGAGGCCCTTCAGCGAGACCGTGCTTTCCCACGTCGTCGGCGGCGTCGCGTTCGGATAGCACCCGCTGCCGTCGCCGCGCCAGCCGGTCGTCTGGCCGTCGGCCGAGGCGCACACGATCACGGCAAACAGCACGACAGGCACGAGAACGCGCAAGGGATGGCCTCCGTTCGAAGGGTTATCCGCGATGGCCTATTGGTTGCTTCCCGGCGAGGCGTGTTGCAGGAAATACGCCCGGCGGGTCACGGGTCCACCGGTGCCCTGACCGACTTCGAGCGCATGTGGACCCGGGCCGGCTTGGAGACAGCCCCGAGCGGGTCCATCGCGACGAACTCGACGTCGTATTCGCCGTCGGCGGCAAACTCGACGAGGACGGAGCCGCCGGGGTCGCCGCCCTTCCAGTCGCAACCGGGAAGGCGATAGAGGAGGCGCAGGCTCGCCGTGTCGACGCCGGGCGATTCGCTCTCGGCCACGACGCCATAGCCCGCGCCCACCTCGGCCGGCACCGGCTTGATGCGCATCCGCACCCCGCCCGAGCGCCGGAAGACCGAGGGCTTGCCGTCCGGGCCGGAGGTCTCGAACCACACGTTCCCGTCGCGGTCGTCGAGGATGTTCCAGAGAAACCGTCCCGCCAGCGGCGTCCCCGCGATCTCGACCGGCGCCGACCACGAGCCGAGGATGCGGTGCGGCACGCTTCCCACCCAGCCCCAGGCCCCGCCGCCGGACGCGCGCACGAACCGGTCGAGGTGGTTCGGCAACGCCTCGCCGCGCTCCCAGCCGCCCGTCGGCTTCCTCCTCAGCGCGTACAGCGCGGCGGCTTCCTGCTCGACGGGCGTGTAGACGTCCGGCCTCAGCCGGAGAAGCTCCTCCTCGAACGGCTGGAGGAATCCCGGCCCGAGGAGACGGCGCTTGTCGCCTTCGGGCTCATCAACCTTGACGAACTGCCCGCGATCATATCGCCAAAGCGTGTCCCGTCCCCGGAAGATCGCGCCCCATCGGGGACTCTCGCACAGGGCATCGAGGTTCTCATCGACGCCGACGCGGTCCCATTCCTTGCCGTCGAAGCAGTGCGCCTCGGAGGCGTGCCGGTGCGCGAACCAGATGCGCCCGCCTTCGAGCACGACGCATCCGGCCATCATCGTCCCGGGATCGAATCGCTTCGTCCCGCGCGCCACGGCGGACTGGATCATCTTCCGCTCGTCGGCGGCGAAGTCGGTGGCGCCCTCGGGGCCCACGTCGGCGCAGGTCGGGCCGAAGATGAGTAGATGCGCGCGGTCGTCCGCCATCCAATGGCCGCCGAATTCGAGGGGCTTGGCGTCCGTGGCGATATCGACCCAGCCGGCTCCTTCGCGCCGCGAGACGCGCCCGGGACGATCGGCGCGGAACGTCCACGCATTGCCCGCGCTGTCGCGCATGAGCCCGCCGCCGGGGAACTCCTGCCAAAGCGCCTGCTCGGGCGGCGCCGCGCGCGGAAGCTTCGGGTCATAGACCCACACCGACTGAAACGACGCCGCCACGATGCGCCCGCCGGGAAGTTCCCCGAACCAGTCGCACGACTCCATGGCAAGGCCCTGCTCCCAGCCGAAGGAGACGACCGAGCCGTCCTTCCACCGCGCCGGTCCGCCACGCTCGGGGCCGAGCCAGAGTGCGCCGTCGCCGGCCCCCATCACCGCGGCGCGCCTCTGCCACGACCGCGCGCGCGTCCAGTGAAACTCCGCCGACTGCTCGGGCGGAATGTCCCGCACCTCGCCGGTCGGCAGGATGCACGCGAACTTCCGTTCGCCGCCGCCCGGCCTGCTCATCACCAGCCACACCGAGCCGCCCGCGCCGCGGAAGACGTCCTCCACCGTCATCTGCCTGAGCGGCCTCAGCGCATCGGCGAGCGCGGGCTTCAGGTCCGGCAGGTGAAACGCCGCGACGCCCCGGCGGTCGCACGTGGCGAGGATCATCGTGTCGTCGCCGAGAAGCGCGCCGAACTGCCAGGGCGGAGACTCGGGGTCATACGGGAATGCCTCGGGGGCGAGCCCGGTCTCGGTGAACTTGCCCTCGGCGTCGACGGCGTGGACCTTGCCGGCGTAGTAGAAATAGACCGTCGCCCCGGCGTCGAGGATCACCGGCTGCGCGTGCAGGCGCATCTCCGCGCGGTCCCACGTGCCGTCGGGCTTGAGCGCGGCGAGGAACCGCCGGCCCCAGTTGAAGACGCGGCCGGACTTCGAGACGTAGACGAGCGCCTCGCCGGGATCGTCGTAGTAGAAGTCCGCGACCGGCGTTGCGCGGCCGCCCGAGAGCTTGTAGAGCTTGCCGAGGTGCGCCTTGTCACCCGGTGCCCCGGGCTGGGTGAGATAGAGCCCGCGGTCGGACCCGCCGAAGAGCGCGGCGAGATACATCCCCGACACGAGAGCCTCGCCCTCGGGCTGACGGAACTCGCCCCCGGCCCAATGGTAGACGGTCCTGTTGTAGGCGATCCAGATCGTCCCGCCCGGATCGACACCCATCGAGCCGATGCCGCCCTCGCCGCCCGCAACGAGCGGCAGTTTCTCCCACCGCCCCATCGGCCCCGCGGAAGATGGTTTGTCCTCGGCCCACAGCGCGGACGCGGTCGCGACAGCCAGGATGAGTGCAGCGAGGATTCGCCTCATGACGCGCCCCACATTTGCACGGGGACAGCTTGGCCACCCCTTCATTCTATTGATTGTGTGCCTCTCCGCAAGGTCCGTCGCCCGGAATTCCGGCGTTCCGGGCCACGACGCATTACGCCCCGACAGGCGAACTCTGTCTGTGCGCATCGAGCTTGGGGACGGCGGAAGGATAACCTTGATACCTAAGCAACCCTCGTAAACCTTCGAGATTTGGCAAAACGGCAATAGGCGTCAAAGGGATCATAGATACCAGCACCAGAGGCGCCACCACCCGCCGAAGCGCCTTTCTTGTGCCCCGCGGCGAACCGTCCACAACCTGTAGCGATCGCGCGCCTCGGAGCCGGCAAGACTTCCCGCGCCAATGGCGCAGCAATCGGCTTCGGGGCGAGACTCTCGACATGCAGGTTACGGATAAACCCGATGGCGGGGCAAGGCGGACGCGGGTAGGTTGCAAGGCTGCGACGAGGCGGAGCATTGTGAACGAATGTGCGCGGCCGAGTCACCCGCAGCGATCGAAAAGGAAGTAGAAGGCAAAATCAGGAAGATGAAAGGAAAGCCATGAGCACGATGACGACGAAAGACGGCACGCAGATATACTACAAGGACTGGGGCTCGGGACCGCCGGTCGTGTTCAGCCACGGCTGGCCCCTCAGCGCCGACAGTTGGGAGGCCCAGATGCTGTTCCTGGCCTCCGCGGGCTATCGCTGCATCGCGCACGATCGTCGCGGCCACGGCCGGTCAAGCCAGCCCTGGAACGGCAACGACATGGACACCTATGCCGACGACCTGTCGGAACTGATCGAGATGCTCGACCTGAAGGGCGCTGTCCTGGTCGGCTTCTCCGCGGGCGGCGGCGAAGTGGCCCGATACATCGGCCGACACGGCGCGAAGCGGGTGGCCAAGGCGGCACTGATCGCCGCCGTTCCGCCGCTGATGCTGAAGACGGCGGCCAATCCCGGCGGTTTGCCGATGAAGGCGTTCGACGGGATTCGCGCCGGAGCCGTCGCAGACCGCTCGCAGCTCTACAAGGACCTCGCCGGCGGCCCGTTCTTCGGGGCCAACCGGCCCGGCGCCAAGGTCTCGCAGGGAGTCATCGAATCCTTCTGGCTCCAGGGAATGCAGGCCGGCCACAAGAACGCCTTCGACTGCATCAAGGCGTTCTCCGAAACGGATTTCACCGAGGACCTCAAGAAGTTCGACGTGCCGACCCTGATCGTCCACGGCGACGACGACCAGATCGTGCCGATCGCCGCCTCGGCTCTCCGTTCATCGAAGCTGGTCAGGAACGCGACCCTGAAGATCTACCCGGGCGCACCCCACGGCCTCGCGTACACGCACAAAGACCAGCTCAACGCCGACCTGCTGGCGTTTCTCAGGACATGAGCAAAGACGGGCGCGGCATGCCGTGCCCCTACGAAGAAAAGATTACAGCCAC
>JBBIVY010000107.1:0-12806 GCA_037439485.1 Planctomycetota bacterium | reverse complement strand
GAGTCTCCGGCGAACTTGGGCGTCCAGGTCATTTCACGTCCACCTTGTCCTTCGGGTCATAGGGACTTTTGATGAAGATAATGTCGACGGGCGCGGGCGTGTCGTTGATGATGTCGTGCTTGTCGGGAGGCGTCAGGCGGAAGGCGTCGCCGGGGCGGACGCGGCGGTCGACGCCGTTGATGATGATCTTCGGGGCGGAGGAGGGGAAGTAGAACGTCTCCTCGACGCGCTCGTGGTAATGGTGTCCGAGCGTATCACCCGGCTTGAGGCGCAACACTCCCCAGTCGATCGTCGGGCCGCGGAAGAGATACTTGACACCCGAGTCGCCGGAGCGGAAGGGCAGATCGTTCGCGTTCACTCGCTCCATCGCCTGGCCCTCCGGAGGAAAGTGCTCTGACGCTCAACGATGCCGCGTACATGAAAAACGCCCCGATAGTTGGGGCGTCCTGGGGTTCAAAGCCCATCTGCGCTGCTTCATCAAGGCTGCATGAAGGGGAATCTTCCGCGGGCCATGAACTTCGAGTAGGCCTCGCACATCCGCTTATGTTCCCCGCAGCAGACCATCTTGATGAAGTCGTGATAGACCCGCTTGCGCCAACCGAGGAAGTTGCGGATCTTGCAGTCGAGACAGACCTGCGGCGCTTCCTTCTTGATGCGCCCGTTCGTCTTCATCCGGCTCAGGACGTACACCTGCCCCTTGCCCGCCGGGCAACGCATCTCCTCGTTCAGCTTCCGCTGCAGCTGCACCAATGAGATCTGCTCGTTGGTCTGCATCGCCGACCCCCTTCAGGCTTGCGGGAACTGATGGAATAACGAGGTAACAGTCCAGTTGTCCACCATGCTGCCGACGAAGGGGTTTCACAATCCTCGTTCCCGCTGCCCACACTAATTCTATCGTGATTAAACCGCCGGGCAATGAGAATTTCACAATTAACTGCGATTTTTCTCGCTAGTCGCCCGGAGTCAATTATCGACGTAAGCCCAATAGCCGCAGGATATTACCCCCTCCGTATCTCTATATGCGAGCCCCGCCCAACCGCGAAACAACGAATTCCAAACAATCTTTCCTTGACGTGCCATGGCTCGTGAAGCGCCGTCGCGCGGGTTGCCTTTTGCATTCGCGGGTCCGGGATATTACTATCTTGGTGCCGTGCGACGCCTCGATGAACGGTTCCAGCGGAGGGAGGCCATGTCCGAAGAACTCAAGCGCGAGATCGAGCGCCTGCGTGATGAAATCAATCATCATACGTATCTCTATTATACCAAGAACGCCCCCGAGATCTCCGACGCCGAGTTCGACAAGCTGATGCAGCGGCTTATCGCCCTTGAAACCGCGCATCCCGAGTTCGCCTCCTCCGACTCTCCCACCCAGCGCGTCGGCGGCGCGCCCGTTGAGGGATTCCGAACCGTCCGCCATGCCGTGCCGATGCTCAGCATCGATAATGCCTTCGACTTCGACACGATGCGCAAGTGGGACGCGAGCACCGTTCGGGGGAATCTCGAAGGCCGGTCTGTGGACTACGTGTGCGAGCCGAAGATCGACGGACTCGCCGTGACCGTGCGCTACGAGGACGGCAAGCTCGTGCTGTGTGCGACGCGAGGCGACGGCGAGAACGGCGACGACGTGACGGCGAACATCAAGACGGTTCAGAAGGTCCCGCTGGCGCTGGAGAAGGGCTTCCGTCCGCGCGTGCTGGAGGTGCGCGGCGAGGTCTACATGAGCAAGTGCGAGTTCGACCGCCTGTCGAGGGAGCGCGAGGAGCAGGGGGAGGCGCCTTTCGCCAACCCGCGCAACGCGGCGGCGGGGTCGCTGAAGCTGCTCGATTCCCACGAAACGGCGCGGCGGAAACTCTCGGCGTGGTTCTATGGCACGGGCGAGGTCGAAGGCGCGCCGTTCGGAACTCACAAGGAGATGCTCGATTACCTGGGCAAGGCCGGCTTGCCCGTGAACCCCGAGATCAAGCCCGCGAAGGACATCGATGCGGTAATCGCTTATCTCCAGGCGTTCGAGGCGAAGCGGCACGCGCTCGACTACGGCGTCGACGGCGTGGTCGTGAAGGTCAACGACCTGCGGGAGCGGGAAACGCTTGGCTATACGAGCAAGTTCCCGAGGGGCCTCATCGCGTTCAAATACCACGCGGAACAGGCCGAAACGACGATCGAGAGCATCTCCGTGCAGGTCGGGCGGACGGGCGTGTTGACGCCGGTGGCGAACCTGGCGCCGGTGCTGCTGGCCGGGACGACGGTGAGACGCGCGTCGCTTCACAACGAGGACGAGATCAACCGCAAGGACGTGCGCATCGGCGACCGCGTGATCGTCGAGAAAGCCGGCGAGATCATTCCGCAGGTGGTCTCGGTGGTGACGGAGAAACGGGCGGGGCACGAGCAGAAGTTCCAGATGCCGGCGGAGTGTCCCGAGTGCGGCGCCAAGGTGGTGAAGCTCGGCGAGGAAGTGTACCAGCGGTGCAGCAACATGTCCTGTCCGGCGCAGATTAAGGGGAGGCTCGAATATTGGGCCTCGCGCGACGCGATGGACATCGAAGGGCTCGGGCCCGCGGTCATCGAGCAACTCGTCGGCAAGCCTCTCGTGAGCGACGTCGCCGATCTCTACGCGGTGAAGATCGAACAACTCGCCGGTCTCGAACGCATGGGCGAGAAGTCGTCGAAGAACCTCGTGGAAGAGATCGCCGCGTCGAAGTCGCGGGGGCTGGCGAGGCTCCTCACCGGGCTCGGCATTCCCAATATCGGACAGGCCGCGGCGGAGTCCCTGGCCGACCGATTCAATTCGCTCGACGACCTCGCGGCGGTGAAAGGGGACGACCTGCTCAAGATCGACGGGGTCGGGCCGGTCCTCGCGCAAAGCGTTGTTGCCTTCTTCGCATCGAGCGAGAACCGGAAGGTCATTGAGAAGCTGAAGGCCGCCGGCGTTGGGATGACGGCCCGGCGCGCGAAGCGCCCGGAAGGAGGGCCGGACCTTTCCGGGAGAACTTTTGTCGTCACGGGGACGCTTTCGGGGATGAGTCGCAGCGAGGCGGAGGCGATCATCAAGTCGCTTGGGGGAAAGGTCGGAGACTCGGTATCGAAGAAGACGGACTTCCTGGTTGTGGGCGCCGACCCGGGGAGCAAGCTGCAAAAGGCGGAGCAGTATGGGGTTAGGACGATTTTTGACGCCGATTTCAAAAAACTGATAGGACGGTAAAAAGACTGCAAAAAGAGGCTTGACGCTGTCTGCTTGTTCTGATATATAGTCCATCCTCCAATTCGGTGGGCAGAGTTCTATCATAATCGGAGTCTAACGCTAGGGTCTGGAGGCCGCGCTTCTATGAAGAAGGACACAGGAGACCACGCAACTCGGTTCGAGAGCCTTACGCGCCGCTTTTTGACCGCCTGGCAGTCGCGAATGCCTGGGCACCTGGACTCGGTGAGCGTGACGGAGTTTCGCGCGCTGGTGACCGTGGACGCGCAGAGCGAGGCCACCATGAGCGAAGTGGCTCGCGCCCTGGGCCTGACGCTGGGCGCCACGACCTCCGTCGTGGACCGCGTCGTCAGCGCCGGCCTGGCCGTCCGCGAGCACGACAGTCACGACCGCCGCGTCGTGAAGGTGAAGCTGACGCCCGCGGGAGTCGAGAAGGTGAGCGGCATCGTGCGGCGCATGACGGACGACATGGCCGTCATCCTGCAGCGCATCGCCCCCGAGGAGCGCGGCAGGTTCCTCGACACCTTCCAGTTGATTGTCGAGGGTTCAGAGCAGGCATCGGCAGGCTGAGGAAGCTTGTGCAGCCCAACCGCCGTGGTGGTTTTCCATGAGGCATTCGTTACCGACGCTCAAGGTCGGGGGATGAATGCCTCTCGTTTTTCAGTCATTTCCTGTGTTTGCTGCTTGGGAAGTCAACCGATGGAGGGGGCAGGTCGCCCCCTCGCCAGAGCACGCCAGAGGCATCGTCAGGGCGGCAAATAATACGAGTGGACGTCGACTGCGTCTAAAGAGTCCAGACGATATAGAAATATTGAGAAAGTGGGCCATGCGCTCACATTTCACTTGATGCGTTGCTCTTCTTACGGTACACAGAATAGTGGTTTGGGTGTATGTCTACTGGAGATGTGTCAGCGTGGCAATCTCCGTTGCGCCATTTGGCCCTATAATGAGGTGAGTGTCATGGCATCGAATGTAAGTCAGGATTGTCGGGAGATGTTCGATCTGATGCGGCGGTTCTGGGGCGGCTTCGGACGGCAGATGGAGCGGGTGCTGGAGGAGAGCGGTGTGAACGCGCCTCAGTATCTGGCGATCGTGGCCCTGTCGAAGTCGGGCGAGGCGATGATGGGACGGTTGGCGAAGGACCTGCACGTGACGATGGGCGCGGCGACGAACATTGTGGACAAGCTCATCCGCGGCGGGTACGTGGCGCGTGAACGCGGAGAAGACGACCGGCGCATCGTGCGGGTGAAGCTGACGTCGAAGGCGACGGCGGTGCTGAAGGAGATCGAGGAGAAGGCGACGGCGCTGATGACGGCCGCGCTGGGGAAGCTGCCGGAGGGGCGCCGGGCGGAGTTCATGGAGACGTTCGCGCAGCTCGTCGGGGCCGCGGAGGCGGCGGACGCGAAGTAATCACGGACGCGCGGGAGCGTTCGGAATCCCTGGGGGGAGCTATGGACAACCAGTTGACGAACGACGGGCGCGAGTTGCTCATTCAGATGCGCCGCGTCAGGATCGCCTATGCGGCGTTCCTGAACCGGGTGCTGGACGGGCTGGGGCTGAATATCCCGCAGTACACGGCCCTCGCGATCCTCGAGGAGAACGGGGTGATGACGATGGGCGCGCTCGCCGACGCCCTGGGCATCACGATGGGCGCGGTGACGAACATCGTGGACCGGGTTATCGACAAGGGCTGGGCCTCCCGCGAGCGCGGCGAGGACGATCGGCGCGTGGTCCGCGTGCAGGTCACGCCCGCCGGGCGCGAGGTGCTCGACAAGGCCGTCACGGGCGGGACCGACTTCATGGCCTCCTGGCTGAAGGACTTCCCGGAGATTGAGCGCAAGGCTTTCATCGACATGTATCGCCGGATCGCCGACGACATCGATCGCCGGAGGTCCGAAGCCGCTTCGTGAACGCGGACCGCGATTAGCGTCATTGGAGGGAATGAACCGTGAACGCGGACGTCATTAGGGATTCCGAGGATCTCATCGTTCAGTTGCGGCGCATCCGGCTGGACCTGGAAGGGTGCGCGACGAAAAGCCTGACGCGGGAAAAGAGCAACCTTTCCCAGTACGCGGTGCTCGCGATCCTGGAAGAGCAGGGCGAGTTGACGATGGGGACGCTGGCGCAGCACCTGGGCACGACCATGGGCGCCGTGACGAACCTCGTGGACAAACTCGTGACCTCGGGCCGCGTCGACCGCGCGCGCAGCGACGAGGACCGCCGTGTCGTCCGGGTGACAATCCTGCCTTCGGGCCGGGAGATGGTGACGCGCGTCACCCGGGACACCGCGCAGTTTCTCGGGGGCCATTTCGGGAACGTTCCCGTCGATGAGCGGCGGACGATCGTCGACGCGTTCTCGCGCCTGGTGTTGTCGATGCGTCCGGGCGTGGCGGGGACGACGTCGAAGCCCTCGTGATTTCGTTGCGCGGGCTCCGCCGAACGGGCGCGCAGCCCTTGTTGTGCGGTAGAAAAGCTGTCGGAGCGCCTTACAGGCGCTTTCAGAGATTTGTCTGTCCAACCTTGCTTTGCGTCAAGGATGTGGTATAGTTCTTCGGGACGGACAGGAGAGCATGGGGGTCGCAACCCGACGATTTCGGGAGATCATGGCAGTTTTCAGGAGGCTCGGCAATGGACGACAGCGTACGCACCGACACGCAAACGTGGCTTGGCCTGGTCCGGATTTCGTGTACCCGGCTGTGCTCACTGGCCAACAGCAGCCTGCACAAGGCGAGCCTTAATATCCCGCAATTCAACGCGCTCAGCATCATCAACGAGCGGCAGGAAGTGACGATGAGCGTCCTGTCCCGCGAGCTGGGCGTCACGATGGGCGCGGGAACGAACCTCATGGACCGCCTCGTCGACGGCGGCCTGGCCGAGCGCCGCCGCAGCGGCACGGATCGGCGCGTGGTCAAGGTGGCGCTAACGGCCAAGGGCAAGGAATCGCTCGACAAGGCGACCGCGCAACTGACCGAGTTCTGGACGGGCGTGCTCACCCAGATCGACGCCGCCGATCGCGCGAAGTTCCTCGCGACCTACAAGCAGCTTTTCGAGGTCGCCGCGAAGGTCGACAGCAAGAGACGCGCGGGCCCGGGGCCCTGTCCCGAGTGAGCGTCCGTCTTCATGACGGTCGGATTCGCAAGCCTCAACAGGCGGCGGAAGCCGCCTGTTGTCTGTACGCCCGGCATCGCTATGATAGTCCCGCCGGCACCGTAGCGGAGACCCCATGGACGCCCGGTTTCTCGTCAATGCCGAGATCCACCGCGAGGTCGTGACGCCCATGCTTTCGGCGAAACGCTCGCTCTGGATCGCCAGCGCCAATCTCAAGGACATGCACGTCGCGAGCGGCCGGGGCTTCCGCTCCGTGCTCGTCTCGTTCCGCGCGATGGCCCGAAAGGGCGTCGAAATCCGCGTGCTCCACGCCGCCGTGCCCAGCGAAAGCTACCTCCACTCCCTCAAGGAGGAGGGGCTCGTCGGGGTCCCGCGCTTCACCATGCGCCGATGCCCGCGCGTCCACATGAAGTGCGTCATCGTCGACGGCGAGTGGTGTTTCCTCGGCTCGCCCAACCTCACCGGCGCCGGTATGGGCGCCAAGAGCGACACGCGCCGCAATTTCGAAATCGGCATCCTCAGCCGCGACGCCGAGTTGCGCCGTGGCGTCGAGCGCACTTTCCTCGACGTCTGGGAAGGCCGCGCCTGCAAGCCGTGCGGGCGGAAGAGATCCTGCCCGGTGCCGCTCGAAGAGCCGGATTTCTGAAGCTTACCGGCCCGTCCGCGCGAAGTTCAGCATTCCGCCCGCGAGCAGAATCGCGCGCTCCTTGTCGAGCAGATCGACCTTGAGCGGGACGTCGATGCCGCGGGTCTTGTCGCGCAGGACGAGCGAAGTCCCGCGCTCGATGGCGCCGCGGAAGTCCGCGATCTCAAGCTCGTCGCCGGCGGCGAGCTTGTCGTAATCGGTCTCGTTGGCGAAGACCGCCGGCACGATGCCGAAGTTGATGAGGTTCGAGCGGTGGATGCGCTCGATCGACTTCGCCGCCAGCAGTCTCACGCCGAGGAACATCGGGCAGATCGCCGCGTGCTCGCGGCTGGACCCCTGCCCGTAACTCAAGCCCGCCACGATGACGTTCGCCAGTCCCTTGTCGCGGTATGCCGCCGCGCGGGAGGAAAACGTCTTGTCGACGCCCTCGAAGACGAACTCCGCGTACTTCGGGATGTTTGAGCGATACTTGAGGCGCGACCCCGCCGGCGAGATGTGGTCGGTGGTGATCTTGTCGCCGAGCTTGATGGCAACGACGCCCGCCAGCGATGCGTCGAGCGCCCGGGCCTTTGGCGGCTCGCCGATGTTCGGCCCGCGGAGGACCTCGACCTTCGAGCCGTCCGCGGGAGGCGCGACGATCATTCGGTCGTCGATGACATACTTCCGGGCGGATCTCACGACGGGCGCTGCGCCCAGCGTGCGGGGGTCGGTGATGACGCCCGAGAGCGCCGCGGCGGCCGCGGTCTGGGGGCTCACAAGGTAAGCCTTGGCCGAGGCGGTGCCGGAGCGGCCCTCGAAGTTACGGTTCGATGTGCGCAGGCTCGTCGCGTTCGTCCGCGGGGCCTGGCCGTTGCCGATGCAGAAGCCGCAGGTGCATTCCATGATGCGCGCCCCCGCGGCGATGAGCTTCTGAAGGCCGCCGCTCTCAGCGATCATCTGCAGGACCTGCCGCGATCCGGGCGCCACGACGAGGCTGACGCCGGGGCTCACGGTCTTGCCGTCGAGCATCGCGGCCACGGTCATGAGGTCCGCGTAGGAGGAGTTCGTGCAGCTTCCGATGCAGACCTGGTCGACGGGCGTTCCGGCCAGATCCGCAACGCGCGAGACGTTGCCCGGCGAATGCGGCGTCGCGACGAGCGGCTCGACGGCGGCGAGATCGAGTTGGATGGTCCTGTCATATTTCGCGCCGGCGTCAGCTTTCAGCTCCACCCACTGGTCTTCGCGGCCCTCGGCGGCGAGGAACTTCTTCGTCACGCGGTCGCTGGGGAAGACGGACGTGGTGACGCCCAGTTCCGCGCCCATGTTGGTGATCGTCGCGCGCTCGGGGACGCTGAGCGTCTTCACGCCCGGGCCGGAGTATTCGACGATGTTGCCGACGTTGCCCTTGGTCGAGAGGTGCCTGAGCATCTCGAGGATGACGTCCTTCGCCGAGACCCAGGGGCCGAGCTTGCCCGTCAGCACGACGCGGATGATCCTGGGCGCCGTGAGGGTGAACGTGCCCTTGGCCATCGCGACCGCGACGTCGAGCCCGCCGACGCCGATGGCGATCATCCCGAGTCCCCCGGCGGTGGGGGTGTGCGAGTCGGAGCCGAGGAGCGTCCTGCCCGGCCGCGCGAACCGCTCCAGGTGGACCTGGTGGCAGATGCCGTTGCCCGCGCGGGAGAAGCGGATGCCGTACTTGGCCGCAACCGACTGCAGGTAGGCGTGGTCGTCGGCGTTCTCGAAGCCGTCCTGGAGCGTGTTGTGGTCGACGTAGCTGACCGAAAGCTCCGTGACGACGCGCGGTGAGCCCATCGCCTCGAACTGGAGGTAGGCCATCGTCCCCGTCGCGTCCTGCGTCAGGGTCTGGTCCACGCGGATCGTCAGCTCCTCGCCCGGCGTGAGGGAGCCGGAGACGAGGTGCGAGTTGAGTATCTTCCGGGCAAGCGTGAGCTTCATTATCTTCTCCTGTAGTAGGCGCCCATCGGCGCGAGATTTATACCAGCCGGGGGGGCAAGAGTCAACCCAAACTACCCGTCGCGGTTCGCTCGGGTTTCGCTTGCCTCCGCGCGAGGTGGAAGGTAAACTGGACGCCATGGAACTCGTCAAGCCCCTCATCGAGCTGTATCGCCGGATGTCGTGCGAACTGCCGGGTGACGTGGAATCGGCGCTCGCGGCGGCGCGCCGTGAGGAAGCGGCGGGGTCGCTGGCGCGCGAGGCCCTCGACACCATCGTCGAGAACTCCCGCCTTGCCCGCGAGAATCACCGTCCGCTCTGCCAGGACACGGGCCTTCCGGTCTTCTACGTCCTGCGCCCGCCGGCCGTTCGCGAGGCGGACATCCGTGACGCCATCCGCGCCGCGGCCCGCGAGGCCACCCGCATCGGCTACCTTCGCCCGAACGCCGTCGACAGCGTCACGGGCAAGAACACCGGCGACAATACCGGCGAGAATTTTCCCATCGTTCACTTCCACGAAAGCGATCATTCTCCCTCGCCCCTTGGGGGAGAGGGTAGGGTGAGGGGGGAACTCGTCATCGACGCCATGCTCAAGGGCGGCGGATGCGAGAACGTCGGGATGCGCTACAAGCTCCCGGATGATTCTCTTGCCGCCGCGAGGGACCTTGAAGGCGTGAGGCGCTGCGTGCTCGATGCGATTCACCGAGCGCAGGGCAAGGCGTGTCCTCCGTATATCGTCGGCGTGGCTATCGGCGGTGCGCGCGACGGCACGGCGGCTCTTGCCAAGCGTCAGCTCATGAGGCGGCTCGACGACCGTTCGGGCGTGCCCGCGCTTGCGGAATTGGAGGCGCGGTTGGTGTCCGAGGTCAACGACCTCGGCATCGGCCCGGCCGGTTTTGGCGGTCGCTCGACGGTGCTCGCCGTTAAGATCGCCGCGGAGCATCGCCCGCCCGCGAGTTTCTTCGTCGAGGTGTCTTTCGCCTGCTGGGCGATGCGTCGGGCGCGGCTCGTCGTGACCGAAATCGGGGCGAGCCATGAGTGAAATCCGGCTCCAGACGCCGATCTCCGAATCCGAGGCCCGGGCGCTGAAAGTGGGCGACCGCGTGCTGCTTTCGGGCCTCGTCGTCACCGCCCGCGACCGCGCGCACCGGTGGCTCGTCGAGGAGGCCGAGCGCGACGAACTGCCTTTCTCCCTGGGCGGGGGAGTGATCTATCACTGCGGCCCGATCGTGCGCAAGGGCGCGTCGGGGGCGTGGGAACTCATCGCCGCGGGGCCGACGACCAGCGAGCGGATGAACATCTACGTCCCGCGCCTTCTCGCGAAGTTCGGCGTGCGCGCGATCCTGGGCAAGGGCGGGATGAGCCGCGAGGTGCTCGATGCGCTCGCGAAGTCCGGCGCGGTGTATCTTGCCGCGGTCGGCGGCGCCGCGCAGGTGCTCGCGGGCAAGGTGATCCGCGTGGCCGGCGCGCTCAAGGTCGAGGAGTTCGGAAGCCCCGAGGCGCTCTGGAGCTTCGAGGTCCGCGACTTCCCGGCCGTGGTCACGATGGACAGCCGGGGCGGTTGCCTCCACGACGCGGCCTCGGCGGCGTCCGGGTTGCGGCTGCGCGAGCTGCTGAAGCGTTGACGCTCCATGTCACGGGGGCCTGACGATGACGACCGAACCGGGCAAGACGGGCGGTGCCTCGAAGCTGGGCCAGCCGTTTGCGCTGGGGCCGAAGACGCTGCGCAACCGGATCGTCTACCCGGCGCTCGCGACCGGCTACGGCTCGCCGGAAGGTTTTCTGACGGAACGTTGCGTGTCCTATTACCTCGACCGCGCGCGGGGCGGGATGGGCCTCATCATCATCGAGCCCGTCGCGATCGCCGCCGAGGGCCGGCCGACGGCCCATACGCTCCTCTTCGACGATGACAAGCACATCGGCATGCACGGACGGCTGACGGAGATCCTTCACGCGGAAGGCGCGACGGTGCTGGTGCAGCTTGTCCACGCCGGCCGCAAGACCAGTTCCCGCATCACCGGCGCGTCGCCCGTGGCCCCGTCGCCCGTGGCCGACCCCGATTTCGGCGAGATGCCCCTCGAACTGGCCCCGGAGCACGTGGAGGCGCTCATCCAGGCGTTCGTCGCCGCGGCGATGCGGGCGAAGGAGGCGCGCTACGACGGCGTCGAGATCCTCGCCTCGGCCGGTTTCCTCGTCAACCAGTTCCTCAGCGCGGACTCCAACCGCCGGACGGACGAGTGGGGCGGAAGCCTGGAGAACCGGGTGCGGTTCCTTTCCCGCATCATCGACGGCATGCGCGCGGCGGCGCCCGAGCTGATCATCTCCGTGCGCCTGGGACCGGGTCGGCCGGGGCTCAGCGGGCTGACGCTCGACGAGATGCTGATGATCGGGGCCCACGCCGCCACCGACGGCGCGACCTGCCTCAACGTGGCGCTCGGCGCGGACATGCTGCCGCGCACCGACAGCGTTCCGCTGGCGTCGCCCCAGCAGGTGAAGCAGCCGGTCGAGCCCGTGCTGCGGGGCGTGGTCACCGTGCCGATCATCGGCGGCGGCAGCCTGACGGACCTGGCCAAGGCCGAGGCGATGGCGAGCGAGGGGAAGGTGGACCTCGTCGCGATCGGCCGGGCGGCGCTCGTGGACCCGCAGCTTGCGGCGAAGCTCCTGGCGGGGAAGGTCGCCGACGTGCGCCCGTGCATTCACTGCAACGTCTGCCTCACGCGGCCGCAGCATCCGCTGATGATATGCCCGGCGAACCCCATGGCCGGTCGCGAGCAGCTCTTCTGGCTGGCGCGCCGCGGCGGGGGAAGGCACCTCGTCGTGCTCGGCGCGGGCCTTGCCGGACTCTGGACCGCCGTCATCGCCGCGGACCTCGGCTACACGGTCGAGATCTACGAGCCCGGGCCCATCCTCGGCAACCTCCTCGCTCTCCGCTCGCGCATCCCCGGGCAGACCGAGAACTACCGCATCGTCGATTACCTCTCGCGCGAGCTGCACACGCTCGGAGTCAAGGTCTACATGCGCCGGCGCATCGCGCCCCGCGACGTTCTCGACCGCCGGCCGGACGCCGTCTTCGTCTGCCGCGTCGGCGAGAACCAGAACTCCGACATCCAGGGCCTCTCCAACGTCCATGTCCTCGACCCGCTGACCGTGCTCTCCAGCGAGTCGTCCATGGGCGACAAGGTCGTCCTCCTCGGCGGCGGGCTCATGGGCGCGGAGATCGCCTACTATCTGGCCAAGCGCAACAAGCAGGTGACGCTCATCGAGGAGCGGACCCGCGTCGCCAGCGACACCCACCCGGAGCTCCGCCAGCATATGCTCGCCGCGCTGCGCGAGATGGATTGCCCCGTCTACGCCGGTGTCCACGGCATCTCCATCAACGTCTACGGCGAACTCACCGCGCAGTACGAAAACCGCACGCTGCGGCTACTCGTCGACACCGTCATCGTCACGGGGAACTACGAGCGCTGCGATCCGGAATACCGCGACCTCGAAGGCAAGGTGCGCGAGGTCCGCTTCATCGGCGACGCCTGGGAAACCACCGAACTCACCCGCCTCGTCTATGACGCCACCGGCGCCCTCGTCGATCTCGCCGACCGGCTGTAGCCTCATGTCGCGGGTCTACTTCCTTCTCCCGGCCCCAGCGAAATCGCTTCGCCCTTCCAACAGAGTTCACGGATCGGGCGCGATTCGACATTCCGTCAATAGGTTGTGGTCATTTTGCGCAGATAGCCCCTATGTATAGACTTATTTCTCGGCCCTCCGAAGCACCCTCGATATTCGCCTGAAAACGCGGCTTCAGGTTCTCACTTTCCCAACTTTTCCCTGTTTTGGGCGCGACTCGACATTGTGTCTATTACTTGGGGTCATTTTCGCAACATGGCCCCAATATGTAGACTTTTTTCTCGGAGCCTTGTCCGACCC
>JBBIVY010000106.1:4300-12825 GCA_037439485.1 Planctomycetota bacterium | reverse complement strand
CCCCGCTTCCCGAAAACCGCACAATGCGCTGATGGGTGATTCTCGCCGCGTCGGCGGAAGAGGCACATGGCCCATCAGGGCGGCCATAGCGGTGCGCGAGTCTCGAGTCTCCTCCAGAGCGATTTGCGCTTGACAAGCGGCGATGATGCCAGCATAGTACGCCCGCCGGGGAACCCAATTCCCAATTTCATAAGGAACCGCACATGAGCAAGTCCAGCGTGAAGCTTCCTTCTCTCGGCGACGACGCCGGGGATAAGGCCACGGTCTCCGTCTTCTTCAAGGACATCGGCGATCAGATTAAGGAAGGGGACGACCTCGTCGAGATGGTCACCGACAAGGCCACGTTCACCGTTCCGTGCCCGGTCAGCGGCAAGATCGTGTCGTACGCGGTGAAGGAGGACGACGTGGTCAAGGTCGGCCAGACGATCGCGGTGGTTGAGGTTGCCGGCTGACGCCCCGCGTTGCCGCATCAGCCCCCGGCGCATCTTGAGGCCGGATTGTGCCGGGGGAATCTGCTTCAAGCCCACCCGCGTTAGTTCCGAAGACAGGATTATTGTTTATCATCCTCAATATCGATATGGTGTGCCAATCCTCGCCTCGTGCCCCAATATATCGATGGTCGTCTTACGGCAGGTAAGTATCGTCACGAAGCTATCGCGCCATCGTTGAAATCGACGCAACCTGTTGTGGCAGAAATAGTTAGAGATAATGGATCGGCCGTTCCGATTTGGGGTATGAGAATTGGTATGGATGTGGCCCATACCCGGACTTAGACGTTTCGCGGTGAGGTTGCTGCTGAAAGGACGGATATCATGAACGCGATCACACGCAGGCAGGACCGAGGCGCGGTGCTCATTGCCGTGCTGATCATGGCGATGGTCATCGCCGTCTTTTGCATGGTCAGCCTGATGATGTCGGGCACAGAGAGTCGCTCCGCGAACGGCGCCATCTTGCGCGACCAGGCGCTCTTCATCGCCCAGGCGGGCATCGAGGACGAACTGCTGACGATCAGTAACCTGGAGGCCAAGGCCACCCTGACGCAGCCCTTCGTCGGCATCGATTGCATCTCCGGCACGACGCCCATTGTGGCGCGGGACTTCATCGCGGACGGGGTCAACATGGGGGAGTACACGGTCTCCGTCGACTGCGTGAGCGTCGTGGACTCGATGACGCGGGACATCCAGATCACCTCGACGGGGTATATGCCGTCGGCGAGCACCGCCAACGCGCTCAAGCGAGTCGTCACGGCGGTCGTGCGGTTCCAGGTGGGGCGCTCGCACGTCTTCGACTACGTCTACTTCATCAACAACTGGGGATGGTTCTACGGCGACTCCATCTACGCCAACGGCAACGTGCGGGCGAACGGGCAGTTCGACTTCGGCGGGCACTCCGCGACAATCAACGGCATGCCGGTGTATTCGTCCGTCTCCCCGACGGGCGTTCCTGGAGCGCAGACCGACTGCGGCGGCGTCTACTCCGGCTGGAACATCGTGAATTCCGGCAGCCTGCAGGGCGGGACGCACGGCGCGACCAACATGCATGCCTGGGGAGACCCGGTGCCGATGCCCAATCTTACCGACTTGACCGCCTATGAGACCCTGGCGAAGAACAACAACTCTTCCATCACGGTCGGGAGCAAGGTCATCAGCCCGGTGGTGGGAGACACGACTGGGGAGGCCCCGAACCTCTACCTCAAGGGGACGTCGAGCAGCCCGATCATCCTGAACGGACCCGTGGTCGTACGAGGCAACCTCGTGATCTCGGGCGTCGTCAAGGGCCGCGGGTCGATCTTCGTGCAAGGTAGTATTTACGTTGTCGGCGACATCACCTACGCCAGCGCCCCGACGACGGCCCCGGGCTCGGGCTCGACCGCCACCCAGCTCCAGTCGTGGTACACGACCAATCAGAACGCCGACGCCCTCGGGCTCTTCGCCCGCCAGAACATCATCATCGGCGACTACACCGATTCGAGATGGCAGTCTAGCGTCGGGTCGTGGATGAACAGCTCCAGCAACGTCTCGGACGAGGATGTCGGCGCCGACGGCATTCCGAACACCAAGGCGGGCAAGGACGGCATCCTCGGCACGGCCGACGACGACGTTCTCGAAGACAACAGTAAGTGGGATGTGAACTACTATAAGGCCGGCGATGCCCTGCCGGCGGGCAAGAAGGTCGGCGACGTCATCAACGGCTCCATCGAGGACATCGACGGCGACGGGGTCAACACACCCGCCGTGACGACGAGCAACATCGCGCTGTCGACGCCGCTGCTGCTGACGAACTGGTCGGGGAACTTCCCGACGCTGGGGTTCACTTCGTTCTCCAGCATGGTCGGCAGCACCGGGAACAACATTTCCAAGCTCAACGCGGCGTTCTACACCAACCATACCATCGCGATGTACAGCAACTCGAGCAACGAGGTCGACTTCAACGGCTGCATCGTGTCGCATAACGAGGACCTGATTTACAGCGGATCGAGAGTCGTTTTCAACTACGACCCGCGGTTGCTGCTTGAGAACAGCCCCTTCGGCCTCACGCTCCCGATGGCGTGGAAGGCCCCTCAGATCATGATGTGGCGCTCGAATTGACACGGGGTGTGTGTACATTTCTCGATCCTGCCACCAGTTCATGATGGGCCCGGCATATACAGGCGATTGTGGTGAGTTGCGGCGCGTGCCCCTGCCTGATGTGGTCTGCCTTGCTTTTTCCCCAAATGGCGATCAGTGCCGTCCCTTGGCCCAGAGGGGGGTGCGAAAATACTTAGAGGAGGCGAAACCGGAAAGCCGATTTAGGGTATGAAACGTGGTAGGAAGTATGTGATCCCCGAAAAGGCAAACCCCGAGTGATCGGGGGGCGCAAAGTCGAGGGAGTGGAAAAGGTGCCTGACCCCTTTTTCACTTGGCTCGGCTGCCGAAGGGATGAGCGGAGTCCGTAAGACCCGCGCCTTTCGGCTATTGGCCAGGCGCGGGTTTTCTTTTGGGAGTGGCCGGCGTGAGGGTGTCGCTCAACCATGCCCGAGGCAATCGCGGTTTCACCCTGCTGGAGGTGCTCATCGCCGCGGTGGTGATGGCGGTGGTGTTCATGGGCCTCATGTCCTCGATCTCCGGGACCTTCATGGCCACGAATATGGCCAACCGCGCGAGCTGGGCGCAGGCCACGGCGCGGCGCATGTTGGAGGAGGCCACCGAGCTCGACTATTCCGCGCTGCTCCTCATCGACGGCAACGCACTCGTCACCTCGGACGGCCTTGCCGCGAGGTTCGAGGTCTACGAGGCCTCGGCGGGGCTGATTTTCGTCCAGGTGGACGTCTGCCAGCCGAAGACGCCGCTGACGCAGGCGCAGGTGGCGGCGCTGACGCAGGCACAGTTCGACGCATTGCCCGTGGTGAACGGGTCGCGGGTAAGATTCTCGACGCTGACGACGGCGCTCCTGGGCAATACGCTTTCTTCCCAGGGTGTGTTGGGCGCGAGCGGCCAGGGTTCGAGCGGCTCGGGCAGCGCGACGAACTGGTTCTGGTAACGGCGGCAACGGAGGCGGTCCATGCTCGCAAAACGATCCAATTCAGGGTTCAAGCTGGTCGAGGTCATCATCGTCCTCGCCATCGCCTCGGTGATCCTGCTCGCGGTGACGGTGATCGTGCAGAGGACCAACGAGGCCTACGTGACGGTGCAGGAGGACACGGACGCCAACTTCAGCCTGCGCCAGGCGCTGGCGCTCGTCAGCGACGACATGCGCCAGTCGAACCCCGCGCACATCATCATCACGCAGGGGACGAACTTCGACTGCGTCGACATCCAGGTGCCCGTCTCCTACGCCAGCTCCACGGTGACGTGGGGCGCGGCGGCGACGAGCGGCTATCACATCCTGTACCTCGTCGACACCAGCAACAACCTCGTCCGGCGCATCGTGGACGGCAGCGGCGTGCAGAAGCAGGTGGACAAGGTGCTGGCGCGCAACGTGGACGCGGCCTACAGCGGCGCGGCGGGTTTCGACGTGTCGCTTGTCAGCGGGCTCTACCAGGTTACGGTGCGGGTCGTCGCCATGCGAGGCTCCACGGTCTGGCGCCGGACGGAGACGACCTGTGTCAATACCCGGAACCTGTGACGTTCGGCGCCGGGGGGATTAAGGAGCGTTCCTCATGGTTGCGAGAGTTCGCGGAGGGAATAGCGGCGCGGTGCTCGTCGCGGTGCTGATCATGGCGATGGTCATCAGCGTCTTCTGCATGATCAGCCTGCTGATGTCCGGCACGGAGAACCGTGCCGCGAGCAGCGCCATTCAGCGCGACCAGGCCCTGTTCATCGCCCAGGCCGGGGTCGAGGACGAGATACTCGCGATTTCGGCCATGGAGCCCACAGCCAGCCTGTCGGCCCCGTTTGCCGCCATCGACTGCCTGGCGGGAAAGACGCCCATCGTCGCGCGGGACTTCATCGTCGACGGGATCACCCTGGGCGAGTACACGGTCTCCGTCGACTGCATCACCGCGGTGGATACGAAGAACCGGGACATCCAGATCACCTCCACCGCCTACCTGCCGTCGGCCTCAAGCGCGAACTCGATGAAGCGCGTCGTCACGACGGTCGTGCGGTTCGGCGTCGGCCGGGCGCGCGTCTTCGATTACGTCTACTTCATCAACAACTGGGGATGGTTCTATGGCGACTCCATCGTGGCCAACGGCAACGTCCGGGCCAACGGCCAGTTCGACTTCGGCGGCTGCTCGCCCACGGTCAACGGAATGCCCGTCTACGACTCCGTCTCCGCGTCGGGCGTCCCGGGCGTGCAGACCGACTGCGGCGGCGTCTTCTCCGGGTGGAATATCATCAACAACGCAGACGTGCGGGGCGCCACGCACGGCGCCAACGACATGCACCCGTGGGGCGACCAGGTGCCCATGCCGAACCTGACCGACCTGACGCAATACGAAACGCTCGCGCGGGCCAACAACTCGTCCATCAAGATCGGCTCCAAGACCATCGGCGCGGTCGTGGGCGACGACGCCCTCGAAGCGCCGAACCTCTTCCTGAAGGGCACTTCCTCCAGCCCCATCATCCTCAACGGCCCCGTCGTCGTGCGCGGCGACCTCGTCATCTCCGGCGTCGTCCAGGGACGCGGTTCGCTCTTCGTCAAGGGCAACATCTATGTCGTCGGCGACATCACCTACAAGAACGCCCCCACGACCGTCCCGGGCTCCGGCTCCAACGCCGCGGCGCTTCAGAACTGGTACTCGAATAACCAGAACGCCGACGCCCTGGGCCTCTTTGCCCGCAAGAACATCGTCATCGGCGACTACACCGACCGGACCTGGCAGTCGAGCGTCGGCTCCTGGGTCACCAACAGCAAGAACAATTCCGAGGAGGACGTCGGCGCCGACGGCATCCCCAGCACTCGCAACGGCAAGGACGGCCTTCGCGGCACCGCCGACGACGACCCGCTCGAGGACAATAACCAGTGGGACGTCGACCACTACCAGTCCGGCGACGTGATCCCCTCCGGAATGCACGTCGGGGACGTGATCCCGGGCTCCATCGAGGACATCGACGGCGACGGGGCCTACACCCCGGCGGCGAGCCTGAACGACTTCGCCTGTTCGGTGCCGCTTGTGACGACCAGTTGGTCCGGCAACTTCCCGTCGCTGGCCAGGCTCAGTTGGAGCAGCCTGTGCCCGAACGGGAATAACATCTCGAACCTCAACGGCGCGTTCTACACCAATCACAGCATCGCGATGTACAGCTCGGCCAACGGCGTCGTCGACATCAACGGCTGCATCGTGTCGCACAACGAGGACCTGATCTACAGCGGCTCGCAGTTGAGGATGGACTACGATCCGCGGCTGCTGCTCGAAAACAGCCCCTTTGGCCTCGTGCTGCCGATGACGTGGAAGGCGCCGCAACTGATGATGTGGCGGTCGAATTGAGCGCTCTGTTGCTCTGTAGGACGGACATTCCCGTCTGTCCCGGCATAAGGAAGCGCCGGATGAATTGCGTGACGCGCGGAATCCTGACAGCGGCTGTCCTGACAGCGGCGGCGGGCCTGTGGGCCGACGAGCCTGCGCCTGCTCCCGCGGACAATGCTGTGGCGCCGGGGTCGTCCGGGACCGTGTCCTCTTTCGCCCCCGTCAGCGGCACCGGGCTTCGCGGGCCGACGCAGCCGAAGGTCGCCGGGCGCGACCCGGCCTCCTTCCGCCGCCCGGGAACGCTCCTAGCTCAGATGAGCCACGATGTTCAGAAGGTGGATCTGAAAGACCTCGCCGACCGCAAGCGCGCGATGGCCCATGGCGAACGGTTCAACACTCCGCCGAAGCGTGCCGGCGAAACCGGAAGCCCCGCGGCGGCCCCGGCGGCGTCGGTCGCCGCCGTCGTGACGCCTCGCCGGGACGAAGACGCCTGGACGGCGAAGTTCGGGTGGTTGGGATGGACGCTCGTGGCGATCCTGGGGGGCGGCGTCATCCTGGCCTGGCGGCTCGGCTGGTTCGTTCCGTTCAGCGAGCGCGAGCGCTCGCGTGTTTCGCAAGCTGCTTCAGGGCCAAAGCGAAGTCGTGCGGCAAAGGCGCGAGGACCGAAAGTGGAGCTTGTGAAACGGGGTGAGTGAATGTCAGCTCGCGCGCGTGCAGCGTCAGCCGCGCGATGAGCGGGCGCTCCTCCTCCTCTCTCTTCTGCTTGTAACCCGGCTTGATCTGCGACAGGAACAGCGCCTTCGAGTCCCCGTAGAGCGAGTCCACCGCCAGCGGCACGCCGACGGCGGCGAGGTGAACGCGGACCTGGTGCATGCGTCCCGTTCTCGGCCGTGCCTCGATCAGCGAGAATCCCCGGAACTCCTCGAGCACGCGATACTCCGTCCGCGAACGCTTGCCTCCGTGCCGCACGACCATCACGCGGATGGGGTTCTTGTCGCGCGCGATCGGCAGGCGGACCGAGCCGCTCGGAGGGTTCGGCTTCCCGCGCACGATCGCCCAGTAGACCTTCGTCACCTCGCGGTTCTGGAACTGCAGGCTCAGGTTGCGGTGGCTCTCGGCGTCGAACGCCAGCACCACGACCCCGCTGGTCTCGCGGTCGAGGCGATGCACCGCGAAGATCTGCCGGCCGAGCTGCGCGGCGAGCATCTCCTTGAGGCAGGGCTCCTTGCCGTTGCCGAGCGGCACCACCGTCAGGCCCGAGGGCTTGTTGATGGCGATGACGTGCTCGTCCTGGTAAAGGATCTCGAATTCAGCGGCATCGCTCTTCTTCATCGGGGTCCTTCGCGGTTCGCGGGCACGGCATGCCGTGCCCCTACAGAGAGAAGCCCTGTGGATGAGTGGAGTGCCACGTCCAGGCCGAGCGCATGATGTCGTCGAGCGCGGTGTAGCGGGGCGTCCAGCCGATCTCGCGGGTGAGGAGGGCGGAGGAGGCCACGAGCGCGGGCGTGTCGCCGGGCCGGCGCGGGCCGATCGTCACGGGGAAATCGCGTCCGGCGAGCCGCTTCGCCGCGTCCACGACCTCGCGGCAGGTGTAGCCCGAGCCGGAGCCTACGTTGTAGATCTTCCGGCCGCCGGGGACGAGCGCCTTGAGCGCGTCGACGTGCGCGCGCGCCAAGTCGCTCACGTGGACGAAGTCCCTCAGCGCGGTGCCGTCCCGCGTGTCGTAATCGTCGCCGTAGAGCGTGAACGGCCGTCCGTCGCGCGCGGCGCTCAGCGCAAGCGGAATGAGGTGAGTCTCGCGCCGGTGCGCCTCGCCGATCTCCCCCGATTCGTCCGCGCCCGCCGCGTTGAAATACCTCAGCGCCACGTATCCCACGCCGAACGCCGCGCGGTAGTCCTCGAGCACGCGCTCGAACATCAGCTTGCTCCAGCCGTACGGGTTGAGCGGCCGCGTCGCGTTCGATTCCGTGATGGGCAGCGTCTCCGGCGAGCCGTACACCGCCGCGGTGGAACTGAAGACGATCCGCTTGACCTCCGCGCGGACCATCGCGTCGAGGAGGTTGAGCCCGCCGACGACGTTGACGCGGTAATAGAGATCGGGCCTCACGACCGATTCCCCGGCCTCGATGAGCCCCGAGAAGTGTATCACCGCGTCGAATCGGTGCGCGCGGAAGAGCGCGTCGAGCGCCGCCGGGTCGAGGACGTCGCCCCGGATGATCTCGGTGCCGCGGACGGCCTCGGCGTGGCCGTTGGTGAGGTTGTCGAAGATGACGGCGGAATGCCCGGCCGCCAGGAGCTTTCGCAGCACGTGGCTTCCGACATACCCGGCGCCGCCGGTCAGCAGGATGTTCACTCGGGTCCCCCGGTCAGCCGGTCACTTGTTCTCGGGCGGCAGGACGACCCCGGTGACGTTCAGGGTCTCGATGGGCCACTTGACGGACTTATCGATCTCGCCCTGCACCCCGACGAACTTGTCCTCGTAGGCGGCGAGGTCGACGCCGTCGCTTCGGAGCAGCAGGATGACGCGATCCTCGCGCATGAGCTTGTGCGTCGCGGGCTTGAGCCAGGGGCTGGCGAGCTTCTCCAGCCGTCCCGCGGCGATGCACGTCGGGAAGAGCCGGTCGATCTCCTCGGC
>JBBIVY010000106.1:1914-4200 GCA_037439485.1 Planctomycetota bacterium | reverse complement strand
TCGATCTCCTCGGCGCGCTTCTCCAGCTTTGCGCGCGGGTCGGCGCTCTTCGCCACGTCCCGATACTGCCGCGACAGGTGGATGATCGCCAGGCGGCTGCGGCAGCGGCTCAAGAGCGACGAGTTCCGCGTCTTCTCCATGACGCCGACGTAGAGCTTGTAGGCGTCGTCGAGGCTCCACTCGGCGATGTTGTCCTTCTTCACCTCCGCGCGATAGATCTCCTCGGCCTTGTTGAAGGAAGCCAGCACGGCGGGGTCGACGTCGGCGTCCGAATCGCCCTTCATGTCCTCGGGCACGGGCTTCGGCGGCTCGGGCATGGGCGGAATCGGCTTCGGGGGCTCGGGCACCGGGATGGGCTTCGGTGGCTCCGGCACCGGCTTCGGGGGCTCGGGTTTCGGCGGCGTGGGCAGGGGCCTCGGCGCCGAGTCGCCGGCAAGGAGGACGTACTTCCGCGCGACGAACCCGCGTTCGCCCGCCTTGAAGCGGAACTTCAGCCAGCCGTCCTTCTCCTCGATCACTTCGATGCGCTGCTTCGTGTTGAGCTGGCCCTCGCTGTTGTATTCGAGCCCCGGCCCGGCGCGCAGGTTGACGCGGTCGGCGGTGACCTCGCCGTCGCTGTTGGCGCCCACCTTCACGAACTGCTTGCTCACCCAGAGCGGAAACTCGCGCGGCAACTCCACGATGTACCATTCGCCCGTCTCGGCGACGACTTTCAGCTTCTGGTCGGTGTAGGCATAGATGAGGACGTCGGAGGTGTACTCGGCCTTCGCGCGGATCGCCACGCGATCGCCCGCGACCGTCGCGTCCGCCGGGTAAGTGGCCGCCTTGCCGCCGGGGCCTTCGATCGTTGCCCACGCCGAGGCTGAGGCCGCCGCGATAACGAGCGTTGCCGCCAAGTTTCGGAGGGAAATCATGCGCAACCTCCCGCGCGCGCACGCGCTTTGACACGAATCGTAATGGAACGGGGAAACTCCAATGCACTATAGCGTCGGGGCCCGGCCAGTCAATACGAAATCGCCCCCGGAGGCGCGTCAGAGGCTGCTGGATCGGCCAACTGCGGAGATTTGCCAAATCTCGCCAGAATTCCTCCACAATTCCCCAGAATTCCCAGAATTCCAGCTATCGCACCCCCCGCGCTCCGCAGGCGAAGGAAAACGCCAAGATTCGACAGATTCGATGCTCTCCCACCCCCCTCATCCATGCAATGCAGCCCGTTGACCCGGAACGCCGAGGGCTTATAATGGCTTCAAGCGAGGGAGGGCCATTCTATGGTGCGCCGGTCGTTCATCGTGCTTATCATCCTGTCGGCGGCCGGGCTCGCCTGGGCCCAGAGTGTTGCGAAATACCCCTGGCTGGGGGAGTATAAGCCGGCGGACTCCGTCGCCGCGCGGATTACCCCTCCGGAGGGGTTCAAGCGGGCCGACGCCGTCGAGGGCTCCTTTGCGGCGTGGCTCCGCGGGGTGCCGCTGAAGCCGGGGCGGCCGCCGGTGCATCTCTTCGATGGGCGGCCCAAGGCCAACCAGGAGGCGCATCACGCGGTGATCGATCTCGACGTCGGCTCGAAAGACCTGCAGCAGTGCGCCGACTCGGTGATACGCCTCCGGGCGGAGTGGCTCTATTCGCTGAAGCGACTCGACGACCTGCACTTCAACTTCACCTCGGGCGATCGATGCGAGTTCGCGAAGTGGGCCCAGGGCTTCCGGCCGACCGTCGCGGGCAACAAGGTGACGTGGCGGAAGACCGCCGAGCCCGACGCGTCGTGCAAGTCCTTCCGCGCGTGGCTCGACGTCGTCTTCAGCTACGCCGGGACGCTGTCGCTCAGCGGGGAGCTTTCGCCCGTGCGCGACCTCTCCGACGTGCGCATCGGCGACGTCTTCATCCAGGGCGGCTCGCCGGGGCACGTCGTCATCGTGATCGACGTGGTCGAAAATCCTCGCTCCGGCGAGCGTGCGTTCCTCCTCGCCCAAGGCTACATGCCCGCGCAGGAGATGCACGTCCTCCGCAACCCGAACGACGCGAAAATGAGCCCGTGGTATCCTGTGAATTTCGGCGACACGCTCAAGACTCCGGAATACACCTTCCGCCGTGGCGATTTGAGGAGGTTCTGATTCTTTCTCCCTCTCCTTCTTCCTCCCTCTCCCCTTGGGAAAGAGGGTCGGGGTGAGGGGCGCTCTTCTGCTTTGAACGGCATGACGGGACAGTCCGGGGCCCGTGGGATCGTGGGCGCGGCGTCTCATGTCGTTTCTTGTTGTTAGCCCGTCAGGGCGTCTGGTTCCAGCCTCGGGC
>JBBIVY010000106.1:0-1814 GCA_037439485.1 Planctomycetota bacterium | reverse complement strand
AGCCTCGGGCGCGAGCCCGTGGGATCGGGGGCGCGGGTTTCCCTGTTTCTTCCCTTGTTTCTTCTTTTCTTGAGCCCCTGTTGGGGCGATTGAGGCGCTTATGGGCCACACGTACGCACACCTGCTCGTGCATGTCATCTTCAGCACGAAGGACCGCGAGCCCCTGATTCGTGACGATTGGCGGCAACGGCTTCACGAATATCTCTCTGGCGTCGCTCGGGACGAATTCGGCCGCGCGATCCGCATCGGCACGACCGCCGACCATCTGCACGCGCTCGTCCTCCTCAAGAGCGACGTTTCCGCGGCCGAGGCCATGCGCAAGTGGAAGAGCCTCTCGTCCGGCTGGATTCACGAGACGTTTCCCGGCAACGACGCCTTCGCCTGGCAGGCCGGCTATGGCGCCTTCAGCGTCAGCCAGTCCAGCGCCGAGGAGGTGATCGCCTATATCGAACGGCAGGCCGAGCATCATCGGAAGGTGACGTTCCATGAGGAATTCATCGCGTTTCTGAAACGGCACAGCATTCCTTACGACCCGGCGCACATCTGGGAGTGAGAGTTTCAATCGTCCCGGCAAGCCGGGACTCGGAAGAAGAAGAAAGAGGTTGTGGGTGACGTCGCGCCCCATCCCGACCTGTCGGGAAGGCTGGAACCAGACGCCCGCGGCGCGGGCTGAGAGAAGAAGGAAGGGAAGCGGAGTCGGGTTCGTCGTAACCGGCGGGGTTGCGCCCGAGGCTACAGACGATCGCCTGATGGATCGGGGCTCAAGAGAGCATACGGGTCTCGTCTTCTTTACATCCCCTCCTGCTGGAGGGCACAGAAGGAGGCTCCCATGCAGCGTCGCGCGCTGGGCCGTACGGGCGTTCGCCTCTCCGTCGTCGGGTTCGGCGGCATGGTCGTGATGGATGAGACGCCCGAGGAGGCCGCGAAGTTCGTCGCCGAGGCGATCGAGCGACAGGTCAACTACTTCGACGTGGCGCCGAGTTACGGCAACGCGGAGGATCGCCTGGGCCCCGCGCTTCTGCCGTTCCGCAAGGACGTGTTCCTCGCCTGCAAGACCGTCGAGCGATCGGCAGGCGCCGCGGCGAAGGAACTCGAAACCTCGCTGAAGAAGCTCCGCACCGACCACGTCGACCTCTACCAGCTTCACGCGATCTCCTCGATGGACGATGTCACCTCCGTGCTCTCGCCCGGCGGCGCCCTCGAAACGCTGGTGGATGCGAAGCGGCGGGGGCTCGCGCGCTTCATCGGCTTCTCGGCGCACCACGAAGAGGCAGCGGTTGCGCTGCTCGACGCCTTCGAGTTCGATACCGTAATGTTCCCGTTCAATTGGGCGATGTGGCTGGCGCATGGCACGGGGGAGCGCATCGCGGCGAAGGCCGTGGAGAAGGGGACCGGCCTCCTGGCGCTCAAGGCCCTCGGCCAATCGAAGCGCGTGAAGGGCGAGCCGCGCGGGTGCCCCAAGTGCTGGTATAAGCCGGTGGAGACGTTCGATGACGCCGCGCTCGCGCTGCGCTTCACGCTCTCGAAACCCGTCACCGCCGCCGTCAGCCCGAGCCATGTCGAGCTATTCCGCTGGATGTGCGACGTCGCCGAGCGCGACCTGTCGCCGCTGAGCGCCGCCGAGGAGGCGGGCCTCCTCGCCCGGGCAAAGGGCCTGGAGCCGATCCTGACGGGGAAGTAGTGGTTCATAACAACTGACATTATATGTTGTATGTAGCGCGTCCCGACACGTCGGGACGATTGAGCCGGGCGACAGCCGGTTCAGTCGTCCCGAGGAATCGGGGCTCAAACGAAGGAAGAGAGGGGGCGCGCGT
>JBBIVY010000105.1:0-12996 GCA_037439485.1 Planctomycetota bacterium | reverse complement strand
GGCCTTGCGCGCCGACTGCACCTTCAAGGCCATGATGTTGCCCCGGGCGGAGCTTTCGAACTCGGGGGCGATCTTCGCGATCTCCTCCGACCTCCGGATCGCCTCGTCGAAGCGCCCCTCGCCGGCAAGCTTCTTCGCCTCCTCGTTCAGCGCCTGGGCCTGCGACTCCTGCTCGCCGCTAATCTTCTTCAGCACGTCTCGCGCCTTGCTCATGCGCGCCGACTGCTCGCGCGAGCTTTCCCCCTTCTCGGCGATCGACTGGCTCAGGTTCTCCGCCGCGGCCAGCTTCTGATAGGCCAGCGACTTGTTCCCCTCGCGCAGCGACTGGAAGCCTTCCTGCACGAGCTTCTCCTGCGACATCGTCACCTGCTCGCGCTGCTGCTTCAGGTCGCCAAGCACCTGGGCGCCCGCGGCCTGCTGCTCCTTGCCTTTCAGCTCCAACTCGCCCTTCGCCAGCTTGATATTGGAAAGCAGCCGCTTCGCGTTCGCGCCCTCCACCGCCTCGGGCGCAAGCTCCGCCGCCTTGCGGAGATTCGACTCGGCGTTCTCGTAGTCGTTCGAGTCGTAGTAGTCCTTGCCCGCGCGGTAGTAGTTCTTCGCGAGGCGCGCCCGGGCGTAGAGGTCCTGCGGAATCGCCGCCTTCTCGGCGTGAATCGCCGGAAGCTCCGGCACAAGCGACTCCATCGCCGTCATCTTCAACTCGGGCGCCTTCTCGGCAAGGTCGGCGATGCGCTTCCTGTACCCTTCCGCCAGTTCGCTCGAACCGTAGTCGAGCGTCGACGCCGCGGTCTCGCTCGAGAACTTGTCCACGCGCCTCAGCGGCCCCGACCACTTCAGCACCTCCGCGCTCTCAGGCATCCACGCCTCGCACCAGGCGTAGGCGATGGGCAGGTCGATCTTCGGCAGCGGCAATCTCACGGCACCCCCCACGGGCCCGGGCGCGCGGACCTTCGCGAGGAAGACAACCTCCACCGGGAAGCTGACGAGGCCCTCGACGCTGGCCTTCGACCGCACGAGCGGCAGGAAGTAGACGTCCGCCTCGCCGGGAACCGCGACGACGTGGCGCGCCTCCTCGTTCACCCGCGAGAGGAGCACTTGCGAGTCCTTCGGAAGCGTCAGGCGGAGGAACTGTCGGTGACGGTTGCGGACCTCGTAAGTCACCTTGCCCATCATCGAGCCGTCGGGCCGCACGGCGACCTCGTAATGCGCGAGGTCGGCGATCGATTCGGTGAGCGTGAACTCGGCGAGGCTCAATAGCTCCACCCCGGCAGACCAGTCGGCGGTGATGTCGTAGGCCAGGCTCGGCGGGCCCATGAGCATCGTGGAAGCCGAAGGAGGGATCTCCGCGAGGGCCTTCTCGCGCAGGCCCGAGGCGCTCGCGGCAAGGACCTCGCTTTCGCCCGCGGTGCTCGTGACGACAAGCGTGCCCGAGGCCCATCGGCCGTCCTTGAGCGTAAAGGCGTCGAATCGCTCGGCGCCCCCCTTCGACCGCGGACGCTCCCAGGCGATATTCAGCGCCGTCTTGCCGGTGATGCGCCCGCGCAGGAAGACCGTCGCCGTGCCCGCGGCAAGCCGCGTCTCGCGCACGTCGGGCCCGGTCACGCTCACACGCGAGGCGTCGGCGGGAAGGCTCAGTTCCAGCCGGTCGGTGAGGCCACCGACGATCGCGACCTCGACGTTTGCGGAGAAGTCCTGCGTCGCGGTGTCGAGGTTCCACGCGACGTCGCCGGCGAGCTGAAACTTCGGCGGACGGTCCGTCACAATCTCCGGTCGGCGGCATGAGAACGCGAGCTTCGTTCGCGGCGCAAACGCGATCTCCCCCGCCGTGCCCGAGGCGTCGCCCCGAATGCGGCGGACGTCACCCTCGGGGGTGATCTGCCAGGCCCCGGGCGACTCGAAGCGCAGGATCGTCAGCACCGACTTCGGGATGTCCAGCGTCTCGACGGAATCGACGATCTCCTCGCGCCGGAGGTCCGCCTCGGCGGTGAGGACGTAGTTGCCGGGTTGCTGGAAGTTGAAGCAAAGCCACCCGCCGGAGGCCGAAGGCTTCGCGGGCAGGTCGTTGAGCTTGATGTTCTTCCAGACGAGCCGGCCCGAAAGGAGCGGCAGGCTGGCCGCCGGGTCCGGGGCGATGGCCTGGAGCTTCAACGTCACTTTGAGCGAGACATCGGCGGGCGCCGCGGGCAACGAGACGACGTAACGTGCTTCGGCCACGATGGTTGCGACGGGGAACGGCTCGCCGGTGACGGTATCGCGGATGTATCGCTTCCAGAGATTGAGCGGTACTTCGAATTCCGTCTTTTCGAGGAGACGCGAACGTTCGACGAGGGCCCGGACGAGGGCATCGCGGTCGACCGGCGCTGCCTGTGCCGGCGCAGGCGCGAGAGATTCGGCCGCAAGTGCCGCCCCCGCAGCGAGTAACGCCACAATCGCCCCGATAACGCCCTTCCGCCCCACAGCGTTCCCCTGGCAGCTTTACGAAGCGGGTACGTATCGCTTCTATTCTATAGACGAAATTCAAGCTTTCCAGTTCCATAATCCTTGAAAAAAACAAGCAGCCGCAGGGGCTTTCGAACGTCAGTTCGCGAAAAACGGGCCAGCTTACTTGACTATTATAGTCAGGTGAGTTATCTTATCATCAATCTCGTATAAGAGGACCGCCATGAAACTGACCGCACGAGGCGAATACGCGCTCCTGGCTCTCGTCTATCTGGCTCGGCAGAAGAAAAACGAATATTCGCGCGTCGAGACCATTGCGAAGGAGCAGGGAATGCCGCCACAGTTTCTGGAGCAGATCCTGCTGACGCTGAAGCGCTCGGGCTACCTGGGCAGCCTGAAGGGGCACCATGGCGGATACCGGCTGGTGAGGGCGTCCGAGCAGATTACGCTGGCCGAGGTGATCCGGCTGTTCGACGGGGCGCTGGCGCCCACGGCGTCGGTGAGCCGCTACTTCTATGAGCCGACGCCGATCCGCAAGGAGGCCTCGCTCGTGCGGGTCTTCCGGGACATCCGGGACTTCATCGCCGACAAGCTGGAGAAGACGACTCTGGCGGACGTGATCGCCCCGGAGGCCGAGCGAAGCGGAGCCGCTGTCTGAAAGGGAGAAGATGATCGAGACGATCACGATCCTGGGCGGCCGAGGACGGGACGGGGCCGACGAGCCGGTGCGGCGCATCGACCTGAGAATGGGCGACGTGGTCAGCATCGTGGGGCCGACGGGTTCCGGAAAGACGACGCTGATCAACGACATCGAGCTTTTCGCGGACGGCGACACGCCAACGGGCCGGCGGATTCTCATCAACGGGGAGCGTCCGCCCGCCGAGTTCCGCGACAACCCCGCGCGCAACCCCATCGCGCTCATCACGCAGCACACGACGTTCCTTTCCGACCTGCCCGTGAACGATTTCCTCCGGACGCACGCCCGCGTCCGCGGGGGATCGCCGGGATCGATCGACGCCCTGTTGCGCAAGACGCTCGATTTCGCCAACGAACTCACCGGCGAGCCGATCCTGGTGGACAGCCGCATGACCGAGCTGTCGGGCGGACAGACCCGCGCCCTGCTCATCGCCGACGCGACGGTCATCTGCGACACGCCGATCGTGCTGCTGGACGAGGTGGAGAACGCCGGCATCCACCGCAGCCGGGCCGTCGAGCTGATCCGGGTCTGCCGCAAGGTCACGATCTTCGTGACGCACGACCCGCGCATCGCGCTCTTGTCGGACTACCGCATCGTGGTGCGGGGCGGGCAGGTGGTTAAGGTGCTGCACACGGACGCGTCGGAGCGGGTTCTCGCGGGACGCGTGGCGCGGCTGGACGACGCGCTGGCGCGGCTTCGCGAGCGGATCCGCCACGGCGAGCGCCTGGGCGCGGAGGAGATGGAGGCGGTCCTATGAAACTCGTCGTCTGCGCGGGCCCGGCCACGACGGGCAAGACCTCCGTGCTGCGCCACAGCATACGCAAGCTCCTTCAGCGGGGCGTTCGGCCGGCCTTCCTGAAGATCGACGTGCAGTATGCCGAGGAGGACGAGCTTCTCGCCGGGGAGTTCGGCATCCCCACGCGCAAGGTCTACTCCGGCGAACTCTGCCCCGACCACTGCAACGTCATGGTGCTGGGCGACGCCCTGGAGTGGGCCCGGCGCGAGAATTGCGGGGCGCTCCTCGTCGAGACGGCCGGTCTGTGCCTGCGGTGCTCGCCCTACGTCGACGGCGGGCTGGGGCTGGTGGTGCTGGAGGCCACCAGCGGCATGAACCTGCCGCTCAAGGTCGGGCCGATGCTCTCATTGGCCGACGTCGCGGTGGTCACCAAGATCGACCGCGTCTCGCAGGCCGAGCGCGAGGTCTTCCGCGCCCGCATCCAGGACGCGGCCCCCACGGTCCGCATCCGCGAGGTCAACGCCCTCTACGGCATCGGCATCGACCCGCTCGTGGACGGCACCCTCGCCGCCGCGGACGTCAAAGAGCGCCTGATGCTCCGGGGCAATCCACCCGTGGGCACCTGCACGATATGCGTCGGCAAGAAGGAGATCGGGTGGCAGTCGCACTTCGGGGTCGTGCGCCCGCTCGATAACCAGGCTTTCTACCGCGGGGAATGAACGGACAAACGCCTCCATCAGGAGCAGGACATGGTGATGAACGGAACACCCCTTCCCGGGCTCAACTGCGGACTCTGCGGCTTCCGCACCTGCGCGGAACTCCAGACGCAGCTTGCGACGGACCCGACGTGGATCAAACGGTGTCTCCCGCTCTCCAAAGACAGCCTGGCGGCGCCGAAGGAGCCATCCGGCGCCGGGGCCGCGACTCCCGCCTCCTGCGCCTCGTGTCCGGCGGATCGGGCCTCGTGCGCCGGGGCCCATCCGGCGCCCGCCCCCGGCGTCCGCGACTGGCGCGACAGTCTCGGTCGCGAGTTCGATTTCGTCCTCGATCACTTTCCCGAGGAGCCCGGCCCACGCGAGATCATCCTTCCGCACAACCCCGCGATCACGAAAGAGGAGGACGTCCAGGTCGGCGACGTCCTCATCGGCCGTCCGCTCGGCATGTCCTGCGGCTGTCCCGTCACGCACTGCGGCGTCGCGATGAACGTGGATCGGCGCACGGGCGTGATCGTCTGGTGCGTCACGGGTCCGCTCGCGCCGAGGCAACAGGGCTTCAAGGACCTCGGCTATTACGCCGCCGAAGGCTACGAGGGACTCATCCAGGAGACGCGCAGCGAAATCCGCATCGGCATGCGCTATTTCTTCCAGCCCCGGATGTGCATGCTCCAATGGCGGCACAGCGGGCTCGTCAATTACATCAACCGCACACCGAAGGGTCTCCAGGTCAGGCTCGAAGGACTCTGGATCGGGTAGGCTACCGGGCCGCGGGGCTCTCGGCAGGCGCGGCCGGGGGGATGAACTCGGCCTTCACGCCGAAGACCATGGGCGAAGCGCCGGAGTCGTGGGCGCCCATGTCCGGCGAGGCGGTCGCGTCGCAGAAATTGGGGATCACCGCGGCACGGTGGAATCCCGGGCTGTCGGGGGCCAACTGGAAACTGCCGGTCTTCTTCTCGAAGGAGAACCCTGCGCCGGTCGCGTAACGGGGCGTGCCCTTGATGCCGTGCTTCTCCTGGTCGGCGGGATATCGCAAGGCCGAGAGCAGGTCGTAATCGAAGTCGTTGTCAACGCTTTTCTTGTCGGTGGAAATGCAGTGCGTGTCGCCGGGCCGGACGTGCAGGATGTTGTTGCGGCTGACGCAATGCTTGATGGTCTTTGACTCGCCGCCGAGACCGTTGGCGCCCTCGTTGTTCGGCTGAAGAAGCGTGTTGTTGAAGACGTACATGTGACCGGTCATCCAGTCTTCGCTGCCGGCATACCCCATCTTCATGAAGTTCCCGTGCGTCAGGTCCCACTTGCTTCCCGGCGGAGAATAGGAGCGCCCCGTGACGTTGCGCCAGATATAGAGTGGGCCAATCGACGTGGCGGCATTGGCGATCATCATCATCGTGTTCTCGATGTAGTTATTCCAAATGCGCACGTTCTGGCCGCCGCCTTCCGCTTCGATGCCGTCGTCCCAGCAATTGGCGATGTAATTGCCATAGATGTCGCTATCGGCCCCGGGAAAGCCCCGGTATCCGCCGTTGAAGGCGCCGCCGATGACGTCGTTGTAGTAGTGTTTGTCGTCCGACCAGCACTCGTTGTAGCGGATCACGTTGTTGCCTTCGGACTCCCAGAAGACGATGGCCTGGGGCCCGTCCGGATGCCTCGAGTCCTTGCCCTTGAAGTGGTCCTCCGCCCAACTGTTGGAGTTCCAGGAAGGATTGTGGAACCTGCACCGCTGGATGACGACGGCGCCCACGTCCTTGTTGTTGCTGTAGACGCAGGCCTGCATTTCGAAGCCGAAGCCCCGCTCTTCCTCGCTGCCCCACCGGCTAATGTCGCACCCTTCGATGACGACGTGGCGGCCCTTCATGATGCGGATGCCGTGCTGCTTCACGTTCTTGATGGTGAAGCCTCGCAGGATCACATAGCCGGCGTCCACCGAGATGCCGAGGTCGATCTTGTTGCCGCCGTCGATGACGCAGCCGGCGCCGTCGTAGAGGACGTAGCCGGCCGGAGTTCCGGACTTGTTCACCGCCAGCGTGGACGAGCCGCTTTGGCACTTGACCGTTGAGGCCACGGGGAATTTCTCGCTCCACGTGGCGGCCTTGAGGGAGGTGCGAATATCGGTGCCGTCGAGCGTCAGGGCGATTTCGCAGGCGGCTCCGGGCGTCAGATTGACGATGCTGCCGCGATAGTCGCCTTTGCACTCGGGGGTCTTCACGGGGTTATAGCGCATCGGCAGGCCGTCGCGCCACGCGTTCTGCCCGGCCTCGCGGAACTTCACCAGCACCTGCTTGCCGACCTCTCCCTTCTCGGGCGACCAGTAGAGGCTGACGCAATGGAAGGTGGAGACGGACTTCGCCGGAACCTTGGATGTCGCAACAGGGACGGAATCCGTTCCGGGCCCGGCGGGCGGCTCGTCCGGAGTGGCCCCTCCCGCGGCCAGGAAGGCCAGGACAAGGAAGACGGCCGCCGACGTCCCGATTCTCATTGCCGATTCCTTCCACAGGGCGCTGCGCCTTCACTGCGAAATCGTCGTTCCCTTGTGCGCCCGCCTGTCTATAGATGCCGCTTCGCGTCCGTTCCGGCAATGCCCGGCGGACCTTCAGGGAGCCATTAACATCCGTGGCGAGGAGGGACCCGAATATGGCAGGTACATAAAAATGGTGGGCAGGGGCGGAGTCGAACCGCCGACACCGGCATTTTCAGTGCCGTGCTCTACCAGCTGAGCTACCTACCCACGACGGGAACAGCATAGCAGACGGGGACGGGGGAATCAAGTATTTTTCGGGGATGCGGCCCGCTGAGCAAAGAACCGCCGAGCGGAGGCGAGGTCGTCGGTCATGCGGCGGGTGAGCGTTTCCACGTCGGGGAATCGCTCCTGCGGCCGAAGGAGCCGGAGGAGGCGCGCATCGAGGTCGCGGCCGTAGAGGTTGCCTTCAAAGTCGATGAGATAGACCTCGACCAGCCGCGCCGGGTGCTCCCCTTCGCGTTCGTGGGCGAAGGTCGGCCGTGTGCCGATGCTGACGAGCGCCGGGTGCCGATCCTCCCCCACCCGAGCCTCGGCGATGTAGACGCCGTCGGGCGGCATCACCTCGTGATGGAGGTCCAGGTTCGCCGTGGGGAACCCCAGCTCGCGCCCGCGCCGGTCGCCCGAGACCACCGTGCCCAGGAGCGAGAACGGCCGGCCGAGCAGTTTCTCCGCCAGCGCCAGGTTCCCCGAGAGCACCGCCTGGCGAAGCCTCGTGGACGACACCGGGGCGCCCTCGACGAACGCCGCGCCCACCGTGCGCACCTCCAGCTTGAACTCCGATGCGCGCCGCCTGAGAAATTCCTCGTTCCCCTCGCGGTTGCGGCCGAACGCCGAGCCGTGGCCGATGACGATCCCCTTGACCCCGAGCCCCCCGACCAGCACGCGCGAGAGAAAATCCTCCGCCGTCACTGCGGCCAGTTCGCGGGTGAAGTCGAGCACGACCGCGACGTCCACGCCCATCTCGGCCAGAAGCGCCAGGCGGTGCGGCATCGAGGTGAGGAGCACGGGATGCTCGCCGTTGAGCACGGCGCGCGGGGGCTCTTCAAAGGCGACGATGACCGCCGCGCCGCAGCGCTCATGAGCCCAGCGGACGACCTCGTCGACGACGGCGCGGTGGCCGAGGTGGACGCCGTCGAAGGTGCCGATGGTGACGACGGGCCAGGGCAGTCCGGCGGGCAGGTTGTCGAGACCGTCGACGCGTCGCATCGCAGCGGCCCTCCGGCGAAGGCGCGGCGGAAAACAGAACGACGAAGGGACGTCCCCGAGATGCGGGAACGTCCCTTCTGGTTTCAGGCGAAAGGCCGCTTCCCTGCTAGTAGTCCTCGACCGGCGTCGGGGTCTGGGTCGTGGAATTATCCGCGCCCGTCTCGCGCTCGCGGAGGTCCTGGTAATGCACGATGTCGAGAATGCGCTTCGGGATGATCATCCGCTGGACCACGCGGCGCTTGTATTCGACCAGCCCCGAGGTCAGGCGCGACACCTCTTCGGGCGTAAACCCCGCGCGGTCGGCCGGACGCTCCTCGATCACCTTCACGACCGCCGCAACGTATTCGCGCGTCGAGACCCACGGGTCGTACACCTTGCCGACGGCCAGGTCGGACGAGGACTGAACGTAGTCGGGCCGCGCGGCGTCGTAGAGGTTGTTGCGGAAGAACGGCGAATCAACCGTCTTGATCTTGCGACCGGCGGCGAGCTTCTCGAACGAGTCGGGACCGGCCTTGATCACGTCGTTGTCGAACAATCCCGCGGCTTTCTCGGCCAGATCCAGCGCCTCCAGCTTGCGCAGGTCGGCGATCACACGGGGCTTCACCTCAGCCAGCTCCGGCGCCACGCCCGGACGCTCGGGCGCCGCGGGGCGGAAGATCCAGCGGCCCTCGGCGCTCGACATGATCGGCGAAAGCTCGTGGCGCTTCGCATCGCTCTGGAAAGCGAGTTCCGGCAGGTTCCGGCCGTCCGCGTGGGCCACGCCGATGCCCGGCAGATCCACGAGCTGCACGTCCGTGAGGAACGGGGAACAGACGTATTCCACCTCGGGCATCTTCGCCTTCACGGCCTTCACCGCGGCTTCGAGCGTCGCCTCGGCGGAGGACGCGAACGCGCTGCGCACGGCGTCGAGGATCGCCTTGGCGCGGTCGCTCACGGCCTTGCGCTTGAGGGCCTCCTCGATCTCGGGCTTCACCTCGGGGAACGGCAGCACCTCCGCTTCCTTGCCCTCGATAGCCGGGCCAAGCTTGTAGAGGTCGATGTTCTTGTCGTAGTAGGCCTTCATCTCGTCTGAGGTGACCGTGACGCCGGATTCCAGCTTTGCAAGCATCACCTGGGCGTATTCGATCTGCAGCGTCGGCTGGGTATAATAGAGCCCGCCCGGCCGGCTGTTGGCGCCGTACCAGGCGTGAATCTTCGCGTTGTCCGGCTCGGGCGTCTGGGCGATGAAGTCCGTGGCCGGGAACTCCGCCGAGCGCACGCGGCAGGAGCGGTTCTCCTTCGAGTACTGGTCCCACGCCTCGTCCTTCGTCACCTGGACGGCGCCGGTGATCTGGCTGAGAACGCGCTCGGCGATCAGCCGCTCGCGAAGCACCTCGTCGAGTTGCACCCCGCTCATCAGCAGCCTCTCGCGGAACCACGAGTCCGCCGCCTCGTCAAGCCGCGCGTCCGACCGACCCGAGAGCGCCCGGTAGACGTAGAGCTTGTTCTGGATGATCTCCTCGTCGCTGACCTGCAGCCCCTGCTCCCTCGCGAGGGTCACCAGGGAGTACCACGCCAGCGCCAGCCTGTCGCGGTCGACGGCGTCGCCGGACCGGGAGCCCATAATGTCGGGGAAGACCCTCGTCCACCTCTGCATGAACGCCTGAATCTGCACGCCCGAGACGTTCTGCCCCGCGATGCGCGCCACCATGCCCGGCCCGCGGTTCCCGCCGCCCATCAGGGAACTGATCATCCCGCCGATGCCCCAGCCGACGATCAGCACCACGGCCAGAACGAACAAAGCCTTTTTCTGGTGGCGAATAACCCATTCGAAAGCCATGCGCCTGCCTCCTCAGGTGAAATTCCGAGAGTTGGTATTATAAGACCCGACGGCCCGGATGCAACAGCTTTTTTGAGGAGGCGGCGAAACATCCCCGGGGAAAATTGCCTTGACAGCCTTCGCCCGCGTCTGCTCTAATGGCTGATGGCGCCGGTCCCGGTGGCGAACATCGGACCGGCGCGACCTTTGAGGAGCCGAAGTGGCCAAGCATCTCGTGATCGTCGAGTCCCCCACCAAAGCGCGCACCATGAAGCGCTACCTCGGGCCCGATTACATCATCGAAGCCAGCATGGGGCACGTCCGCGATCTGCCGCAGAAGGAATTCGGCGTCGACATCGAGCACGACTTCAAGCCCACCTACGAGGTCAGCGAGGGCAAGGGCAAGACCCTCAGCACGCTCAAGAAGCACGCCGCCGAGGCCGACATCGTCTACCTCGCCCCCGACCCCGACCGCGAGGGCGAGGCCATCGCCTGGCACCTCAAGGAAGCGTTGCGCCTCAGCGACACCAAGGCGAGGCGCGTCACCTTCGACGAATTCACCAAGACCGCCATCCTCGCCGCGTTCCAGTCGCCCGGCGTCATCCGCATGGACCTCGTCAACGCCCAGCAGGCCCGGCGCATCCTCGACCGGCTGGTCGGCTACAAGATTTCGCCGATCCTCTGGAAGCGCGTCCAGCGCGGCCTCAGCGCCGGCCGGGTGCAATCGGTCGCCGTGAGGATCATCGTCGATCGCGAGAAGGAGATCCGCGCCTTCGAGGCCCGGCCCATCACCGACAAGGAATACTGGACGATCCGCGCCGTCTTCAGCCGCAAGGACCGCCCGAAGGACACCTTCGAGGCCGAGTTGAAGCTCTCCGGGAAGAAGGAGATCAACACCGAGGCCGCCGCGAAGGCCCTCGTCGAGCAGGTCTCGCGCGGGCAGTACTTCATCTCCGGCGTCGAGCAGAAGGAAGTCACCACGAAGGCCCCGCCGCCCTTCTCCACCGACCTCATGCTGCGGCAGGCCTCGAACCAGCTCAGTTTCTCCGCCAAGGCCACCTCGATGATCGCCCAGCAGCTCTACGAGGGCGTCGAGGTCGGCACGCGCGGCGTCGTCGGGCTCATCACCTACATGCGAACCGACTCCTACCACCTCGCCCCGCAGGCGATTGCCGCCGCGCGGGAGTTCATCGGCAAGACCTACGGCGCCGAGTTCGTGCCCGAAAAGCCCAACTTCTACGCGGCGGGCGCCGGGGCGCAGGAAGCGCACGAAGCGATCCGCCCCACGGACGTCACGCTGACGCCCGAGGAGGCTCGGCCGTATCTCACCTTCGACCAGGCCCGGCTCTACGAGCTCATCTGGAGACGATTCGTCGCCTGCCAGATGCCCCCCGCGCGGTTCCGAAACACCGTCGTCGAAATCCCCGCCGCCGGGGACCGGATCTTCGTCGCCCGCGGCAAGCAGCTCCTCTTCGACGGCTGGACCCGCGTCGCCGGCCGCGCCGACAAGGACCAGATTCTCCCCGAACTCGCCGTCGGCCACGAGCTCACCCGCCACGACATCGTGCCCGAGCAGCATTTCGAGCAGCCGCCGCCGAGGTACACGGAAGCCACGCTCATCGGCGAGCTCAAGAAGCAGGGCATCGGCCGGCCGAGCACCTATTCCGCGATCCTTACCACCATCCAGGCCCGCAAGTACGTCGAGCTCAAGGAGGAGGAGGACAAGCCCGATCCGGCCGACGCGGCGGTTCAGGACGACGAGGAGAAGCAGGTTCCCTTGGACGAGCCGCGGCGCAAGAAGCGCAAGAAGTTCCACCCCACCGACCTCGGCGAAGTCGTCACCGACAAGCTGGTGGAGCACTTCCCCACCGTCCTCGACGTGGGCTTCACCAGCCACATGGAGGAGGACCTCGACAAGATCGCCGAGGCCAAGGCCGACTGGGTGGACGTGCTGAAGGAGTTCAACGCGCCGTTTGAAAAGGACCTGGCCAAGGCCTCGAAGGAAATGAAGCCCGCCACCCGGCCGAGCGCGCTCAAGTGTCCGAAGTGCGCAAGCGACCTCGTCCAGAGGCTCTCCCGCGGAAGCTGGTTCCTCGCCTGCACGGGCTATCCCAAGTGCAAGTTCGCCGCCAGCGTCGATTCGGAGGGAAACATGATTCAGAAGCCCGAGCCAAAGATGACCGATTTCGACTGCCCCACCTGCGGCAAGAAGATGGTGCTCCGCGACGGACGCTGGGGGCCGTTCTACGCGTGCAGCGGCTACCCCGAGTGCAAGAAGGCCATGAAGGTCGGCCCCGACGGCAGGCCCGTCGACCGCTCCGGGGAGCCCACGGAGTTCACCTGCCCCAAGTGCGGCAAGCCCCTGATGAAGAAGGACGGAAAACGCGGACCATTCCTCGGCTGCTCGGGCTACCCCAAGTGTCGCACCATCCTGAACATCGGCCCCGACGGCAAGCCCGTCGCGAAAACCTCGGGCGAGCCCACCGACGCCAAGTGCCCAAAGTGCGGCGGCGTCATGCTCAAGAAGTTCAGCAAGCGCGGTCCGTTCCTCGGGTGCTCCAACTATCCGAAGTGCCGCGGCACCATGAACATCGGCGCCGACGGACAACCCACGGAGAAGAAATCGGCGGCAGGCGCTGCGGCCGAGGCCCCCGCCGACGTCAAGTGCCCGACCTGCGGCGCGCCCATGGCCAAGAAGTGGAAGGGCAAGCGCGCGTTCCTCGGCTGCTCCACCTACCCCGTGTGCAAGACGACCACGGACCTCCACGGCAACGCTCTGCCGGAGCGCGCACCCGCACAGGCGACCGACATTCCCTGCCCCAACTGCGGCAAGATGATGGTCATCCGCGAGGGCAAGTGGGGCAAGTTCTTCGCCTGCCCCGGCTA
>JBBIVY010000104.1:0-13010 GCA_037439485.1 Planctomycetota bacterium | reverse complement strand
ATAATCTGCTCGCCGAAGAGGGTGGAGACGTCGTGGTGGAGGGAGAGGACCTTGCGGCCGGTGATGTCCTCGATGATGGCTTGAATGGGAGCGCGGGATTTTTCGAGAAGCTCCATGCGCATCTGCTTGATGAGGCCGCGGCCGCGGGCGTCGTGGTCGGCCTCGGCGAGCTGCTTCTCCGCGGGCGTCATCACCCCGCGCAGGCGCACCAGCACCATGTCGTCCACCAGCCAGGTCTTCGTCTCCTCGGGACCGCGGCCCATGTACTCCATCTCGAAGCGGATCACCGCTTCCGAGATTTCGGATTCAAGCTGGCCCCTCGTCTTCATCATTTCCCCTCCCCTTCGGGCGCTTTGGGCGCGTTCAGGTGGGGGATGTTGCCCGCCGGTTCCTGGGGCGCGGGCGCGGGAGCGGGGGCTGCGCGCTCCGACATCAGCCCGCAATGGAACCGGGCCAGCCGGATGCCGGACGAATTCGGCTCGAAGACCATGTCCATCCCCATGGGGCGTCCGTCCACCTTCGCGATGATGTTCAGCCGGAGGAACATCCACCCCTGCGGCATCTTGCCCACGACGGGGAGCATCTGCTCCAGCCGGTCGGCGCGGCAGGGCACCACCTCCCCGCGCAGGTCGTCGATCGCCTGCCGGGCGGTGGTGGCGTTGTCGGGCATGCGCATCACCGCGGACAGGTCCTCCGGCCGGCCCGTCATCAGCGCGTCGAAGAGCTTCCGCACCGTGGAGGCCACGGCGATGTTGTCCCCCTCGTGGAACTCGATGGGCGACACGGAGGTGTTGTCGTCGGAGGCCACGGCGGGGCGGGCGCTCTTCAAGATCCAGCCGCCGTCCTTCGGGACGAAGCCGAGGGCCATGCGCGCATGCGACTGGCCGTCCTTCGCCTCGTAGAGCACCTCGACGCGCTCGGGCCTGGCGCCCGGGAAGCGGATGGACGGGAAGGTTTCAAGCGACGAGATCAGGCCGCGGAGGATCCTCTGCTGCGCGGGGTTGTTCGAGTGCGCCCCCGCGAACCACTTCTCGTATCGATCCGTCAGGATCACGGGGTCTTCCGTCGCCGCCTGGACCTTCTCGAAGTCCCAGTGCTTCAGCCCCTCCGCCAGCGTCGCCACCGGCGCGCGCAGGTCCCCCACCGCCGTCGCCGCGCGCTGCTGCAACACGATCGACGCCAGCATCAGCAGCACGATGCCCCCCACGGCGATCAAGGCCAGCCACAGCATTCGTCTCATTCGGGGTCCCTCCGCTGAACGGGGGCGATTCTACCCGCGAGACCCCGCCGGGTCAACCGCGGAATTCCGCTTGCGCGGTCGAACGCGGGCGGCTATAGTTCCGGCGACCCGCTCGCTTCTGTAGGACAGGCATTCCTGCCTGTCCACCCCGTAGGATCCCGACGTATCGGGGCCTGTCACGGACGGGTCAGACAAGAATGTCTGACCTACAATGCGGAGCATCCCATGTGGAACCACAAGCACCTGCTCGGCCTGGAGGACCTCAGCCGGGAAGACCTGCTGACCGTCCTCGACCTCGCCCGCACGTTCAAGAAGGACGGGCGCCTCCTCACCGACAAGCGCGACACGCTCAAGGGCAAGACCGTCCTCCTGCTCTTCTTCGAGAACTCCACCCGCACGGCGATGTCGTTCAACGCCGCGGCCAAGCGCCTGTCGGCCGACGTCGTTTCCTTCTCGAAGGGCACGTCCTCCACCACGAAGGGCGAGACGCTGCTCGACACCCTGAAGAACGTCTACGCGATGGGCGCCATCGACGTGGTCGTCATCCGCCACTCGGCGACCGGCGCCCCGCACGAGCTGGCGCGGCATATCGACGCCTCGATCGTCAACGCGGGCGACGGGGCGCACGAGCATCCGACGCAGGGGCTCCTCGACATCTTCACGATGCGCGAGCGGCTCGGACGCATCGAGGGCCTGCGCGTTGCGGTCGTCGGCGATATCACGCACAGCCGCGTCGCGCGCTCGAACATCCAGGGCCTGAAAAAGCTCGGCGCCGAGGTCGTCCTCTGCGGCCCCGCGACGCTCCTGCCGGCGGATTCCTCCGCGCTCGGCTGCGAGACCACCACGGACTTCGACGCCCTCCTGCCCACCGTGGACGTCGTCAACATGCTGCGCATCCAGAAAGAGCGCCTGGCCGGGCCGCTCTTGCCCAGCGACCGCGAATATACGATGCTCTTCGGCCTCACCCGCGATCGCGTGGCCCGGATGAAGAAGAACGCCCTCGTCATGCACCCCGGCCCGACCAACCGCGGCGTCGAGATCGCCCCCGAGGTCGCCGACGGACTCAAGAGCGTCATCCTCGAACAAGTCGCCAACGGCGTCGCCGTCCGGCAGGCCGTGCTGTCGCTGGTTGTTTCCTGATGTAGGGGCGACGCATGCGTCGCCCGGCTGTTCGCCGTCGCAAACGGAAAGACGGGCGAGGCATGCCTCGCCCCTACACGGAACGAGACGAAGAAATACAGAAGGGGCAGAGACATGCCCAGCATCCTCATCAAAGGCGGACGCGTCATCGACCCGGCCGGCGGCGTGGACAAGCTCGCCGACGTGCTCATCAAGGGCAAGAAGATCGCCGCGGTCGGCCGCGTGACGGAGAAGGCCGACAAGGTCATCGACGCGAAGGGCCAGATCGTCGCGCCGGGGCTCATCGACATTCACGTTCACCTGCGCGAGCCGGGGATGGACGAGGCGGAGACCATCGCCTCCGGCGCCGAGGCCGCGATCGCGGGCGGGTTCACGTCGGTCGTGACGATGGCCAACACCGATCCGCCGGTCGATAACCCGGCGAGCGCGGAATACGTGAAGCTTCAGGCCGAGCGCGCGGGATTCGCCAACGTCTTCCCCGCGGGCTGCATCTCCAAGGGCCGCAAGGGCGAGGAGCTGGCTGAGCTGGGCACGCTGGCGAAGGCCGGGTGCGTCGGATTCAGCGACGACGGCTCGCCCGTGACGAACTCCGAGCTGATGCGCCGGGCGATGCAATACGCCCGCATGATCGACAAGCCCCTCCTCTCCCATGCCGAGGACAAGGCCCTCGCCGCGGGCGGCGCCATGAACGAAGGCGTCGTGAGCGTCCAAGTCGGCATGGCGGGAATCCCGCCCGCCGCGGAGGTGATCATGGTCGAGCGCGACGTCACACTTGCCGGATTCACCGGCGCCCGGCTCCACGTCCAGCACGTGAGCACCGCGGGCGCCGTCGATGCGGTCCGCCGCGCCAAGGCCGCTGGGGCTAACGTTACGGCGGAGGCCGCCATCCATCACCTCGTCCTCACAGACGAGTGTCTCCTCGAACGCGACGCCGAAGGGATATACACGTTCGACACCAACTACAAGATGAACCCCCCGCTGCGCTCGAAGGCCGACGTTGCCGCGGTGCGGAGGGGTCTCGCCGACGGCACCATCGACTGTATCGTGAGCGACCACGCCCCGCATCCGCTGGAGGCGAAGGAGCTGGAGTTCATGGATGCGCCGTTCGGCATCCTGGGACTGGAGACCACGCTCGCGCTCGTCGCGACGGAGCTGGTCGCGAAGAAGGTCATCGACTGGCCCGCCGCGATCGCGGCGATGACTTCGAAGCCCGCCAAGGCCATCGGCCTCGCCAAGGGCACGCTGGCCGTCGGCGCCGACGCGGACGTCACGGTCATCGACCCCGACGCCGAGTGGACGGTGGACGTGAACGCCTTCCGCTCCAAGGCCCGCAACTCCCCCTTCCACGGGCGCAAGGTGAAGGGCCGAGCTACATGCGTGATTGTGGGCGGGTCAATCCGGAAATGACGAATTCCGAAGGACGAATGACGAAAGAATGACGAAGCCCGAATGACGGATTCGGGCTTCATTCGTCATTTCCGGCTCGCCTCCGCTGCCCCAGCCATCACATCCACCAACTCCGACGGCCAAGCAAGCCTTGCCTGCGTGTAATCAGGGGTGTAGAATGCCCTCCGGCGCGACCGATAATAGAGGACGACATGAGGCTGATCATCGACGGATATAACGTAATTTTCGCGGAAACGCACCGGCCGCTGCCGAAGGTGGAGCCGCTGCTGGAGGAGATGCGGAACGATTTTCTCCGGCGGCTGGAGGCTTTCCGGACGAATTCGGACGAGGACGTGACGGCGGTGTTCGACGGGGGCGAGGCGGGCGCGCACCTGGCGCGTTACCAGCACTTCGGCGGGATCGAGGTGATCTTCTCCGATCCCGCGAGCGACGCGGACGAGGAGATCAAGGAGTACCTGCGCGGGTATTCGGGCGCCCGCGATTCGCGCGTGGTGACGGACGACCGCGCGCTCGCGCAGGCCGTCAAGAAGCTCGGCGCCCGTGTCGTCGGCACCGAATGGCTCATGGAACACATGCAGAACTCCGCCGCGCGCAAGGGAAACGAGAAGGCCACCGCCGAGCCCGCCTGCAAGTTCGGCGAGGTCCCGCCCGGCGAGGTCGACCGCGGCATCGAAGCCTTCGGCGATCTCGACGAGAGCGATTTCAAGGTCGAGGACTTCTCCCCGAAACGTCCGGGCAAGAAGGAGCGCGAGTGAGAAGCCGCCGCGCCGCGTGGCTGAGGTGGTCTGTCGTCCTCGTCGCGGCCGCGGCGATCTTCTGGGAATCGAGCCGCCCGGTGCCGGCGGGCCTTATGCCGCCGATTCCGCAATCGGACAAGCTCGCGCACGCGCTTGCATACGCCGTCTTCGCGATGCTCGTCTTCCGTGCGCTGGTCTCTCGTAGCACAGGCATTCCTGCCTGTGCGGGAGAAAGTCAGACAATCCCGACGCGTCGGGATGACCCACAAATGCCGAAGAAGGCGCTCGTCCTGGGCGTAATCCTGGCCTCGCTCTACGGCGCGTCGGACGAGCTTCACCAGCATTTCGTCCCGTGCCGGTCGTGCGACGTGTTCGACTGGCTGGCGGATACGGGCGGCGCCGCGGCGGCGGCACTCGCCTGGCCGTGGCTGACGCGGAGGTTCCCGCGGCTCAAGTAGTGCCCGGGGTCGAGAAGTCTCATGTGTGCGAGCCGCAACGTCGAAGGGGTGACCATGTCGAAGAAGGAACGGAGGCCCGAGCAGGCCCAGGCCGCGCCCGTCGCGCCGAGCCGCTGGCCGACGATCGTCGTGTGGGCGATGATGGCGGTGTTCGTGGGGGCCTACCTCACGGCATGCCTCGTGAAGTACCGCTATTATCTCTACAACGACTTCGACATGGCGATGGACGCGAACACCGCGCACATGCTGATGCACGGGACGCTCTACAATTCCGTCATCGGCGTGAACTACCTCGGCAACCACATGCGGCTGCTGATGGCGCCGATCGCGCTGGTCTACGGGCTCGCGCCGAGCTGCGTCACGCTCATCGTCATCCAGACGGTCGGCATCGCGCTCGGGGCGCTGCCGGTCTTCTGGCTCGCGCGGCGCGAGATCAAGAACAGCTTCGTCGCCGTCGCCGCCGCGGCGCTCTATCTGCTCTACCCGGCGAACGGCTACGTCTCGCTCTACCAGTTTCACCCGGAGGCGCTGACCATTACGACGCTCCTCTTCACCTTCTGGTTCCTCTGGACCGGGCGGTGGGGATGGATGGCCTTCTTCGCCGTGCTCTCCGTGCTGGCCAAGGAGGACGTCGCGGTGGCCGTGCTCGCCATGGCGTGCTACGCGCTTGTCATCAAGAGGCCGAAACGGTGGGTGCCCGCCGCGATCCTGGGGGGCATCGCGGTCGTATCGCTGGTGATCTCGTTCGGCATCGTGATGCCGCGGCTCAACCAGGGGAAGGTGGGGCTTGAGAAGATCTACGCGAAGTGGGGCCCGTCGACGGGACAGGCGCTCGTGGGGATGGCCACTCAGCCGGTGCTGGCGACGCAGGAGATCTTCATGTCGCACCCGGATTATAGCGGGGCCCTCGGCGCGGACGAGGTTGCCCAGCGCGAGGGGGTGGCCGAGTGGGACACGAAGCTCAAGCAGCAGTACTGGCTGCACATGATGCTTCCGGTGCTGTTCCTCGCGCTCCTCAGCCCGCTGACCCTGGCGCTGGCGCTGCCGGCGGTGGCGCAGCACCTCCTCTCGTCGCGCGTCACCGAGCACACGATCGTCTATCATTACACGACGCACGTGACGCCGTTCATCATCCTGGCGGCGGTGCTGGGGCTGAGGAACATCGGGCGGCTCTTCACCCTGGGGAGCGCCGGGGGCCTCGAGGCGGCGATGAAGGCGGACTCCCCCGCGCGGACCACGCTCTTCGCCCTCGCCGGCGCCGCCGTGATCGCGGCGGTGACGTCGAACGGGCTCTTCGGCCCCCTCTTCGGCGTCGGCATCCTGCAGGAGTACCCGATCTCGGAGCGGACCTGGCCCACGGCCGTCGACCGCGCGGTGGTGAGCGGCATGGACGGGCTGACGGCGGAGGTCCCGGCGAACGTCCCCGTCGCGGCGGACTTCCGCTTCCTGCCGCGCCTCGTGAACCGGGCGGAGATCCACTCGCTCCACCATATCTACTGTGGAAACTACACGCTGACGAAGGAGCCTTATCCGGTGCCGACGAACATCGAGGCCGTTGTCGTGGAGACGACCGACTCGCGGTTCGCCTCCTTTGTGAGGGAGGACAGCGGCCCGCGGACGCAGAAATTTCTCGCGGACAACCGTCTTGAGTGCGCGGACGCGTCGGCGTCGAGCGTCCTGTGGCTGCGAAATGTGAAATCGCCCGTGACGATCTTCGAGTTCAATCCCCCGACGCCGAAGGTGCGCCGCCGGGTCGATTACGCGGAGCGCATCGCGCTTCTCGGGTTCGACGACGTTCCGGCCGAGGTCTCCCGTGGGGAGAAGGCGCCGCTCCGCACGACCTGGTGCCTGATCCGGCGGCCGGCGCCGCTCGAATGGCGCGTCCGCTGGACGGTGAACTTCCTCTTCGTCGACGACCAGGGCAACGAGGTCTTCCACGAGGAGGCGCCGCTGGGATATTGCGTGTGGCCCGCGAGCGACTGGGGCTCGCGCTCGGCGCGTCAGACGTTCTGGCTCGTGGTGCCGCCGGAGGTGAAGCCGGGGACGTATACGCTGTGCGTCCAACTCTGCCGGCCGGGGCGCGAGGGCCTCGAGCCGCTGCCCACCTCCGACCGCGACGTCACGAGGAACTATTGGCGCGTGCCGATGGGACGCGTGACGGTGAAGTGATCCGAAGCCCCCGCGTCAGCGCTCGGCGGGGTCCTTGATCTCGTAGAGCGTGATCCCGTACGCCCCCTTGTCGATCGTCGGCTTAGGCGCCAGCAGGTTCGAGCGGGCCATGAGTCCGCGGAGCTGCTCGGCGATCTCGAACGCCTCGTGCTCCTGGTCTTCCCGGAACTGCATACTGTCGAAAAGATCGCGGAGCGTCGCGATGACCTTCGCTTCCTCGGCGGTCGGGGGGGCCTTCTGGATGAGGAGCGCGTTGAGCCGGGCCTCGTTGATCTTGTGCGCCCGGGCGGTGTCGACGAGCGCCCTCGTGGTCACCGTCCGGTCCTGCTGACGGTCGGCCGCGCGCCAGAGGTCCACCATGACGAAACGGAACCCCTTCGCCTTCGCGAGGGCCACGGCGTCCTTCAGATACTTCTCATCCGCGACGGGCCGGTGGGGACGCATCCACGGGTCGACGACGTCCACGCGGCTGCGCAGGGCGAGGATCTCGTTGTCGTAGGGCAGCGCCCACAGGTCGAACCCGACGGCGTGGTCGTCGGGCCCGTTCAGGACGAAGACCGGCGTGTCGGGGTCAAGCTCCCTCTGCATCTCCGCGTAGCCCTGAAGCTCCGGGCCTTCGCGCGCGAGATACTGCCGGCCGTCGGGGCCCGTCACCGGCCCCATGTAGAATCGCACGCCCGGCGGGAACGGCGTGGAGCCCTGCAACTGCACCTTGCCCCAGGCGCTCGTCATCGCGACGCCCCCGACCAGGAGCACAATCGCCGCGAAGCCGAGGGCCGGCGCCAGAAACGAGGGGCGGGCCTCCTCGGGACTCGCGTCCTTTCCGGCGCGCCTGGCGTTTCCGATGAGATAGATGGCTGTGCCGACCGCCGCGGCGAGGGCGAGGAGCGATACGATCAGCAGGGCCGGGCTTGTCATGGCCGTCTCGGGCGGCGGGCCGCCCAGGCCTTCCAGCGCGACGTCGAGCCGCTCGGCGAGGTTGCTGAAGACCAGGACTCCGCCGAGCGCCGCGCCCGCGGCGGCCGCGAGGGCTTCGAGGGGCCAGGAGAGCTTCGCGGCGAGCCACGCGAGGAACTCCCCCGCGAGCATCGCCACGGGGACGGCGAAGAAGACCCAGAAGCGGAACGGGAAGAGCGCGACGCCGGTGCGGTTGCCTTCGATGCCCGCGACGCCGAGGCCGAGCCAGAGGAGCATGATGAGCCAGTGCGGCTCGATCGGCAGGCGCCTCAGCCCGGCGAGCGCCAGCACGACGCCCGCCGCGGCGACGGCGAAGAGGACGAGCCCGATGCCCGTGGGCTGGTTGATCTTGTTCAGGATGCCGGGGGCGAAGGCGACGTCCCAGAGCGAGTAGGTGACGCCGAAGCCGGTGCCGGTCATCTGGGTGAAGTCGACGCTGGTTTTCGGCGCCGGCGCCTCGCCCGGGGCGGGGGGCGGAGGAGCGGGGATCTTCCCGATGCCGTGGTAGAACTCGTTGTGCCCGAACTTCACGTACTCCGGGACGAAGAACGCCGCCGCGATGACGAGCGCCCCGGCGGCCGCCGCGGCCTGGAAGATCACCGCGTTCCACCGGCCCGGCTCGCCCTTGCGGAAGCACGCCGAGACAAGGTGCGCCAGCCACGCGAGAGCCGCCATCATGCCGAAGACCGCCGCCGCCGAGGGCTGCGTCAGCGCGATCGCCGCAATGGCCACCGCCGCCATGACCGCCCACGCCGGCTCGCGACGGCAGCGTTCGAGGGCGTAGAACGCCGGGAAGAAGAGCGTCACCGCAAGCGTCTGTGCCCAGACGAAATGGCTCATGAAGCAGGGCAAGACCGCCAGCACCCCCGTCATCCAGAGCGCCGCCCCGGGGCGGAAACTCGAAATTCGAAATCCGAAACTCGAAGAAGCCGTCGAATTGCCGGGCGCCTCTCTATTCGAGTTTCGAGCTTCGGGTTTCGGGTTTCCCCGCGTGTATTCCTTCGCGGCCGCGTAAAACCACGGCACGGCAAGCGCCACCAGCAGCGCGTTGAAGAACCGCAGCGTCCAGGAGAGCGAGTGATTGAGCTGATGGCACACGGCGATGAGCGCCGGGTAGCCGGGCGGATACGGCTCCAGGTAGCTCGTGATGCGCGGCCGGATCTCCGGCGAGATCGAGTAGGTGTGGTGGACGGCGATGTACTTCGCCGTCGCGGCGTGCTCCCACGAGTCGTCGTCGTTGAGGTACGCCGCGGAGAACTCGCCGTGCAGCATGACGATGAGGAGCAGCGCGCCGAGGAGGACGGCGACTAGTAGGGGCGCGACATGCCGCGCCCGCTCTTCTTCGGCTTCTTCGGGCACGATCCCGACGCGTCGGGATGCCCCCACAGAAGACGCCCGGAGCTGCCCGGCGCCTTCGAAGGCGAGCCCCGCGGCGAGGAACGACCACCAGACGAGCGGCGCGCCGAGGGAATTGAGCGCGACGGAGAGGCACGCGAAAAGTCCCAGCCCCACGCCCGGGGCGACGACGCACGTCTCGGCGGTGACGCGCCTCCGGCCCGTCACGAGCGCGATGAGGCCGTGTCCGAGGAGGGCGGTGACGGCAAAGAAGAAGACGATCGACCCGGCCATGAATTCCCTCCAGAGCCACGGTCCCGGCTAGCGTGAGATCGCGCGGCCCGCGATGTCGGTGCGGTACTGCTTGCCGTCGAAGTCGATCACCTTCACCGCTTCGTAGGCCCGTTCCTGCGCCTCCTTCACGGTCTTGCCAAGCGCGGTGACGCCGAGCACGCGGCCGCCGGAGGTGTAGGCCTTGCCGTCCTTGAGCGTTGTGCCGGCGTGGAAGACGACGACGTCTTTCATCGCGGCCGCCTCGGCGAGGCCGCGGATCTCCTTGCCCTTCTCGTAATGTCCGGGATATCCGCCCGAGGCCATCACCACGCACACGGCGGGGCGCTTGTCCCATTCCATCTTCGCCTCGTCGAGCTTGCCTTTGGAGACGGCCTCGAGGACGTCGAGCAGATCGCTCTTCAGGCGCGCCAGGATCGGCTGCGTCTCGGGGTCGCCGAAGCGCACGTTGAATTCGAGCACCTGCGGGCCTTCCTTCGTGATCATGATGCCCGCGTAGAGCACGCCTTTGTAGGGGCACTCTTCCGTATTCATCGCGTGAACCGTGGGCACGAGGATCTCGCGCTCGATCTGCATCTGCAGCGCCGGGGTGACGACCGGCGCGGGCGAGTAGGCCCCCATGCCGCCGGTGTTCGGGCCTGTGTCGCCGTCGCCCACGCGCTTGTGGTCCTGGGCGGTTTCCATCGCGTAGATCGTCCTCGAGTCCGTGAAGGCGAGTATTGACGCCTCCTCACCCTCCAGAAAATCTTCGATCACCACCTCGTTGCCCGAATCGCCGTAGGCCTTCTTCACCATGATCTCATCGACCGCGGCGAAGGCTTCGTCGAGCGTCTTGCAGACGTAGACGCCTTTGCCCTTGGCGAGGCCGTCGGCCTTGACGACGATGGGCGCCCCGCGTTCGCGGAGGTACTTGCGCGCGGCCTCGGGGTCGGAGAAGACGGCGAACTCGGCGGAGGGAATCGCGTGCTGCTTGCAGAGCCGGCGGGTGAAGACCTTGGAACCCTCCAGGCGCGAGGCGAGGCGCGACGGCCCGAAGATGGGGAATCCCTTCGACTCGAACTCGTCGACGATCCCCAGCGACAGCGGGTCTTCCGGGCCGACGACCGTGAAGTCGATCTTGTTCTGCCGCACGAGGTGGAACAGGGCGTTCAGGTTCTCGGGCTGGACGTTCACGTTCTCGGCCAGCTCCGCCGTCCCCGCGTTGCCCGGCGCGCAGAAGACCTTCGTGACGCGCTTCGACGCCGCCAGCTTCCACGCCAGGGCGTGCTCCCGACCGCCGCCGCCGATGACCAGAACCCGCATGACCGCTCCTTGCCTTTGTCGGGGGGAACTCATGCGTCCCCCTCTTTGCCGCGGCGACATTCTACCGGCGTCGCGAAGGCCCGTCAACGGCGGAATACGGCCCGGAAGGGCCTTTCAGTTCCTGTGTGGCGCATCCCGACGCGTCAGGATGCCGCATAAGCAACCCAGCCGCCCCGCTTTTCCGCTTGGACCGGCCCCGTTCATCCCGTAATATCGGTGTCGTTTCCGCGTAGGGGCGCGGCATGCCGCGCCCGCGCGGACGTTCGCACATTCCACGAGCCGCCGGCGACCCATATTGCCTGAAGCGGAGCCGCCGCATGAAACCTACAGACGAAAAGCTGCTGCCCCGGTGGCGGGACCTGTGCCGGAGGCTGGGGCTGAGGGGACAGACCCTCGGCGCGGGGCGGAACCTGGTGCGGCGGTATGGCGAGCCGCACAGGCGATATCACAACGCCGAGCACCTTACGGAGTGTCTCGGGATGCTGGCGCGGTTCAAGGCCCCGGCGGAGGACCCGGACGCGGCCGAGGCGGCGGTCTGGTTTCACGACGCGATCTACGTCGTCGGCGCCCGCGACAACGAGCGGAGGAGCGCGGCACTCGCCCGCGCCGTGCTCACCAAGCTCGGCCTCGATGCGTCGCGCGCGGACGCCGTCGCGCGGATGATCGTCGCCACGGAGCATCGCGAGGAGCCGCCGACGCCCGATGCGAAGCTCGTGTGCGACGCGGACCTGAGCATCCTCGCTCGGCCCTGGGCGCGATACGCGCGATTCGCCGCCGCCATCCGCGAGGAGGCGCACCTGCCCGCGGCCGAGTTCAACCGCCTGCGCGCCGCGTTCCTCAACTCGCTCCTCGCGCGCGAGCACGTCTTCCACACCGACGCCTTCCGCCGGGAGTTCGAGTCCGCCGCGCGGGCGAACATGCGCCGGGAGATCGAATCCCTCGCGTAGCCTTCCCCTTGCGTCCGCGGCCCAGTCCGCTACAATGGCAGCCTGCGCGATTCCCCCCATCGGACGAAGGAGAGATCATGCCGAAGGCCTTCAAGCTGCCGAAGAAACTCTTTGATGCGCACAACCATGTCTGGGGCGACGACGACGGCTCGAAGCTCGTGGCCCGCATGGACGAACTGAACATCGAGACGACGCTCGTCATGGGCACGCCGACGCAGTTCCAGATGAGGAACGAGTCGATGGCCCGGGCCGTGAAGCGATTCCGCGGCCGGCTCATCGGCGGGGCCTACTACGACCCGCGCAAGGGCAAGAAGGCCGTCGACGAGCTCAAGCGTTACGCCGGCGAGGGCCTGAAGATCGTCAAGCTCTTCCCCAACCTCGGCTGGATGCCCGACGACCCGAAGTTCGGCCGGTTCTTCGACGCCGTGGCCGATCTCGGGATGGGCGTCCTGAGCCACAACGGCTGGCTCGGCGGCTCGAGCGCCGACATGGTGCGCGAGCCCTGGGCGACCTACTACGCGACTCCCGGCAAGTTCGAGAAGGTCGTCCGCATGCACCCCGAGACGCCCTTCATCATGGCCCACATGGGCGGCATCCCCGGCGTGCTCGAATCGGTGATGCTCACCACGCGCACGCCGAACCTCTACGTCGATTGCTCGCCCGGCCAGGGCCTCTGGGCCATCGAGAAGTGCGGCGCCGTCGCCGGCAGCGTTCCGCCCGAGAAGATGCTCTGGGGTGCCGATTGCCGGCCGACGAAGGAGTTCCTCGAACGCTACCGCAAGGCCCTCGTCGCCATCGGCTACGGCGAGCACCTCGATAAAATCTTCTACTCCAACGCCCGCGGCATCTTCGAGAAGCTCGGCATGGTATCGTGACCTGACCGCAGGGGCATTCCGACGCGTCGGGATGCCCCTGCATCTCACGACGCCGTCGCCAGACAGCCCCCGCCTCCGGCAACTCCCCTGCTCACAACGCCTTACCCCCGTTTTCAGCCGAAATACCAAACATACCAAAGATACCAGCATTC
>JBBIVY010000103.1:0-13254 GCA_037439485.1 Planctomycetota bacterium | reverse complement strand
GCCCTCGCGGCGCGGGAAAGCAAGTTCGACCTCGATGGGCTTCTGGCCCTCGACACGAAGCGGCGCGAGATGATCGGCCGCGTGGAGACGCTGAAGGCCGAGCGCAACGCGAACTCGAAGCAGGTCGCTGAGGCCAAGAAGAAGGGCGCCGACGCCTCGGAGATCATCGCGCGCACGAAGGCCATCGGCGAGGAGATCAAGGCCATCGACGCGGATCTGGCCCTCGTCGAGGCGAAGATCGCCGACGACGTGATGGTGATCCCCAATATCCCCAACGCCGACGTTCCGGTGGGCCTTCCCGACAAGAACAAAGAAGTGAAGCACTGGGGCGAGCGGAAGACGTTCCCCTTCAAGGCGAAGACGCACTGGGAGCTGGGCGAGGCGCTGGACATCCTGGACTTCCCGCGCGCGACGAAGATCGCCGAGCCGCATTTCTCCGTCTTCAAGCGCCAGGGCGCCCGCATGGTCCGCGCCCTCGTGAGCTTCATGCTCGACCTGCACACGACGAAACACGGCTACGTCGAAATCTTCCCCCCCTTCCTCGTCAACCGCGACTCGATGCGCGGCACGGGGCAACTCCCGAAGTTCGAGGAGGACATGTATAAGCTCGCCGCCGACGACCTCTTCCTCATCCCGACGGCCGAGGTGCCCGTGACGAACCTCCACCGCGACGAGATCCTGAACGAGTCCGACCTGCCGGTGTGCTACGCGGCGTATTCCGCGTGTTTCCGCCGAGAGGCGGGCAGCTACGGCAAGGACACGCGCGGTCTCATGCGCGTCCACCAGTTCGACAAGGTGGAACTGGTGAAGTTCGCGAAGCCCGAAGAGAGCTACGCCGAGCACGAGAAGCTTCTCGCCGACGCGGAAAGCATCGTCCGGGCGCTGGGGATCGAGTATCGCGTGATCCTGCTTTCGACCATAGACATGGGCTTCAGCGCGGCGAAGTGCTACGACATCGAGATCTGGGCGCCGAGCCTCGGCCGGTGGCTGGAGACGTCGAGCGTGAGCAACTTCGAGGACTTCCAAGCCCGCCGGGCCAACATCCGCTACCGCGACGCCGGCGGCAAGGTGAAGTTCGTCCACACCCTCAACGGCTCCGGCGTCGCCCTCGCGCGGCTCATCGCGACGATCCTCGAAACCTATCAGAATGAGGACGGCACCGTGACGATCCCCGCGGCGCTCAGGCCCTACATGGGCGGGATGGAGAAGATTGAGCGGAAATGACGAAGGACGAAACCCGAATGACGAATCAAGCCCGAATGCCGAAGGGGCCGGATTCGATTCGTGATTCGCCATTCGGGCTTGATTCGTCATTCGTCCTTCGGAATTCGTCATTCCTAACCGAGGACTTCCTTGTCGCGAGTCGGCTTGGTTTACTCCGACCTCTACCTCGCCCACGACACGGGCGACCACGCCGAGTGCGCCGACCGGCTTCGCGCGATCGTCGCGCACCTGCGGAAAACCGGCGCGTGGGACTCCCTCCGAGTCTTCGAGCCCCGCGCGGCGGACATCGAAGACCTGCTCATGGTGCATACGGAAGAACACGTCTTCCGCGTGCAGAGGTTCTGCCATGAGAACCATCGCTACCTCGACCAGGACACGGTGGTGTCGCCGCAATCGTTCGACGTCGCGCGCGCCGCGGTCGGCGGGACATTCGTCGCCGTCGACCAGGTGATGCTGCGCGAGGTGGACCGGGCGATGGCGCTCGTGCGCCCGCCGGGACACCACGCGTCGGCGAACCGCGCGATGGGGTTCTGCCTCTTCAACAACGTCGCCCTCGGCGCCCGTTACGCGCAGCAGAGGCACGGTCTCAAGAACATCCTCATCGTCGACTTCGACGTCCATCACGGCAACGGGACGCAGGAGATATTCCAGGAGGACGACTCGGTCTTCTTCTTCTCCATCCACCGCTTCCCGTTCTATCCCGGCACGGGCTCAGGCGTCTCGAAGGGTTCGGGGCTCTTCAGCTCATACACCGTCAACCTGCCCCTTGCCCCGACGACCGACCGCGAGACCGTGGTGTCGCTCTTTGGGCAGTCGCTTGCCGACGTCGCCGAACGCTTCACGCCCGATCTCGTCCTCGTCTCCGCGGGGTTCGACATGTATCGCGACGACCCGATCGCGGGGCTCGGGCTCCTCGCCGAAGACTTCCGCGAGATGACGCGGAGCATCGTGGCCCTCGCCGACAAGGCCTGCGCCGGACGCGTCGTCAGCGTCCTCGAAGGCGGCTATCACCTCCCGTCGCTGGGCCGATGCGTCGAGGCCCACCTGAAGGCGATGATGGAAAAGTGACGCTCGCGCCGGTATAATCCGCCCCGGAGGACGACATGTCGAAATGCACGGAGGATCTCGCTCGCTCGGACGACCCGCAGGTGACGCGGCTGCGCGAGACATTCCTTGCACAGATCAAGTCCGCGGGCCGCGCGCATCATCGGGCGCTCTTGGCTGAAATGCGCAAAGGTCGGCCGGGCTCCGCCACCGAGCCGATGCAGGAGTTCGCCCTCGCGCTCAAGGGGAAGCTCGGGTTCCTCGCCCCGAAGGCGGCGCCGACGAAGCCCAGTCCCGCCGCAGGCGAAACGCTCGCCTATTATCCCGGCTGCCTCACCACCGAATCCGCGCGCGAGTATGACGCGACCATCCGCCTCGTGGCGCGGGAGGTCGGCCTTGCGCTCGAAGAGATCAGCGGCTGGGGATGTTGTGGCGGCGGGTTCGACTCGGACGAGGCCTCGGCGCTCGTGAAGCGCAACGTCGAGCGCGCGGGAGGCCGGACGATCACCAGCGGCTGCCCCCTCTGCATCGCCGAGACGCGGAAGGCCTCGCCGGGCGTCGGCGCCACGCATCTCCTCGGCATCCTCGCGCGCCCCGACATCCTCGCGAAGATCGCCGAGCGGGTCAAGTCCACCGGCGAAAAGCGCCCCGTCGGCTCGCTCAAGGTCTCGGTGCTCTACGGCTGCGAGCTGGCCGATCCGGCGGTCTATTCTCTTCCCTCTCCCCTTGGGGGAGAGGGTCAGGGCGCGGGGCGCGCGCGCGGAGAGAACCCCTCACCCCAGCCCTCCCCCCCAAGGGGGGAGGGAGGACGTGGCCCGATCGAGTCGCTGATGGAGACCGCGGGCGCCCGCGTCGTGCCGTGGGCCGGGCGCAATCGCTGCTGTGGCGGATATCTCCTTTACGCCGATCCCGAGGCCGGGTTCGAGATGCTGCGGAAGATCTTCCGCGATTTCGAGGAGGCGAAGGCCGACGCGATCGTCACGGCGTGCCCGCACTGCCACTTCAACCTCGACGCGTTCCAGTTCGCGCTGGGCCGCGCCCGCAAGCGCGCGCTCGAAGTCCCCGTCCTCCACTTCACCGAGGTCCTGGCCCTCGCCATGAACCTCGACGTCGAGCGCGAGCTCGATCGCCATGTCACCAGCCTCTTCCCGCTCATCGAGCGGCTGGTGATCGAAGAGGAGAAGCGCCAAACCGCCGAGGCGCTTGAAACGAAGAAGGCCGGAGGAAGTCTCCGGCCTTCGTGAGTTCTTGACGGCGTCGATGCGGGGCTTACGGGTTCTTGTCGGCAGGGCCCTTGTTATCGGTCGCGGCGTCGCCTTCCTTCGGCGTGTCCGCGGTCTTCACGACCATTCCCGTCGGCGGCGTATGGGCAGCGGGTTTGGGAGCCGACGAGCCGGCCGGGGCCGTCGCGGCGGCCTTCTTCGCGTCTTCCATCTTCTTCGTCAGCTTGTCGGCCTCGGCCTTGGCGAGCGGCTGGGTCTTGAAGCCGGGCGGGTCCGTCTCCACGCGCTCCACCTTCCCTTCCACCGGCTGCTTCTCGTCGAACGTCTTCTTCGCGTCGAGCGCCGCGGCCTTGTCCTTCTTCCACTTCTCCTGCGCCGCTTTGTACTCCGCGGCCATCGCCTTCTGCCGACTCACCAGCGCGCTTGACTGGATGACGTCGTAGCTCGTCTCGCCCTTCGTGTTCGTCACCTTGATCACGATGAACACCGTCGCCGACGTCTTGGACGTGGTCGTCGTGCTGGAGTCCCCCTGTTGCTGGCGCTGCTGCTCCAGTTGCTTCTGGCGATCCGCCTCCTGCTGCTGCAATTGCTGCTGCCGCGCCTGCTCTGCCTGCTGCTGCTGCCGTAACTGCTCCGCCTGCTGCTGCTGAATCTGCTGCGGAGTCAGACCGTAGGCCGCCGCCGCCATCGCAACCACCATCGCCACGCTTGCCAAGGCGCCCATCATCCCCGGTCTCATCCCGGTTTCCTTTCAATAAAGCCCCTGCGCGATGATCCCCGCGCCTTTTCACCCGCCCCGTCGCCCTCCCGGACGCTTTCAGGGCCGGTTTCGGAGATCGCAGCCACCTACAATCTACCGCCTTCGCCCTTGTTGTCAACTGCCGAGTTGCCCGGCGCCGGCCCGGTCACTCGTCGAGGGAATCGTCGGTTTCCTCATCGGGCACGGGCTCGATGGCGCCGAGACGGAAGGCGTCGATGGCCAGCGGCCGCGCGAACCGGACGACGAGGGTGCCGGTGTCGCGGGTGATGAGCGTCTCGGCGCCCGCAGTGCGGTAGGCGGCGACGCTTTTCGAGTTCGCGAACCTCGCGCCCGAGCTGATGATCACGCGCGTCCATGCGTTCTTCGCCGCCAGCCCCTCCGCCCCCGACGTGCCGCCGTGGTGGGGCGCCACGATGACGTCCGCTTTCAGGTCCTCCTTCGCGGCGAGATGCTTCATCCCCTTCCCCGCGCAGTCGCCGAAGATGATAAACGTGCCGCCGGCCGACGTCCCCCGCACGACGAGCGACCGCTCGTTCTCGCTCCAGGAGCCGTGGGGATGCTTCGCGCGCGTGGCGGGGAGCCACTCCATCATGTCCCAGAAACACTTCGGTCCGCGCGGTGGATGGAGGATATCGAGGCGCGCGCCCCCGAGGTCGAGCGAGTCGCCCGCGGCGATGAACTCGTGGGGCACGCCGCGGTCGATGAGCCATTGCTCGACGGCGAGGCCCGCGCGAGTGTACCGGAAGGTGTCGCCGAGATACACCTTGCGCACGCCGAAGTTGTCGACGAGGTCGGGCAGGCCGCTGGTGTGGTCGGTGTCGGCGTGCGTCAGGATGACGGCGTCCAGCGTTCGGACGCGGGAATCGATGAGCCAGGGGATGACCGTCCCGCGCGAGACGCCCTTGGAGCCCATGACGCCGACGTCGACGAGCGCGGTGCGGCCCGAGGGCGCGCGGACGATCGCCGCGGAGCCCTGGCCGACGTCGAGGACGACGAGTTCCGGCGCGGCCGGTCGCACGGGGATCATCTCGCGGCCCGCAAGGATCACGAGGACGGCGAGCGCGGGAATGAGCGCGGTGCGGCGCCTCATGCCCATCGCTGGGGCCATCGCGGCGAGGGCCACGAGCGCGAAGAACAGCCAGAGCGTCCATTCCGGCGGCCTCGGAAAAGTGATCCAGGCCCCGGGCAATCGCGAGCCCGCGTCGGAGAGCGCCTCGAGCACCCTCGCCAGGAAGCCCGACCCCGGCGCCACGATGCCGCCGAACGGCAGCACCTCGACGACCATCGCGACGAACGCCGCGAAAAGGATGACGCCGAACGCCGGCACCAGGAGGAGGTTGAGGAGTATCGTGGAGGGGTTGAGGATGCGGTAATGCCACGCGATGAGCGGTTGCGTCGTGAGCCACGCAGCCACGGCGACCGCGAGCGCCCCGAGGAAGAAACGGTTGGCCTTCACCCGCCAGGCCGCGCGGGCGCCCGGGAGGAGGTCGAGGCCGCGGAACCCCATCACGGGTGCGAGGTAATTTTGCATCGGCGTTGCGAAGGCGATGAGTCCGAGCACCGCGATGAACGAGAGCTGGAATCCCGACGAGAAGACCTCGTACGGCCGCAGCGCGAGGAGCACGAGGGCCGAAATGGCCAGGGAGTTGAGCATGTCGTGCCGCCGGCGGGAAAGCGAGCCGAGCGAGAACATGACCATGACCACCGCGGCGCGCACCACGGGCGGCTGGAACGAGGCGATGGCGGCATAGAGCGCGGAACAGGAGATGATGATCCACGCGATGCTCCGGACGCTCACGCGGAAGAACCGCAGGACGATCCACAGGCCGCCGAGGAGGATCACGACGTGCAGGCCGCTGACGGCGAGGAGGTACGAGATGCCGGCGAGGCGGAATTCCTGGTCGGTCTCGGGGTCGACGGCGGATCGCTCGCCCAGCAGGATGCAGCGGAGCAGTCCGGCCTCGCGGGGGTCGTGGTGGCGGTCGATGGCGCGCGAGAGCCGGTCGCCCAGGCCGTAGGCGAACTCGATCGCCGGGTTGCCCTCGTGGCGCGAGAGGGTGGGCCCGAGGGCGAGGCGCGACTTGACCGTCGCGCGGAGGCGGATGCCCGAGCGTTCGAGGTACGCGCGGTAGTCGAACTGCCCCGGGCTCGTCGGCCGCGCCGGGCGCGCGAAGTGAGAGAGAAGCTCGATGCGGTCGCCGTAGACGCAGTCGGTCGCGTTGTCGTAGACGTTGACCTGCACGACGCCCGAAGCGCTCTTCCACCCGGAGACGGTCTCGACGGAATCGACGTCGAGGTTGAACCGCACCCGCCGGAAATCGCGCGACTGGAAGATGTGGTCGGCCGCGTCGAACGCTGCCAGCGGACGGTTGGCGACGACCCCGCGGACCCGCAGCAGCGCGCCTTCGGGCGGCACGAGCCGCGAGACGTCATTGGGCGGCGCTTCGCGGCGGTCCCAGCCCTGCCGCACCGCCCCCGAGGCCAGCGCGAGCGCGACGACGAGCGCGTAGGCCGGTCCCGGCGCGCGCATGGCGAAATACGCGACGGGGACGAGCGCCGCGAGGACGACCGCGGCGGCGGCCGCGGCGGGCGTGAGGCTCGGGAAGTTCTCGCTGAGGAGTATGCCCGCGATGAACGCGCACGCGGGCAGAAGAAGCGGCCGGACGAGGACGCAGGCGGCGAGGCCCTGCGGAGGCTTCGGCGGAGGCGTCGCGAGAGGCTGGCTCATCCGGATATCTCCGCCGCGGGCGCAGGTCCCAGAGGCAAGGCGGGATTATCGCCGACGGGCGCCGGTGGGCGCAACGAAAAAACGCCGGCCCCTCGCCGGCGATTCCGGCTTTCTTCCGGGGCGACCATATGGTAGGCTGGGCGAAGCCGAAGGGCGAATTCCAGGAGGGAGACCCCATGGCCCGTCACATCGAAGACAGCCTTGACATGACGTTGCGTGAGGCCATCCCGATCATGCAGGAAGAGATCACGCAGCACACAACCTGGTTCGGCGCGCGGGCGCTCAAGAACCCGCTGGACGCGTGGGTCTTTCAGGAGATCCTCTGCGAGACGAGGCCCGACGTCGTCGTGGAGATCGGCACGATGTTCGGCGGCAGTACGCTCTACCTCGCGCACCTCATGGACCTCATGGGCCGCGGGCGCATCATCGCCATGGACGTGTCGCACGCGCAGGCGAACGACGCGGTGCGGCGGCACCCGCGCGTCACGCTCGTCGAGGGCGACGCCCGCTCCGGCTTCGACGCGGTGCGGAAGGCGATTGCGCCCGAGGAGCGCGTGCTCGTCATCGAGGACAGCTCGCACACCTTCGAGAACACGCTGACGCTGCTGAGGCTCTACTCGACGCTCGTCAAGCCGGGCGATTACTTCATCGTCGAGGACGGCATCTGCCGGCATGGCCTGTCGCTCGGCCCGAACCCCGGGCCCTTCGAGGCCGTGGAGGCGTTCCTCTCCGAGAACTCCGACTTCGAATGCGACCGGACGCGGGAGCGGTTTCTCCTCACTTGGAACCCCAAGGGCTACCTCCGGCGCACGAAACTCACCGCCGGGATTCAGCCGCCTCCGCCCGCGTCGGCCCTCGCCCCCGTGCCGGAACCGGCTCCGCCGCCCGCAGCTCCCGCGCCGGAACCAGCGCCCCCATCGCGCCTCCGGTCGACGCTGAAACTCTTCATCCCCCCGATCGCGCTGATCCTCTATCGCAAGGTCTTCCCCCGGCGGCACGGGCCAACGAATACGGCCCCGGCATGACGTCGGGGCCGCTCGTCTTCTGGTACGCCCGGCAGGGTTCAAGTATGCCGGACCATATCCATAACCATCCGCACAGCTACCCGCAGGCAGTCCTGCAAATCAACCCCGCCGTCATTGGATCTTGGCGAAAGCAATGTTCGTTCTGATGAACAGAGGCATTCCCGGGTTCATCATCTACATCGCTTCGTAACCCCATAATAGCGCAGGAGTTACAGCAACACCAATATGTGGGGTGGCAATATGTTCGTTGCATTTCCCGAACATGGTAGGCTACGTTGAGTAGAGTGCAAGATTTTGCGAGCGGGAATGGCTGTTGCCTGGAAAGGGCCACTATCGCTTGGAAAGGGCCGCCATGCGTACCCAGAGACGATATTATGCCTGCAAGCCTACTCTGAGTAGATGTGTATTGGCACGGCATTTGCTATATGTCCGGTGTATCGTGTGTGGTGCCGGAGGAGCAGTCCGTGCTCCTATTCCTCGGACGGAGCTTTGATAAGGAGGCTGGAAGATGAGGCGATATATGGCCTTTGCTGTTGCGGCGGTGATTGCTGTGTCGGCCTGTCCGGCGGTCTTTGCGGACACCATCGCATGGCGGGAGGGGGGCGGGACGACGGGCGGGGTTACTTACACGGATGTCGTCTGTGATGATACGTATACGGTGCCGTGGGACACCAGCTTCCATGGTTCAGATGAGTTTCTCAACGCCTCGACATCCAGCAGTTTCCCGCCCGGGCAGGCGATTCTGATCGGTTGGGCGGACCTGTTCACGAGGGTCCCGGCAACGAGCGGCGGCCACAGCATCGTCATCGATTGCGCGACCCTGTCGTGCGTCACCGGTTTGACCGGTACCACCGCCTTGGCCCCCATCACGGTCGCGCGGGTGCAAACCCCGTGGCTGATGGGCTCAATCGGCGGACCCGGCACCAACGAGGCGAACGTCAACGCCGGCTACAGCGACGCCTTCAATACTACGCGGTGGGCTTCCGGTGGTAACTTCAGCGCGGCCGACTGGGTTTCGGCGGATGCGATGCTGTTCACGCCGTCCGGTATAACGGGGTGGGATAAGCCATTCACGATCGACATCACGACGCTGATGCAGGACCTCTTCGCCGGCGGCGCGAACAACGGGTTTGCCATGGTGAGACCCGGCGGCTCGTTCACGATCGGCTCATCGGAGATGTCCTACGGAACCGACTACCGTCCGGCGCTTCAGATGACCTATCACTACGCGGGAGCGAATGCCCCCGAGCCCGCGACGCTGCTCCTCCTCGGCTCCGGCGCGTTGGGAGTGATGGGATACATCCGTCGGCGGTCTTTGTAGGGGCACGGCATGCCGTGCCCGGACGTGAAGTAGCACGCCCCTGGCTGGGTCCGTCCGATTCCTGGCCTTCCGCCCCTCCGGCCGAACCCGGAGGGGCAGACTTTTCGTTCCCCGTCCTCTCATTCCTCAGGAGACCTGTGATGAAACACGCAGCCGTGTGCGGTGTTCTCCCGGCCACGCGGAGGCATCCGATGCGCACTCTCACGGTCTGGGCGGGACTGTCGTGCGCGCTGGCTCTTTCCGCGGGCGCTTCGGCGCAGGAGAAGACGGTGCGGCTGGGAGGCGTCGAGGTGGCGGCGGACTCGCCGCTGGCGAGGAATGAGCATCCGCGGTTGCTCCTCACCCGCGCGCAGCTCCCCGCCATGCGGGCGCGTCTGAAGGCCCCGGAGATCGCGTCGCTCCTGGAGTTCGCCAAGAAGAAGGCGGCGGCGGGCCAGGCCGACCCGGTTCTTCTGGGCGTGCTCTACCAGTTGACGGGGGAGAAGACGTATGCGGACCAGGCCAAGGCGAAGCTGGGCCGGTCGGGGGGGGCGTTGGCATACTGCCTGGCGCTGGACCTGGTCGCCGACACGATGACCGAGGCCGAGTTGAGCGAGATGGCGGCGCGGAACATCGCGTATATCAAGGCGAACCAGTGGCAAGGGCATTTGTTGCTGGAGCTGATGTCGGTGGGTCACGGACACGACGACGAACTGCTGCCCCTGTTGGGTGAGTGCTACCAGGCGGAGGTGGTGCGGACGACCGCTTCCCACAACCAATGGTCGCGGGGCCGGGGCGGGAGTTCCATGAGCCACGGCTACAATGGGGAGCACTTCTACAGCACGGCGTTCGCCGACTGCATCGCCTGGAGCAACGCGTCGGGGATAGACTGGGTGGGCAAGGCGGATTACGCGACGCAGACCCCGGCATGGTACTTGTATCACTATCGTCCGTGGGGACTGTCGTTGGTCCGCATAGGGGTGATATCCAACTGCGGCCACCTGGAGGCGCTCATGCCGAAGAAGAGCGACGGTGAGAGCCTGGTCGTGCTGTCCACGGCGCGGGACAGGAACGGCCTCGCGCAGTGGTGGGTGCGGGACTTCATCGGGAAGCTCACCTGGGACTACTATGAACCCCAGCTCATGAAGGAGGGGACGGGCGGATTGGCATTGTGGGGGAGGCTGTTGTGGGAGGATCCATCAATTCCCTCCATTCCCCTCTCCCGCTTCCCCGAGACGCGGCTCTTCCCGGAGAACGGGCACGTCGTGATGCGAAGCGACTGGACGCCCCAGGCGACGATGGCGCTCTTCCGCTGCGGGAGGTTCGGGGAGATCGACGGATACTGGGGGCGGAACAACGCGGATAACCTGCACTTCATCATCCTCAAGCAGGGCATCCTCACCGAATCGAGCGGGCCGAAACACGCGCTCAACATGGGGGCCGCCAGAATGACCTCGGTCCGGGACCCGGACGCCGAGGAAGCCGCCATCGGATCCTACGGACGGCAAACGATCGCGGCCAACTCCATCACCGTGGGGCGCGAGGACCTGCCCATACACCTCCGCGACGGACGCGTCTTCGGCGTTGTCAAGGCCGGGGGACAGTCGCCGGTCCAGGAGGATGGATGGTACGAGAAGTGGGGCATGCCGCGCCAGGCCCTGGACCAGAAATTCAAGGAGGGCGACATCGTCGCGTATGAGACCTCGCCCGTCTTCGACTACGCCGCGGGAGATGCGACGCATTCCTACTCGCCCGCGCGCGTGAAGTCGATCGTCCGGCAGTTCGTATATCTCAAGCCGGACCTGTTCGTCGTCTATGACCGGGTGACGCCGGCGTCTCCGGACCTGGAGACGGTGTGGCACCTGCACACGCTGTCGAAGCCGGTGTGGAACGGCGTCACCGCGCCGGACCCGGCGTGGACGCCCGAGAAGCAGTTCATCCTGACCGGCGTGGACAAGACCGCGCCCAATCCGCATCCGGGTGGGCATTTCCTGCACACCGCCGGCGACACCTTCGTCGCCGACGACGGGGTGATGGAAGGAAGGCTGTTCGTGAAGGCGATGCCGACCGGGGCCGAGACGCCCGTGGTGCGCACGGTGGGCGGGCCGTGGCACGATTTCGAGGTCAACGGCGTCAACTACGGCCCCACGGAGGCGACCTACAAGCGGACGTACGACGACCGCGTGAACGCGATGGGAGTGGGCGGGTGGCGGATCGAGCTCGTGGGGGACGCCAAGGCCGCCCAGAAGCAGTTCCTCGCCGTGCTCCAGGCGGCCACGCGGAAGACGGAGAAGATGGCCGACGTCCGGCCCGTGCAGGACGCGGACCGCACGGGGGTGGAGATCACGAGCGGGACCAGAACATTCCGCGTGCTCTTCAACACCCGCGGCAAGACCGGGGGGCACATCGTCGTGACGGAGCAGGGCAAGACGCTGGTCGACCGCGACCTCGCGCAGGCGATCGAGGACAATTACTCGAAGTGGTCAGACGACCCGCGCTACAAGGAGTGGATGACCAACCCGTACATGCGGACCGTCATCGGCCCGGCGGAGCAGGACGCCTGGAAAGCGGCGCATCCTCAGTGACCCAGCCGGGGAAGCTCGGCACGAACACGTGGAGCGACGGACTCAGGCGCCGGGAGGGGGGGCGGTGGTGCCGCCCAATTCGAGACGACAGGGGATGACTTCCCTTCTGGGTCTGGCGATCGCCTCCTCGTCGAGCAGCAGCTCGACGGCGCGTTGTCCCATCATGCGGTAGCCGAGCGAGACCATGGTCGGACAGGCAGGATCGGCGGTGCTTCTCGACGGCCCGATGCCGACGACGCTGACCTCCTCGGGGATCCGGCGGTCGGCGCCTCGGATCAGGCTCACCACGGCGCTCAACAGCGCGGCGCTGTCGCAGATGAGGGCCGTGAACGGATGAGGGCCGGCAAGGAACGACTTGAGTCGTCCGGGAAGCGCCTCGCCGGTGTCGCACGATATCTCACAGGCGAGTTCCAGCCCGGATTGCGCGAGGGTCTCTTTGACGCCGGCGAGTCTGAGGAGGTGATTGAACCTCCTCAAGTGCGTCTCGGGTTGCAGCCAACCGATGCGACGATGCCCCAACTGCAGGAGGTGCTGGGCCGCCAGGGCGCCGCCGCCCTTGTTGTCGGAGACCACGCTTGAGAGCACCGGCTCGGGCAGTTCCCAGTCCAGCACCACGACGGGGCTGCGCGCGTCGGCGAGTTCAAGCGCCTCGCCGGTGCCGACGGGAACGGTCAGGAGCACCGAGCCGGCCGAGCGCAGTTTCGCGGCGTGGTTCAGCACCTTCGCATGCCAATCCTTGCGCGCGTCAACATCCTGGTCGGCATCTCCCTCTTCGTTGGGAGACCCAATGTCCGTCACCAAGGTCACCATGCCGTGTGATTCTGCTGCCCCTCGAAGCGCATCCAGAATCGGGGCCGCCCATGTCGTCCGGGCATACGTCAGAAGGAAGACATGAACAACGGCCCGGTCGGGTGTGCCCGAGCTGTCGCCGAGGGGCACGGAGAAGGTTCCTCGGCGACGCTTCCGACGGATGAAGCCCTGGCCTTCAAGATAAGCCAGAGCGGTGCGCAGGGTGGCGCTGGAGACGTGAAGCTCCTTGGCCAACGGCCCTTCACCGGGCAACTGCCCGGGATAGACCCCACGCAGAATCCGGCTTCTGATCAACCGGACGACGTGGGGATATCTCCCCTGGTCTTCGTGCATGGTCACCTCGACGGCTCGCGCCCGGGTCGGGAACGACTTCGCACGCGCCGAGCACACTATCATCCTGCGGCGGCGAAGTCAACGTTCTCCGTCAAACACGTGCTCCGGCCGCCGGAATAACGGGGACAGGGACAGGACGCAGGCCGATGGCGGCAAGAAAGAAGGCTCCCGTTTGTCATTCGGGAGCCTGGGGTAAGTGGTGCGCCCGGCAGGATTCGAACC
>JBBIVY010000102.1:0-13259 GCA_037439485.1 Planctomycetota bacterium | reverse complement strand
AGCGCCTGCATCAGGATATGGCCGACGACGAGGTGGAGGTCCTCGACGATCTGCATGTCGTCGCACGGGACATGGACGGAGAGCTTAGAGAGGGGCCGGAGGGAGCCGCCGTCGAAGCCGGTGAGAGCGACGGTGACGCATCCGATGGAATTGGCGTACTCGACGGCGCGCAGGACGTTCTTCGAGTTTCCGGAGCCGGAGAAACCGACGACGACGTCGCCGGGTTTGACGAAGCACTTGAGCTGCTCGACGAAGACGCTCTCGTAGCCCGCGTCGTTGGCCAGGGCCAGGATCGTGGGCATGTTGTCGGTGAGCGCCATGACGCGGAACTTCTTCGCGGCGTTGAAGCACACCCCCTTGTTCAGGTCGCACGCGATATGCGACGCCGTCGCGCCCGATCCGCCGTTGCCCATGAGGAAGATCGTCCGTTCCTCCTCGTAGGCCTTGCCGAAGAGCAGGGCGAGGGCCTCGATCTCGCCGATATTCACCGTCGCGAGGGCATCCCGGAGGCGCGTAAGGTAGCTGTCGATGGTTGTCTCTATCTTCTTCACGGTGCCTCCGCACAAGAAACTGTGTTCGGCCCATACAGGATAAGGTATACTGGGAATTATCTCAAGGGTATAGTCGAGGCCAGTCGATTAATAAAGGAAGAGATTGCGTAGATGCAATATGCCCCGAGGCAAGGGGTTACGACAATTCTTGTAGCATCCCGATTCCAATCGGGATCTGTGCATATCGCCACAGGCAAGAATGCCTGTGCCACAGTAATCCGGCGGAACCGACATGGCCAGGGGACAGGCGAAATCGTCGTTTTGGCTCGACCGGCCGACGTTCGTAACGGGCGGCACGGGGCTCGTCGGCGGGTGGCTGGTCAAGCGGTTGGTGGCATCCGGGGCGGATGTCGTGTGCCTCGTGCGCGACTGGGTGCCTCATAGCGAGTTCGTCCGCAGCGGCCTCATCGAGCGCGTCAAGGTCGTTCGCGGCGACGTCCGCGACCAGGCGACGCTTGAACGCGCGCTCGGCGAGTACGAGATCAACACGGTCATTCACCTGGCCGCGCAGACGATCGTGCCCATCGCCAACCGCAACCCCGTATCGACCTTCGAAACCAACATCGGCGGCACTTGGGCGATGTTCGAGGCCTGCCGTCGGAGCCCCTGCGTCAAGCAGATCGTCCTCGCCTCCTCCGACAAGGCCTACGGCGATCAGGAGACGCTACCCTACGACGAGACGACCCCGCTTCAGGGACGGCATCCTTATGACGTGAGCAAGTCGTGCGCGGACCTCATCGCGACCGCTTACGCGAAGTCGTTCAAACTGCCCGTGTGCGTGACGCGCTGCGGCAACTTCTACGGCGGCGGCGACCTCAACTGGAACCGCATCGTGCCGGGGACCCTCCGATCCGTCGCGCGCGGCCGGCGGCCGGTCATACGCTCCGACGGCAAGTTCATCCGCGATTACTTCTACGTGGAGGACGGCGCCGCGGCGTACATGCTGCTGGCGGAGAAGCTTGCGGCGGACCCGGATCTTGCGGGCGAGGCGTTCAACTTCTCGAACGAGATCCAGCTCACGGTGCTGGATCTGGTGTCGCGGATACTGAAGCTGATGAAGTCGGACCTGGAGCCGGAGGTGAGGAACGAGGCGTCGAACGAGATCCGGCGCCAGTGCCTGAGCGCGGCGAAGGCGCGGAAGACGCTCGGCTGGAAGCCGCTCTTCGACCTCGATTCCGGCCTGAAGCGCACCATCGCCTGGTATGAGGAGTTTCTCTCGAGATCTTTGTAGGGGCGGACCTGCGTGTCCGCCCGTGTTTCTTCTTCGAATAGAAGTAGAACGCTGGGACACGCAGGTCCTCTTCAAGACAACCCCTGGGGGTCTTGTCGCATGGTGAAAGAAACGCGGGGGGACACGCAGGTCCCCCCCTACAAAAGAAGAGACGAACTCCGGCGACGGATCCTGGACCTGGCGGTCGACTACCATGCCTCGGCCTTCGCCGAGCGGCCGTTCGTCCCCGGCGAGACGCCCGTCCCCGCCGCCGGCAAGGTCTTCGACGCCGAGGAGTTGCGAGCCCTGCTCGACGCGTCGCTCGATTTCTGGCTGACCACCGGCCGCTTCGCCGAGCGCCTGGAGCATGACCTCGCGCGGTTCGTCGGGGCCGACGCCTGCCTCCTCGTCAATTCCGGCTCCAGCGCCAACCTCGTGGCGCTTTCGTGCCTCACTTCGCCCAAGCTCGGCGACTCCCGGCTCGTCCCCGGCGACGAGGTCATCACCGTCGCGGCGGGTTTTCCCACGACCGTCAACCCGATCTTCCAGAACGGCCTCGTGCCGGTCTTCGTGGACGTCCGCGTTCCGACCTACAACATCGACGTCTCGCAGCTCGAGTCGGCGCTGGGCCCCCGCACCCGCGCGATCATGATCGCCCACATGCTCGGCAATCCGTTCGACGTGGACGCCGTGACGGCGTTCGCGAAGAAGCACGGCCTCTGGCTCGTGGAGGATTGCTGCGACGCCCTGGGCGCCGAGTGGCGAGGCCGGCGCGTCGGCACGTTCGGCGATCTCTCCTCATTCTCTTTCTACCCCGCGCACCATATGACGACGGGGGAGGGCGGCGCTGTGATGACGAATTCGGACGACCTCCGCAAGCTCGCGCTTTCCTTCCGCGACTGGGGCCGCGACTGTTGGTGCGACACCGGCCAGGAGGACACCTGCCACCGGCGGTTCGAATGGAAGCTGGGCTTGTTGCCTTACGGCTACGATCACAAGTACACCTACTCGCACGTCGGCTATAATCTGAAAGTGACCGACATGCAGGCCGCGGTCGGCGTGGCGCAGATGGGCAAGCTGGCCGGATTTGCCGAGGCGCGCAAGCGCAACTTCGACCGCTTGCGCGCGGGACTCGCCGGGCTGACGGAGTTTCTCATGCTGCCCGAGGCGACGCCCGGTTCCGAGCCGAGCTGGTTCGGCTTTCCGCTCGGCGTGCGCGATGGGGCGTCCTTCTCGCGCGAGGACCTGCTGAAGCATCTCAACGCCCGCAAGATCGGCACGCGGCTCCTCTTCGGCGGGAACCTCGTGCGCCAGCCGGCCTACGAGGGGTTGAACTACCGCGTCGCGGGGACGCTGGAGAACTCCGACTGGGTCATGAACCGCGTCTTCTGGGTCGGCGTCTACCCCGGTCTCACCGACGCGATGATCGATTTCGTGGTTGAGACGATCAGCGATTTCTGCCGGGCGAAGTAGAGTCTCCCCGTTGTCTTGTGTCGTGCGCCCCCCTCGTGGGGCGCTCTTTCCGCTTGTTCCGGCCCACGAGGGGACCGGACTACAGAAACGCGTAGCGACGCGCCGGCCTTTTCCGGGAGGACGAAATGAGCGATCGGGTTCCGGTTCTCATCCTGTGCGGCGGCTTCGGCACGCGTCTCGCCGAGCAGACCGAGGTGCGTCCCAAGCCCATGGTCGAGATCGGCGGGCGGCCGATCCTCTGGCACATCATGAAGCACTACTCGCGCTACGGCTTCAACGAGTTCTACCTCGCCCTCGGATACAAGGGCGAATACATCAAGCGGTTCTTCGTCGACTTCTACACGATGGGCCAGGACCTCACCGTCTCGCTGGAGGACGGCCACGTCCACACCCTCGGGCGCAACACCGCCGAGCCGTGGCGCGTTCACCTCATCGATACCGGGCTCGATTCGCTCACGGGACAGCGCCTCAAGATGCTCGGGAAGCTCGTGGCCGGACGGACGGTCTTCGCCACCTACGGTGACGGCGTCGCCGACATAAACCTCGACAAGCTGCTCGAGTTCCACCGCGCGAAGAAGGGCCTCGCCACGCTGACCGCCGTGCGTCCTCCCGCGCGCTACGGCGCCGTGGAGTTCGACGGCGACCACGTCCGCTCGTTCAAGGAGAAGTCCACCGTGCATGAAGGCTGGATCAACGGCGGCTTCTTCGTCCTCGAGCCCGGGGCGCTCGACGTCATCGAAGGCAACGTGATGTTCGAGCACGGGCCCATGGAGCGGCTGGCGGCGGAAGGGAAGCTGTTTGCGTTCCGCCATGAAGGCTTCTGGCAGTGTGTGGACACGCTGCGCGAGATGAAGTACCTGGAGACCCTGTGGGCCTCCGGCAAGCCTCCGTGGAAGACCTGGACCGAGGCGACGAAATGACTTCCCCGCGGGCCGGCATGCCGGAGGGAGACCTGGATCACGTGATGGCGCGCACGCGCGGGCTCTGGGAAGACCTGCGCGGGAAGCGGCTCTTCATCACGGGCGGGACGGGCTTCTTCGGATGCTGGCTCCTCGAGAGCTTCCTCCGGGCCAACGACGATCTTGGCCTCGGCGCGAGCGCCACGTTGCTCACCCGCGACCCGGAGGCCTTCCGCGCGAAGGCCCCGAGCCTCGCCGCGAACTCGGCCGTGACGCTCCTTCGCGGCGACGTCCGGAGCTTCGAGTTCCCGGAGGGTCGGTTCGAATTTGTGATCCACGCCGCGGCCGAGGCGAGCGCCCGGAGCGTGCGCGAGACGCCGTCGGCGGTGTTCGACGCCATCGTCGAAGGGACGCGCCGGACGCTGGAGTTCGCCGCCGCGCGCGGGACGAAACGATTCCTCTACACGAGTTCGGGCGCCGTCTACGGGCCCCAGCCCGAGGGCGTGCCGCGCCTTGACGAAGACTGCCGGCTCGCCCCCGAGGCGGCCTCCGCGTTGAGCGCCTATGCCGAGGCGAAGCGCGCGTCGGAATTCCTCTGCGTGGCGCGCGGCGCTGAGACGGGCGTCGAGACAGCGATCGCGCGATGCTTCGCGTTCGTCGGGCCGCACCTGCCGCTCGACGGGGAATTCGCCGCGGGCAACTTCATCCGCGATGCCCTTGCCGGCGGGCCTGTCCGCGTGAAGGGCGACGGGACCGCGCGGCGCAGTTATCTCTACGCGGCGGACCTGGCCGTGTGGCTCTGGACAATCCTGCTGCGTGGACGGCCGGGAAGGCCGTATAATGTCGGCAGCGAGCGCGAACTCAGCGTGCGCGAGCTTGCGGAGATCGCGGCCGGGTGCGTGAGCCCCCGGGCCGAGGTGAATATCGAAGGCGCCCCGACGCCGGGCCTTTCCGCCTCGCGCTACGTCCCCTCGACGGCGCGGACGCGCCGGGAGCTGGGATTGGCCGAACTTATCAGCGTCGAAGACGCCGTGCGGCGGACGGTCGAGTGGCACCGGTCGCGGTGACGGAACACCCGTGTAGCACGGACATTCCTGTCTGTGCATATCGTCACAGGCAAGAATGCCTGTGCTACAATTCAGAAGGGGCCTCCATGATGCGTGTCGCCGATTACGTCTGGAAGCGCCTCACCGAGCGCGGCGTACGCGACGTCTTCATGGTCTCGGGCGGCGGAGCGATGCACCTCAACGATGCCCTCGCGCGCAACGGCAGCATCCGCTACATCTGCAACCACCACGAGCAGGGCTCGGCCATCGGCGCCGAGGGCTATGCCCGCGTCACGGGGGCGCCCGGCGTCATCTCCGTCACCTCCGGCCCCGGCGGCGTCAACGCCCTCAACGGTGTCTACGGCTGCTGGATGGACTCCATCCCGATGATCGCGATCTCCGGCCAGATCCGCTGCGCGACGTGCAAGACCACCGCGGGCGTTCCCGCCATGCGCCAGCTCGGCGACCAGGAGGCGGACATCGTCGGCCTCGCCCGCGTCATCACGAAGTACGCCGTCATCGTGGACGATCCGCAGGACATCCGCTATCACCTCGACCGCGCGTGGCATCTCGCGACGACGGGACGGCCCGGGCCCTGCTGGCTCGACATCCCGCTCGACGTCCAGTCCTCGCAGATCGACGAGACGACTCTTCGGGAGTATGACCCCTCCGAGGACGCCCCCGCGTGGGACGCCTCGGCGCTCCCGGGCATCTGCCGCGATATCATCGCGCGCCTGCGCGCGGCGTCGCGACCCGTTATCCTCGCCGGCAGCGGAGTCCGTCTGGCGGGGGCGATCAGCCTTCTGGAGAAGGTGCTCGACAAGCTCGGCGCGCCGGTGGTGCTCTCGCGCACGGGGATGGACCTCGTGCCTTACGAAAGCCCCTGGTATTGCGGCCGCGGCGGCATCGACGCCGACCGCGCGGGGAATTTCACGGTGCAGAACGCCGACGTGTTGCTGGTTCTCGCCAGCCGTCTCAACACGCGGCAGATCGGCCACAACGGCAAGCTCTACGCCCGCGGCGCGTTCAAGATCCACGTCGACATCGACGCGCTGGAACTCCGCAAGCCGACGATCGCCGTGGACCTGAGCGTCCATGCCGACGTGCGGGCGTTTCTCGAAGAGATGAACCGCCAACTCGACGCGAAGCCGCTCGATGCGCGGCGCCATCAGGACTGGCTCGCGTGGTGCAAGGAACGGCTCGCGAAGTACCCCGCCGTCCGGCCCGAGCAGCGCAAGGCCTCCGGGCCGCTCAATCCGTACCATTTCCTCGAGAATCTGTTCGGCCTCTTCCGCGACGACGAGATCGTGGCGATGGGCAACGGCGCCGCGTTCATCATGACGGCCCACGTGGCGAAGGTGCGGAAGGGGCAGCGGTGGTTCTTCAACTCGGGCTGCGCGTCGATGGGCTACGACCTGCCCGCGTCGCTGGGGGCCGCCGTGGGCTCGGGGCGGCGGGTCATCTGCATGGCCGGCGACGGGTCGTTCCAGATGAACATCCAGGAACTGCAGACGCTCGTCCAGCACCGTTTTCCGGTGAAGGTGTTCATCCTCAACAACGGCGGGTATCTCTCGATCCGCACGACGCAGAAGACGTTCTTCAAGGTGTTCATCGGCGAGGGCCCGGAGAGCGGCGTGACGTTCCCGGACATGGTGAAGATCGCCGAGGCCTACGGCATCCCGGCGCTCCGGGTGGAGTCGCTCGCCGATCTGCCGAAGGTGAAGGAGATGCTGGATGCCCCGGGCCCGGCGCTCGTCGACGTCATCGTGGATCCGGCGCAGAGCTTCGAGCCGCGCCTCGCGTCGCGGTCGCTCGCCGACGGGCGGATCATCTCCCCGCCCATCGAGGACATGTTCCCGTTCCTGTCGCGCGAGGAGTTGAAGGAGAACATGAAGGTGCCGCTGGTCGACGAATCCCGGTGAGGTGAGCCATGAGCCGACGATTCATCAGCATCGTGACCCCGTGCTTCAACGAGGAGGAGAACGTCGCGGAATGCCGCGAGGCGGTGAAGCGCCTGTTCGACGGCGAACTGAGCGGCTACGACCACGAGCACATCTTCATCGATAACGCCTCGACCGACCGGACCGTGCCGATTCTTCGCGAACTCGCATCCGCCGACCCGCGCGTGAAGGTCATCGTCAACGCGCGCAACTTCGGCCACATCCGCTCGCCTTTCCACGCGCTGCTGCAGGCCGAGGGGGACGCGGTCGTCCTCTTCGTCGCCGACCTGCAGGACCCGCCCGACCTGATTCCGCAGTTCGTCCGCAAATGGGAGGAGGGCTTCAAGGTCGTCGTGGGCGTCAAGGCGGGCAGCGACGAGGCCAAGCCGATGTACGCCGTGCGCCGGCTCTACTACAACCTCATCACGCGCTTCGCCGAGGTCGATCTGATCAAGAACTTCACGGGCTTCGGGCTCTACGACCGGCGGGTCATCGAGATCCTCCGCGAGGTCCGCGACCCGTACCCCTATTTCCGCGGGCTCATCTGCGACATCGGCTACGAGCGCGCCGAGATCGAGTACCACCAGCCGGTTCGCGAGCGCGGCGTCACCAAGAATAACTTCTACACCCTCTACGACATGGCCATGCTTGGCATGACCAACCACTCGAAGGTGCCGCTGCGCCTGGCGGCCATGTTCGGGTTCTTCATGGCCATCGTCTCGGTCCTCGTCGGCCTCGGCTACTTCGTCTACAAGATCATCTTCTGGAACAGCTTTCCCGTGGGCATGGCGCCGCTGGTCATCGGCCTCTTCTTCTTCGCCTCCGTGCAGCTTTTCTTCCTCGGCATCGTGGGCGAATACGTGGGGGCCATCCACACGCAGGTCCTCTCGCGCCCGCTCGTCGTGGAGAAGGAGCGCATCAACTTCAAGCCCGGCCCGCCCGGCGGCGCCCGCTGAACGCGGAAAGGCGACATGTTCCTCTCATCCGGCTGGGACAGCCTGAAAGAGCGCCTGGACGACCTGCTTCCGGCGGGGTCGTTGAGGGCGCGTTTCGCCCGCGGGGCCTTCTGGTCCACGACGGGCATGGTCGTCGCGCAGGCGCTGGGCCTCGCGGCGTCGGTGATCGTCGCGCGCATCTTCGACAGCAAGGAGCTGTACGGCGAGCTGGGGATGATCCGCAACACGGTGGTGATGTTCGGCGTCTTCGCGGGGCTTGGGCTCGGGCTCACCGCGACGAAGCACGTCGCCGAATTCCGCGCCACCGACCCCGCGCGCGCCGGGCGCGTCCTGGGCATGGCCAACGCCGTCGCGCTCATCTCCTCCGCGGCCATGGCGATCGCGGTCTTCCTCTTCGCGCGGTGGATCGTCGCGTACACGCTCAAAGCGCCTCGCCTCGAAACCGAGCTGCGGATCGGCTGCGTCATCCTCTTCTTCGAGGCCTTGAACGGTGCCCAGCTCGGTGCGCTCTCCGGGTTCGAGGCCTTCCGCAGCGTCGCCTGGCTCAGCTTCTACCGCGGCATCCTCACGTTTCCGCTGATGGTTGTCGGCACGTGGGCGGGGATGCGGTGGGGGCCGGTCTGGGCGGTGCGCGGCGCACTCGCGGCGCTGGCCGCGGCGGCGGCGGCCGGGTGGGTCATGAACCACTTCGCGCTCCGGTCGCTCATGCGCGAGCGCGAAGTGCCCTTCGCCTCCTGGCGCGAGGCCCGAACGGAGCTGCCGCTTCTGTGGACCTACGCGCTGCCCGCGCTCCTGAACGGGGCCCTGGCCACGGTCGCCGCGTGGGCATCGATGGCGGTGCTCGTCCGCCGCAACGACTCCGGCTCCGGCGCGTTCGGCGTCTTCAGTGCCGCCAACCAGTGGCAGTTTCCGGTAACGCTTGTCGCCGGCCAGCTCGGCGCGGTGCTGCTGCCGATTCTGGCTTCGTTCCAGCGCGAGGAAGGCGGCGACGCGCGCGGCGCCCGCGCGGTTGAGGCCGCGACGGTGCTGGTGGCGGTCGCCCTGCTGCCGCTCGTCGCGATCCTCTCCTGTTTCGCCGGGCCGATCATGAGCCTCTACGGTGCCAAGTTCGCCCCCTACGTCTGGGTCTTCTGGGCGGCGCTCTTTGTGGCGGGGGCCAAGTCACTCGGCACCATTCCGGGCACGCTCATCCAGGCCAAAGGGGCGATGTGGGCGGGGTTCGTCATCAACCTGACGTGGGGCGTGGCCCTCATCCTTTTCGTGTGGTTTTGGGCCGACCGCGGACCGGAAGGCTACGCGAACGCCTTCTCCTGCGCCTACGCCATCCTGACGGTGGGCGGGCTTCTTTACTGCCGCTTGATCAGGCTCTGCACATGGTCGCTCGTGCTCAAGATCTGGCTCGTGACGGCATGCCTCGCCGGCCTCACCTACGGCATGGGCCTGACGGACCGGCTCTGGCTGCGCCTGGCTATTTTCGTGGCGGCGTCGGCCGCGTCGCTCGCGTGGGGGGGCGCCGCGTGGAAGAGGCATCGCGCGAACTGGGCGGCTGCGATCCCGGACGCACCGATGGATGCGCCCCCATGCCCGGTGTGCGGAGGTCCCTCCGCGGCTGACGGCACCGTCCTCACGGGACACGTCATTCTCGCGTGCCCCTCATGCGGACACCGGTTCGCCCGAAGCGAGATGCTCCCGGGCGAGAGCTACGAGCAGCTTTATACGGAAGGGAGCTACAAAAAGGGCTACGTGGACGCCGCCACCGCGTACCCGGATGAGGACGTGGCCGGGCTGCCGACCTATATGCCGTTCTTCCGGAACGTCCGCGCGGCCGAGCATCCGCGGCTTCTCGACGTTGCCTGCGGCACGGGACGATTCTGCAAGGCGGCCGCGGCGCGAGGCTGGGACGTGACGGGGATCGACGTTTCCGCCGAGGCAGTCTCGGTCGCCTCGCGGACCCCCGGCGGGCGGTTCTTCGCGATGCCGATGGAGCGCGCGGCGCAGGAACTGGGCGGGTTCGATGCGGTGACGGCGTTCGAGTTCGTCGAGCACACCTCCGACCCGCTCGCCGCGGTCGAGGGACTGAAAGGCATGGCCCGCGCGGGAGGCGTGGTGCTCGTGACCGTGCCCAACTGGGAATCGCCGCAATTCCAACGGACCGAGAACCCGGAATGGGTGCCGCCTGTGCATAATCAATTCTTCACGGCGTGCTCGCTCCGGACGTTGCTTGAGCGCGCGGGGTTGGTCGACGTCCGGGTCGAGGTCATTCGCCGGCGGTGGAAGGTGCGCGGGCCGCGCAGCCTGTTCCGCGCTATCTGGTTCCGGATTCAGACGCCGGTCGGGCTTTATGGGATAGGGAGGCGGGCGTGAAAGTTTCGGTCTGCATCGTCAATTTCAACACCCGCGAGATGCTGCGGGGCTGCCTGCGGTCGGTGTTTATCGAGACCGAAGAGATCGCCCTCGATGTCATCGTGGTGGACAACGCGTCGACGGACGGCAGTGCCGAGATGGTCGCCGCGGAGTTCCCGCAGGCGAGGTTGATCCGCAACGCGGAGAACCGGCGGTTCGCAGGCGGGGCCAACCAAGCCCTCCGCGCGGCCACGGGCGAGTACCTCCTGATGCTGAACAGCGACACCGTCGTCCGCGACCGGGCGATCGAGCGCATGGCGGCGTTCATGGCGGAGCACCGCGACGTGGGCGCGCTGGGGTGCCGGCTGGTTTCGGCCGACGGGACGCCGACGATGTCGTACGGGTGCTTCCCAAGCCTTCGCCGGAACCTGGCCTATTGGTGGCCCTGGATGAGGGGGCGGTGGGACGCTCACGCGATCGACGGGATACCTCCGGCCGGCGCGTTGCCGATGGAGGTGGAGTATCCTTCGGGCGCCTGCCTTCTGACGACACGCGAAGTGCTGGAGAAGACGGGCCTGCTGGACGAAGGCTTCTTCCTTTATGGCGAGGAAACGGACTTCTGCCTGCGGGCGCGTCGTGCGGGATATCGCAGCGTCCTGGCGCCGGTCGATGTGGTTCACGTCGGCGGCGGGAGCAACCGCGCGCCCGGCTGGCAGACGATGGGCAGGGCGAGGCTGGCCGAGTGGCGGTTCGTCAGGAAGCACCGTTCCTTTGCCTACTTCGCGGCGTTCGTCGCCGTGGAGTGCGTCGGCATGGCCTGGTGGACTGCACGCGGGTTCCCGCGCGCGCTGCTGAAAGGATCGGCGGACCCGCCGCCGCAGGACCGTGTGCGGGTTGTCAACTTTATCCTTCGCGGCGGCGATCCGGGACGCAAGAGGGGCTGATCTTCCTTCGGGTTTGAGGTCATTCGGCCGGGGCCGTCGCATGGGCGTGCGCGAAACCGGCGCTTCTCTGAAAGAGCTGCCGATCCGTGTGGGGACGGCAGCGTGGAAACCCTTGCTCCTTCGCACGGGAGGAAGCCTATGAGGCAGGCCGTCAAGGACTTTGTATCCATCGCGGCGACCACTCTTCCGGTGGAGGGCACGATCTACGAATTCGGGGCCCTGCAGGTTGCCGGGCAAGAGGGTTTCGCGGACATGCGCCCGCTCTTCCCGGGGAAGAAATACGTGGGAACCGACATGCGCGAAGGTCCCGGAGTGGACCGGGTGCTCGACCTGCACCGCATCGACGTTCCTTCCGAATCGGTGGGCGCCGTTCTGTGTCTGGATACCCTTGAGCATGTCGAGTATCCCCACACGGCGCTGGAGGAGATTCACCGCATTCTCAGGCCTGGAGGGATCGCCGTGATCAGCAGCGTGATGTCCTTTCCGATCCACGATCATCCGTACGACTACTGGCGATTCACCCCGGAAGGTTTCCGATCCCTTCTGAAGCCGTTCGCCCACTCATTCGTCGGATTCGCCGGGGAGGAACTACTCCCTCATATTGTCGTGGGCGTGGGTTTTAAGGGAGCGCCCCCCGAACTGTCGCGATTCAAGGGCCAGTACGAGGCGTGGCAGAAAAGGGAACTGCGCGTCGCAAGAGGCGGGCCGCTGAAACGGACGCTGACGCTTCTAACGCCTCCGCTGTTGTTTCCGGCCATTTTGTATGTGTACAGGGCAACGATCGGGCGGACGCGACGCTCCAACTGACTCCCGTTCGGCGTAGCGAAACAGAGGCTTCGTGCGCCGCGTGATGGGGCGGTTCCGGCCGCCGTGCCGGCGCCTCGAATGGATATGACGCAGTGGACGGGACAAGGCACGGGGCATTGCGCATGAATATCGGCTTGGTGACGAATTGGTTCGACTCGGGCGCGGGCATGGTTTCGCGGGCCTACCGCGACGTGCTGAAAGCGCGCCACAACGTGCTCGTCTACGCGCGCGGGCAGACGTACGCGAAGGGCGATCCGAACTGGGACGGCGACTTCGTCACCTGGGGTGCGCTCGTCTCGGGATACGGTTCCACGGGCATCCATTGGCGCGAATTCAAGCGATGGGTCCGCGCGAACCACATCGACCTCGTCCTCTTCAACGAGCAGCAGGACTGGCCGCCCGTGGTCTTCGCACGGCGCGAGACGGACGCGCTCCTGGCCGGCTACGTCGACTATTACACCTCGAAGACGGCGCCCTTCTTCGGGCTTTTCGACGTGGTGCTGTGCAACACGCAGCGTCACTATTCGGTGTTCAAGGACCATCCGGGCGCAAGCTACATTCCCTGGGGCGCCGACCCGTCGGTGTTCAAAGGAGGGCTGGAGCCGGTGAGCCCGGGGAGCGTGACGTTCTTCCACTCGGCGGGCTGGGACCCCGCGCGCAAACAGACCGCGCTCGCGCTCGAAGCGTTCCGCGGGCTGGAAGGGGATTGCCGGTTCGTCCTTCACATCCAGGCGCCTCTGTCGAAACATCCGAACGTCGAGGCACTGATCCGCGGCGACTCGCGGATCGAGGTCGTCCAGCAGACGGTTCCGCCGCCGGGCCTCTTTCACCGGGGCGACGTCTACGTCTACCCGACGGTGCTGGAGGGGATCGGCCTTTCGATTCCAGAGGCGCTCGCGTGCGGTCTTCCTGTCATCACGACGGACTCGCCGCCGATGAGCGAGTTCGTGCGCGACGGTGAGAACGGCCGCCTTGTGAAGCCGTGCGAATATCGCGGGCGTTATGACGGATACTACTGGGCCGAAAGCTACGTCCGCGCGGAAGACGTGCGCGAGGCGATGCGGTATTACGTCGACCGGCGCGCGGACCT
>JBBIVY010000101.1:0-13510 GCA_037439485.1 Planctomycetota bacterium | reverse complement strand
ACGTTGAGCCGAGCGGCTTCATCGGAGATGTCGATCATGCGGTCAGTCATTGGCGCGCCTCACCTCGCCGAGAGGAGTAATGATCGCCTTTTCTCCTGCGGACTTTCGTAGAGAGTCCGGAGTGCGGTAGGCGTGAATCTCATCTTGTTCGCCTTTGCCGACCTTGTCTTTCCTGGCGTCGCAGTTCCGCCGAAGCGTTATGACGATAGGGCCTTGCTGGTATTGGGAGATTCCGGTCACGAGAAACAATTCCTTTTCGTCGCCCAGGTCTTTCATCAGCACGGTGTCTCTCTGTGCCAGCGAGAACAGGAACTTTCGACCTTCTCCATCTTCTCTCTTAACAACCGGTTCTTTCGCCTTCAGACGGCGCGTCGCTTCGAACATGCTGACGACCGAGCCTTCCCACTTCAAGCGGCCCTTCTTGTCCTTTGTTTCCACGATTTCAACGTGGTGGTTGGCTCCCGGCCTGACGAATCTCTTTCGAGGACCAGCGCCAACCGAGATCGGCGAAAGAACTTTGCTCAAGCGCACCTTGCGTATGGGGGTCTTCCTTCCGTCTTCCCGCACAATACATGGCAGATTCAGGGGATTGGAGAACACCTTCGTATCGCTTGTGCCCAATTCCTTGAGTTTCGCGATCACGCGCTCCTTGACGACCGGGTCGGCGATGCTTTCGATTTCGCCTTTCGTCAGCCCGTCGACTGACTTCCGTATGTGAACCACGACGCGGCCCTTTTCGTCTTTCTTCGGCGGGCTGTAGAGCGTTTCTTCATGAAGCGCGCCGCTGACCTTGCGCGAGACGCGGTGCGAGACGACGGCCTCGCCAACCTTTTCCGCGACTTCGGCGAAGAACCCGTGCCAGGGAGGAAGAATCCGTCCAAACTTCCTGCGGCGCTCGACGAGCGCGCGTTTCGCCGCCTCGCTCAACATCGCCACCGTTGAGGCGTCCGCCAGGCCGATGGCCACGGCGTCCACGGCGTGGTGGCGATGGTCGTCTCGGGATTTGTCCGGCGTCTCGCTGAGGATCGTGTTCAGGTTGTATTCGTCGCGCAGGAAGCCGGTCACGCCGCCTTTCGAGACCTGCACCCGCCGCGCGTGGTTCGCGTCGACCTGGCCGCCGAACAGCGCGCCGAGGTAATCGCCTGCGAGGCGGCTGGCGTACCGCGTGTCGTTGAGTTGACGCGTGGTGAAGTCTTCGAGGCTTTCGAGCGACTCCAGTTGAAAGCGTTCAAGTTTGGCCCGCGCCGCGGAGCCATTGAACGCGCGGACGCGCTGCAACATCTCCTCCCAACGCCGAGGGTCGGAGCCATAGGCCTCGAAGGGCGTCTTGTTGCGCTTGACCGCGCGGTTCTCCTCCATGTAGCACAGCGTCTTGTTCATGTAGGAATCGTCGAGCGAGCGGTCGAACGGGATGATGTGTTCGATGTCGAATTGCGGATGCTCGCCGAGCAGTTCGGCCATGCCGAAGTGCCGTCCGGTGTAAGGACAGGTCCAGTCGCATTCGTCCGCGAGGAGCACCTTCAAGACGTCGGATCGCTTCGGTGCGGGAATTCCGGCTTCGCGGGCGATCCGGTCGGCGGCGGTGCGGCGCCCTTTCTCGTTGACGCGGTTCTTCTTCGATATCTCCTCGCGGTCCTTGCGGGACTTCTTAAGGTCGCGGGCGAGCTCGATGCGGACGAAATCCGGTTTCCCATGCTCGCGAACGAGCGCGTTGACGACTTTCCGAAGCTCCGTCAGCGCGCGTGCGACGGCCGGGTTGCGGAGCGCGGGCAGCGTCTTTTCGACTTGGGGCAGTTCGTCGAGCGATTTGCCGCCGGACGGGCCTCCGTAGAGTTCCTTGCGGGCGGTCGCATAGCGTGTGCCCTTTTCGAGTTCCGGGACGAGCTTTTCGAGCGCGCGGCGCGAGAGGAATGAATGGCCGTCTTCGAGTTCGAGCGCGGCGAACGCCGAAGCGGCTTCGTCGCTCAACGCCCACAGTTTTATTGCCCGTCCCTTGAGCGCCGACTCCTTTTGCGTGCCGAGCCATTCGTCGACGGCGGCGTCTTTCTCGTCATCGGTGAACTTCTCCCACCGCTCGCCGAGGACGGCGCGCATCTTCGCCGCCGTGCGGTTGCCGGGAATCTTGTCCTCCCCGCCTGTCTCGAAGTTGAGGCGCGCGTTGGGCGGAACGCCGATGAGTTTGCGGACCTTCTTCAGCGTCAGGTCCCCTTCGTTCTCCAGCGCCTTGACGAGTTCCTCCCGTTGCTCCCCGGTCAGGGCCTCGCCGTCTCTCCGGCCCGGCGCGAAGACCTCCATGTCGTTGACCTTCTGGAGGTAGCGGAACTGCTGAGCGACGAGCAGCGCAACCGGCGCGCGTTTTCGGCCCGGCTCCAGTTCGCACGTGCCGATCAGCATCTTCTGCGACTTGAGGGGCCGCTGGTAGAACATCGCGTAGCGGAGGCGCTTGTACAGGATGTCGTTCAGAAGGGCCGGATGATGCTGCTTCTGGGCCTGCCAGATGAGGTCGAATTCCTTTTCATACATGGAGCGCGCCGTCCAGCGGCCCCGGATGCGCTTCTGCGCCGGGTCGTGCGGGCGGAGCCGCGAGAAGAACTCTCCGAGCGTCCGAACGCCGGCGGCGTTCATCTCCGCCTCGATTTCGGCAATGCCCTTCTTCACGACCCCGTCTTCGTCCTTCTTGCGCGTCGACTTGCGGTTGCTGAGAAATCCCCGGCGCTGCGCGAGGTGATAGAGCGCGCGGCCGAGGTCGAACGGTTCGAGCCTTTCGTCGAGGGCGCGCGTGCGAAGGTGATAGGGAAGGACGTGCGCGAGGGACTCGACGGACTCCGGTGAGGCGTTCGCGTTCTGCAGGCGCGCCGTCCATCGGGCCAATTGCTCGACGTGTAGGGTTGTCAATATGATATGCCGGGCGCAGGCCTTCCGGTCCCGCGACTTCATGCCTTCGTCCGCGGGGGGCGAAGGCGGAAGCAGCCCGGCCCGTTGCAGGATGCCGAATACTTTCTGCAATCGCCGTCCGAGGCGGTCGAAGTGTCGCCGGACCTGGCGCGCCTCGCGGCGCTTCTGCCCGCGCGACACGTCGCGCCCGCTCTCGATGTCGCCTTCGACCCCGGCATCGAACACGCGAGCGCCGAGACGGAGTACGCCGCAGGGTTTGCCGTGTCCGTCGAGTCTCAGCGCGGCCCAGCCGACGGAGTTAGCGCCGATGTCTAGGCCAAGGACATAGGGAACTCGTTCTTCGCTTTTCATTAAGAATTCTCCTTGACAAATGCCGGGCCATGAGCTATTTGTATGAATAGTGTATCTGAACGGCGGTTGTCCGGCAAGTCATAATAAGGACATTCGTCGCGCAGGCGACGCGCCACGGCGCGCCCCGCAAGGCCCCTCAATGGGGCCTTCACTTTGTACGGGCTGGGAAGAAGCTGACTTATTGTGGCTCCGCATCCCCTCATCGCCTAATTCGGCTGACTCCAGAAGAGATGAGCGTTGGCTATATCAGATGGGGGCAGGTCGGGAGGCGGAAAACGCCAATTGGTTGTCGTCTGATGGTTTGATTCTTGCGGCATCTCGTGGTAGGATTCGGTGTCGTAAGCGCGGCCCAGGCGATCGGGGGAGACTCCGGGGCTCAGGGCCGTTTTTGTCGGAAGAAGGTGAGCGGCATAACTTATTGGCTGACAAGACCTTGCGTCGCGTTCGCTGGCTCGGGGCGCGACTTCGCGACTTCTGGCTCACTTCCGGACGGCGCATATCCGATTTTTCCTGAGTGAAGGTCTTCTTCAAGGACGTCGCACAAGGGCGTGTCTTAGCAGAGGCAGTTGACATAACGATTGGCTGCGTAATGACTTACGGGGAACGCGGTCAGCCGGGCGGCAAATCTGCCTCAAGCGGCGCGAGGCATTGTCGTCTCCTGACCTCCCTTCCCATCTGTTTCTATGTTTCCGCCAGCGTGGCATAACGTGACGCTTTTCGCTTGTCGGCCATCGGCCGGCTTTCGTATACTCATTGCTACGCCTTGAGTTACGGCGTTTCAGCGGGTTCTACCGAGAAGGTGTGATGGGCGATCTGGGCGCCTACGTCATCCTGTATCTTGTCGCCTTCATGCTGTCGGTATTTCTCGTGCCGATGGTCAGGCGGCTGGCTATCCGCGTGGGCGCGGTGGACGCCCCGGATCGGCTGAGGAAAATCCATACCCAGGCCGTGCCGCGGATGGGCGGGGTGGCGATATTCATCGCCTTTATCGTGCCGGTGGTCGGAGCGTATCTCGTTGGGGCGTATTGGTTTAAGGATAGCACGCTCTACAAGGCCATGGAAGCTAAGGCGTGGCAGACGAGCGGGCTTCTTGCCGCCGGGGCGCTGATGCTGGGGCTGGGGATGTACGACGACACGCGTCATGCCTCGCCGAAGCTGAAGCTGATCGTGCAGTTCTTCGCGGGCGTCATCATCTGCGCGGTGGGCATTCGAATCGACGAGTTCCGCGAGCCGTTCGCGGGCACGATGGTTTACTTCGGCTGGCTGGCGTATCCCATCACGATCTTCTGGGTCATGGCGGTCACGAACGCCATCAATCTCATCGACGGGATGGACGGGCTGGGTCCGGGCGTGGGGCTGTTCGTGTCGGGAACGATGTTCGTGCTGTCGCTGTTCTACAGCGCGCCGCTGGTGAGCCTGGTGACCTCGGCGCTGTTCGGCGCGGTGATCGGGTTCCTGATCTTCAACTTCCACCCGGCGAAGATCTTCATGGGGGACTCCGGGAGCCTGTTCATCGGGTTCATGCTGTCGGCGGTGGCGGTGCAGTGCCAGGTGAAGCGCGCGTTGCTGGTGCCTGTCATCGCGCTGGCGCTGCCGATTGTGGACACCTGCATGGCCATCATACGGCGATGGAGCAAGGGCCTGCCGATGAGCGTGCCCGACAAGCAGCACGTTCACCACCGGCTGATCGCGATGGGATTCTCGCAGCGGCAGGCGGTGTTCATCCTCTACGGAGTCTGCGTGGTTTTCGGGTGCGCGGCGCTCGTCGTGGCAATGCTGGAAAGCCGCGTGGCGGCGATCGTGGCGTACCTGGTGATTCTTACGGCGATCGGCTCGGTGGCCTACGTGCTCGGCGGCCGGGAGACGTGGCAATTGATCCGGCGCGCGCGGATCGGCTGGGCGCGGCGCCGCGCCAGGCACCGCGCGTGGGTGCGCGTTTACCAGGCTTGCGCACGGATGGAGGTGGCGCTGAATTACGAGGAGATGTGGGAGGAGACGCGCGAGGTGCTCGACGCGCTGGACGTCGACTCCGCGCGCATTCGCTTGGAGGCCGCGGGCGCGGAGGTCCGTCAGTTCGAGTGGGCCCGGCCCGGCGCCACCGATATCCTCGGCCCCAACGGCACCCTCTCGGAAGGCTGGACGCTCCGCCTGCCGCTCGGCGGCGACGGCGTCGTCCGGGGCGAGGCCCTCCTCGGCAAGGACACCCGCCGCAGCGAACTCGTCGACGCCATCGACCAGATGGTCGACACGCTGCGGGTGCAACTGGTGAAGACCGCGACGCGCTTTGCGACGCCGCCGGCGGCCCCGGCGACGGGGGCGAAGCCGGAAGAGCCGGTGAAAGCGGGGACGGGCGCATGACAACGGCGGCATCACAACCCAACTTCTCCGACGACTTCACGATCACCGTGGAGGACGGGATCGTCCGCTATCGCGGCGTCTCGGCCCCGAAGCGCGCGGTGCTCAAGGTCCTGGGGCTCGCGGCGCTCTTCGTCGCGTTCACCTATCAGGCCTTCGCGCTCCTGATCGACCGCTGGAACTCCGACGCGAACTACGGCCACGGGTACCTCATCCCGTTCATCGCGATCTATTTCGTGTGGGCCTCGCGGGAGTCTCTCCTCACGCCGGCCTCCCCTGAGCGCGAGGGCGTGTTCTCCGTCATCGCGGGCGCCGCGATGCTTCTTGCGGGCGGCGTCATGGCCTGTTTTGCGGACTGGCGCTCGTGGAGCGGCTGGTGCGCGGCGATCGGCGCGGCGCTCCTGGCGTGGCAGGGCTATAATGCCTGGAAGCCGACGCGCGATTTCGCCGGCGTCGAGGCGCTCCTGGCCGATTCGTGGAAGCGCGTCGACCGGTTCTGCCGCGACGTCGTCTTCGGCGTGCCGGTGCGGCTGACGGCGATCCTCATCGGCCTCAGGCCCGAGCCCTGGCTCTGGGGGCTGCCGGTGTTCCTCATCGGGCTGCCGCTGGTTTTCCTCGCGCTGCCCCTCAGTTCCGCGGTCCTCGCGGGTATCGCCGTGGTCATCATCGCGAATGGTTTGGCGCTCTACCTCGGCGGACGGCGCGTCTACCGCGCGCTCTGGCTGCCGGTGATCTATCTTATCTTCATGGTACCGCTGCCGCAGGGCCTCTACGACTCTCTGGCCAATCCGCTTCAGCGTTTCGCCAGCACGATGTCGGCCAACATCCTCGACGGGATCATGGGCATCCCCGTCACCCGCGAAGGCAACGTCATCAACGTGCCCGGGCCGACCGCCGTGCATCCGCTGCAGGTGGCCGAGGCCTGCTCGGGGATGCGAAGCATCATGGGCCTGCTGGCGCTGGGCGTGGCGTTCGCGTGGTTCTGGGAGCGCGCGCTGTGGGAGCGGATCTTCCTCATCGTCTCGACGGTGCCCATCGCCATCCTCGCCAACATCTGCCGCGTTACGGCCACGGGCTATATGTACCACATCGGCCGGGAGCGGCTCGCCCAGGGGCTCTACCACGAGCTGACGGGGTGGTTCGTCTTCCTCTTCGCGATGGTGCTGTTCCTGATCGAGGTCTGGGTGCTGGATAAGATATTCGTCCATGAGACCCCGTCCGCCGGCGCGACGAGCGCCGCGGGAGGGCGCGCATGACCCGATCGAGGCGCCACTATCTCGTCGTCGCCTGCATCCTCGCCGCGGGGTTCCTCTTCGGCGAGGTCTACATGCGCTGGCTGGTGCAGGTGGGCGTCGGCGAAAGCGTGCCGCTGGCGAGTCCGCTGAAGACGATCCCGCTGAAGGTGGGCGAGTGGCAGGGGGCGACGCACGAGATTCCCTCCGACGAGCTGATGAAGATCGCGGCCGAGGACACGCTGATGCGCACCTACGAGCGCAAGGGGACCGGCCGCGGCACGGCGCAGGTGAGCCTCTACATCGCGTATTTCGGCGGCGTGCGCGGGACGGCCCCGCACCACCCGGACATCTGCATGCCGGGCGCCGGGTGGGAGATCATCGACCGCGAGATGCCGACGATGGAGGTCGGCCTGTCCGAGCCGGTGGAGGTTCACCAGGACGTCTTCGAGCACCGCGTCGGCCAGCAGAAGCGCCTGGTGGTCTGGTGGGAGTACATCCACGGCGAGAACGTCGCCAGCCGGACGATGCAGCGGCTGAAGTGGGTGCTGCCGAAGTTCATGGGCGGCAAGCGCGGCTCGGTGCTCCAGGTGCAGATCAGCATCGATTACGGCGATGACGTGACGCCCCAGAAGAAGATCGTCGAGGAGTTCATGAGCGTCCTCGGCCCGCGCCTGAAGGAGGTGCTGCCGAAGGCGAACGCTGCGGTTTCTGCTCCGTAGGGGCATCCCGACGCGTCGGGACCGTGCCCGTACGAAGAAACGAAGAAACGAAAGAAGGAGCCACAATGCCTGCACGCGTGAACAAGGTGCTGTTGCTGTCGATCGTGGGGGCCCTCATCGTGCTGGTGCTGGCGGGCACGGCGCTGATGTTCGTGCGACGCCACAGCGACACCCGGGTGAACGACCTCCGGGCGATGGCGGAGGAGTACCGCGTGAAGGGCGACAAGGTGAACGAGGCCCAGACGTGGAGCCGCATCTTGGCGGACCGTCCGAACGACGTGGACGCCCGCACGCGCCTGGTGACGCTTCTGGAAGAGCAGGGCCAGATCGGCCGCGCCTACCAGGAACTGCAGAACGTCCGCGCGCTCGACCCCACGAACGTGTCGGTGCTGCTGAAGCTGGCCCGCTACGAGGGGCAGCTCCAGCGATGGGGCGAGATGAAGCGCGACGCGAAGGCCGTGACCGAGATGCAGCCGAAGAACGCCGAGGCGCGGGTGCGCATGGCGGAGGCGTGTCTCGGGAACGGTCCCGATGAATACAGCGAGGCGCTCGACAACGCGAAGCTCGCGGTGCTCTACGACCACACGAACGTTGAAGCGTGGCGCGTGCTGGCGCGCGTGCACCAGGTGCGGCAGGAGCCCGTCGAGGCGCGCAAGGCCTACGAGGCCGCCGTCAAGGAACTCCCCGAGAACTCGGACCTCTGGAACGACGTGGCCGCGTTCCACCAGCGCATGGGCGAGAAGCCCCAGGCCGAGAACGCCCTCCTCAGCGCGCTCAAGTGGGCGAAGGACCCCGTGCCCGCCTACATCCAGCTCATGGCGCATAGTGTGTCCAAGAAGGACTGGGCCGGCGCCGAGAAGTACTCGAAGGCCGCCTGCGACAACGCGACCTCGGCGATGGACCGCCTGATGGCGTTCAGCGCGGCGGGCGATTACTGGGTGCAGCGCGACAACGCGACGATGGCGCTGAAGCAGTACGACGAGGCGCTCGTCGCCATGAAGGACAACCCCGAGGTGCTGCTGAAGAAGGCGCAGGTCCTCCTGTCGCAGAAGTCCTGGGACGACGCGAGCCGATGCATCGAGACGGTGAAGAGGATGGGCCAGCAGAACCGCCTGCACGTCATGGCGCTGTTCCTCGACGGGCAGCGGCTGTTCCAGCAGGACCGGGCCGATGAAGCGGTGCGCGAGTACGAATCGGCGCTATCGATGGCGCAGGCGCGAGATCTGAGGATGCCGCTGGCCGAGATCTACGTGTGGATGGCCCAGGCGCAGATCAAGCTGGAGAACCTGGCTGCGGCCCGCGATGCCCTCAACCGCGCCTACGCCGAGGCCCCCGGAAACGGCCGCATCCTCCTGGCCTACGCCCGCGTGCTTCTCGCGACGCGCGACTTCGACCAGATCATCAGCATCCTGGACGTGCCGAACAAGCCGGTCGACGCCTACCCGATTCTCGCCCGCGCCTACATGGCCCGCGGCAGCGACGCCGACCTGCGCGAGGCGAAGGGGAACATCCTCCGGGCGCTCGCCGTGAGGCCCAAGGACGTCGAGCTGCACCTCGACCTGGCGCGCATCGCGGCGCGGCAGAAGGCCTGGGACGCGGCGCTCAAGGAGACCGACAACGCCATCCGCACCCGCGGCGACTACGTCGACGCGTATCTCACCCAGGCGCTCATCCAGGACATCGCCGGCCGGCCGAAGCAGGTGGAGGAGACCTACCGGGCCGCCGTCGAGAAGCTGCCCGACAACATGCGGCTGCGCATGGCCTGGGCGGGATACCTCGCTCGCAAGCTCGACCGCTTCGCGGACGCCGAGAAGATGCTCCTCGACGACTGGAACGCCCGCGCCGCCGACAGCCCGATGAAGAGCGAATACGGCGCGGAGATCCCGCGGTTCTACCTGGCCTGCGGCAAGACCGACAAGGCGCTTGACTGGTACCGCGTGCGGGCGCTCACCGACCCGAAGGACGTCGACGGACGCCTGGCCGCCGCGCTGATCCTCCTGTCGACCGGAAAGGTGGACGAGGCGCAGAAGCTCATCACGGAGATCCGCGGCATCGACGGGCCGAAGAGCATTCGGGCGCTGAAGCTCGACGGCCAGATCCTCGTCATGAAGGGGGACTTCCACGGCGCCCTCGACAAGATGCTCGAAGTCGAGAAGTCCGATCCCCGCGACCCCGACGTGCAGTATTACGTCGGCTACTGCCTGCTGCGCACGGCGCGCGCGGGCACCGACGACGCGCAGCGATCCGTCGGCTACCTGGAGCGCGTGTTGGCGCAGTTCCCGACGAACAACCGCGTGAAGCGCGCCCTGGTCCAGGCCTATTACACCGTGGGCGCTTACGACAAGGCCAACCGCCTCGCCACCGAGTTGCTGAAGGCGGGCGAACAGGGCATGGATTTGGAGGTCATCCAGAAGGACTACGCCACGCGCTTCGGCGACCCGGTGCAGGGCGAGGCGGGGTGGAAGGAGTTCACTTCGAAGTACCCGGACCGCCCCGAAGGATGGGTGGGGCTGGCCGAGGCGCTCTCGCGGCAGAACAAGGTGGACGAGGCCCGCGCCGCGCTCGAGAAGGCCTATGCCCTCGACCCCAAGGCGACGAGCACGATCTGGTCGCTGGCCAACCTCTACCGCGCGCAGAAGGAATATGACAAGGCCATCGAGGTGACGAAGAAGGGCCTGGACACTCTCGAGGCGGCGCCGAAGGCCCCGGAGTTTGAGGCGAACAAGCTGATGATGCTGGGCCTCCTTGCGCAGCTTTACGAGATGGCCGGCAAGCCCGAGCAGGCGCTCGCCGTCTACGAGCAGATCGGCAAGCTCGACCCGAAGAACCCCATGCCCGCCGTGGCCGAGGCGATCAAGGCCGTCGGCGCCAACGACCTCGCTGCCGCCGAGCGGTCGCTCCGCAAGGCCCTCGAACTCAGGCCCGGCGACGCCTCCATCCGCCAGAGGCTCCTTGAAGTGCTGGTGACGGCGCAGCGATTCCCCGACGCCAACGCCGTCATCGACAAGGCGATGCGCGAGAACCCCACCGACGTGGGCCTGGTGGTGATGAAGGCCAAGGTGCGGCAGGCGGAAGGCGACATCGAGGGGTGCATCCGGCAGTACCGTCAGGCCATCAAGGTGGCGCGGGACCGCGGGGTGGAGGCGCAGAACGTAGTGCTCTACTACGAGTTGGGCCAGGTGCTGGCGAGGGAGGGGCGCCTCGCGGAGGCCGTGTCGACGGTGGAGACGGCGCGCGACCTGAAGCCCGACTTCGTCGAGGCCCGCATGGCGCTGGTGGAGCTGGCAGTGGGCGCGCAGCCGCCGCGCCTGGCGGACGCCCGGTCGGAGTGTCAGTGGATCGTGCAGAACCGTCCCGCCGCGCGCGACCGGTTCCGGCTGTCGGCGCTGCTGACGCTGGGCAACATCGCGCGCGAGGAGGGCAAGGCGGCCGAGGCGATGACGTACTACGACCGCGCCGCTTCCGAATTCCCCGAGGCGTCGGACCCGCTGCGCCGGCGCGCGGAGATGCTGGTGCGCGACAAGAAGCTGGACGAGGCGCTCGTCCAGCTCAAGAAGGCCGTGGCGCTCGACAAGCACGCCCCGTCGAGCGTGGGCCTCGTGGCCGACGTGCTCGTGTCGAACAAGCGGTACGACGAGGCGATCGCATTCCTCACGGACGAGGTGAAGCTCTGCCCCGAGCCGGCGGCGGTCTGGATGTTCATGGGCAACTGCGAGGCGACGCGCAAGGATTACCCGAAGGCGCGCGAGTATTATGACAGCGCCCTCAACTTGCGCGGGAACACCCCCCAGCTCTACATGGCCCGCGCCCGGACGTACCTGGCCGAGCACAACGTCGACCGCGCCGTGGCCGAGGCCCGCCAGGCCCTCAAGGTCGACCCCCAGTTCGAGAACGCCTGGGTCTTCATCGAGACGGCCCTCCGCGACGAGAAGCAGCGGCAGGCGGACCTGAGGAACGTCTACGAGGAATGGCGGCGCTCGCGGCCCGACAGCCCCGTGGCCGCCAACAACTACGCCTGGTTCCTGACGCTTACCCAGAAGGAGCCCGACGCCGCGCTCAAGGTGCTCGACGACTTCCGCCGGCGGATGGAGGCCTCGGGCATCCGTCCGCAGTACGCCGCGGAGCTGGACGACACCGAGGGCTACGCGTGGTTCCAGAAGGGCGACTACCGGAAGGCCGTCGATTGCTACAAGCGCAGCCTGGAGGCTCGTCCGGACGCGGCGCGCACGTGGGACCACCTGAAGCTGGCCTGCCTGAAGCTGGCGGAGCGCGCCAAGGATCAGCACGACGACCTCGCGTTCCAGCGTTGGCAGTCCGAGGCGGATCGCGCCTACAACCGTGTGCTCGAGACGGCGCAGCCGAGCTTCGACACCATGAGCCAGCTTGCCGAGATGCGCCTGTCGGAGGGCAAGGTCAAGGAGGCCATCGAGTCCTTCAACGCGGCGCTGGCGATGAAGAAGGACGCCGAGGTCGAGCGCAAGCTGACCGAGTTGCTCATCCGCGACGGCCGGCTCGACGACGCCGCCAAGCACGTGGCGAGCCTGCTCGCGGAGGACCCGAAGGACGCGCAGAACCAGTCGCTCGACGGCATGCTCCTGTCGGCGAACCGCAAGTCCGACGAGGCCGTGAAGCGGTTCGAGGGCATCGTGGCGCAGTTCCCCGCCTATACCAGCGCCCATTACCTCTTGGCCATGGAGTACGCCGCCCGCGGGGAGAACGACAAGGCCGCGAAGGAGCTGGACGTGGTGGTCGCGCAGTCGCCGCAGTTCCTGGGGGCGCGGCTGGTGAAGGCGCGCATCCTCGGGGCGCAGGGCAATTACGACGAGGCGATCGTCGAATCGCAGGCCGTACTGAAGAGCGACCCGATGAACTTCGAGGCCGCCTACAACATGGGCAACTTCCAGCTCGCCCGCAACAAGATGACCGACGCCGAGGCCACCTTCCGCGACCTCGTGAAGAAGTGGCCCGACTCCGTGTACGCCCACGAGCGTCTTGCGGAGACCTTCTTCCGGTCGAACCGTCTCAACGACGCCGTCCTCGAGTACCAGGAAGCCCGCCGCGCCAATCCCAAGGAACTCGTGCTCCTGCGCGGGATGTGCTCCGTCCTCCAGAAGCAGGAGAAGCCGGAAGCCGTCCTCCGCGAGTACAACGCCTTCCTCGAGGAGAACCCCGGCAACGCCGACGCGTGGCTGGACCTCGCCGGCATCCACAAGGCCGCCGGACGCTGGACCGATGCCGAGCGCGCCCTCAAGAACGTCGTGCGCATCGCCGGCGCCAACCCGAAGGCCCACGTCCTGATGCTCGATTTCTACATGGAGCGCCGGATGTACGCCGAGGTCCGCGCCGCCGCCAAGCACCTCATCGAGGACGTCGGCACCGCCGAAGCCAAGTCCGTCGGCCACCTCTACGTGGCCCGCGCCTGGGAGGCCGAAAGCCGCTTCGACGACGCCATCGCGGAATACCGCGCCTCTGTCGCCGCCGACAAGCGCCGGGTCGACGCCGTCAACAACCTCGCGTGGCTCCTCCTCACCCGCAAGAACGACGCGGACGGCGCCATCGCCGTCGGCGAGCCTTACCTCCAGAACAAGGAGGTCGATGAGTTTGTGGAGCTTTATGATACTCTGGGTTGGGCCTGGTGCGCCAAGAAGGACTACGCCAAGGCCGAGCCGCTCCTCAAACATGCCGTCGCCGTCATGATGAGCCATGGCGGCATGGAGAAGGTCAACCCCGTGATCGCCTGTCATTACGGCGAGGCGCTGGCGCTCTCCGGCAACAAGTCCGAGGCGCGCAAGTGGCTGGAATATGCGGGAAATCATAAGGAAGCGCCGCAGCAGAGGGCGCTGGAACTTCTCAAGACGTTGTGAGTATCTTCTTTTGTAGGGGGGGACCCATGTGTCCCCCCCCACATAAATGGGTCATCCCGAAGACTTGGCGAGCCGATAATTGAGTTAATTC
>JBBIVY010000100.1:6845-13768 GCA_037439485.1 Planctomycetota bacterium | reverse complement strand
AGCGCCCTCCAACCCAGTTCATTGAAGCACCCGCCGAAGCCCTCCCACGCTTGAAACTCCCTTCCCGTAACCTCCAGGTCCGCATCCGCTCGTCCCCTCATCTCCGGCCTCATCCTCTTCCACGCCGCCTCGGATGTCGTCGAAATCCAGACCGCTCTGCGCCCGGCATCAGTCGGCATGTCGTCTCCTCCCCTCATAGTTTTCGGAAAGGATTGCCGAATCGTTGGGGGAATGCAAGCGCAAATGCGCCCCCCAGGCGATTGACTGGATGAATCATGAGGCGGGGGGGGCGCGGGTTGTCCGGTGTGCGTTTCGGCCGAAGAAGATATGCGCCTCTTCCGCACTTGGGGTGGGGCAGAGGGGGTAAATGTGGCGTCCCCGGGATCCGATTCCCCGGAACCCTTGCACGAGAGTCGCTCTTGCCAAATCAAACAATGTTCTCGATCCGAACACGAGAGGAATTTGCCCATTGACGACAAGGCCGATGCGCTTGTATTATTTACCGATAGTGCGGGACCCGTTCGGGTGACACCAGAGGTTACAAAATGAGTCAGGTCATTTCCTTCATAAACATGAAAGGGGGAGTTGCTAAGACAACCTTAGTTGTGAACGTCGCGTACCTACTGGCCAGGGATCTAGGAAAGAAGGTCCTTGTGGTTGACGTAGATCCTCAGTTCAACGCATCCACCTACCTGATGGATGAGGCCCAGTACCTTTTGCACCGAGATAGTGCCGACAAGCGTACCGTCCTGCATATTTTCGAACCTGGCGGCAATCCGTCATTCAGCACCGTCCGAGGCACAAAGCGTCGCCAGAAGAAAGGGACGGCGGGGCTCGACCAGTACGTTTTCAACGCCTATATTGACGGCGAAGCGCGACTGGACATTATTCCATCCGAATTGCAGCTTATGCAAATTCAAACATCCGAGAGAGGGACAGAGAACTGCCTGCGCACGTTCCTTCAGAGGCACGCTTCCCCTTACGACTATGTTCTTATTGATTGCCCACCAACGATATCGATCTTCACCCAAGCAGCAATAATGGCAAGCAATAGGTACCTCGTTCCCTTGAAGCCAGATCCGCTGTCCACAATCGGCTTGCCCCTTCTTGAAGCATGGCTAGGCAATTTCACCGAGAAACTGGGGCTAACTGTTACGCAGGTCGGGATTGTTTTCACCTTGGTTAGAGAAGGCACAAATCAGATGAAAGACATCATGGCAGACATAAGGGGAGAACGCGGCGGGCAGGTATTCACCGACTTCCTGTCGGAATCAGTCCGGGTTTCGGAGTCCGTGGAGAAGCATAAACCAGTGTGTGTCTATGATCCCAGCAATAAGTGCTCAGGTCAACTCACACTCATTGCCAGAGAGTTCGTCAAGCGCATGGACGGGGATTAGGAATGAACAGAGATAGAGAACACACTGCCCTACTAAGGCTAGTCTCGAAGATTACGGAGATTCCTTCCGTCTATTCTCGGGACGAATTGGCCGAACTGGAGTATCACATAGAAAAGTACTTCCCGCGTCTTCGGCCGATCCTGCGAGAGTACATCCATTTGGCAGAGGATTCGCGGACCCACGTCCACGACAAACTTGGATCAACTGCAAAACGTGCATACTTCAGGGCGAATTGGGGGCAAAGGCCCCAATCAGGTCCTGAGGCGCATCTATTCGACCTGTTACGGTCAAAGGACCTGTTCTCAACAAATTCGGAGTTGGCTGAATTCGCGGGCCGTATTCTCCCAGACATGACGAAGAAGCGATTCGATAAGATGTCGCGGGGAGACATTGCAGCTCGAATCATTGAGTTCCTAGAAGCGAACAACCCCGAGAACAGAAAGACGCTCGAAAACGCAATGAGATCGGCATTGAGATCAATCGACTACTCCCAAGGTCCCGGGGGGAACAAGGAGAGTTTTTTCAGACAGTGGGAGCAGATTATCCGAGGGAAGCCTATTAGATGAAGACGAGCCTTCGCCAAGTTGATGCCGATTTTGCAGATGTTGTTACCTATCTACAGAAGAGGGGATTGATCCCTCCTCATCCTTCCAGCGTCTTCCTTGTTCAGTTGAGGCAATTCCATAGGTCACTTTATAGCCTCGCTTGGTGGCGGTTTCACTTGCCCTCAAAGGCTGCCCACCGAAGGGTCTTTGTTCAAGAAATTGCATCTGATGCGTTTCAGATCCTTCCTCAGTCTCTTATGGGATACAACAAGACGACCCTCCTTCTAGTACGCAGCGTGATTGAGAACGTACTGCGCCACGTATACTACTACGACCACGAAGTGGAATTCGAAAAGTTAAACGAGGAAGCGGACTGGTACTTTGCGGTTCGCGATCTGTTTCCTTATGTCTTAGGCCATCCCAAGTTCCGTGATTATGAGAAAAAGTACGATGCGATATGCAGGTTAAAGAATCTCTACCATGAGTTGTCTGCGCATGTTCACGGTATGAAGGCGATCCACCTAGAAATGAGGGCCGGCCTAAGAAGCATAGTTCCTGATCAAGCCACGATGCAGGAACATGCGGCCTTGCTTAAGAGATGTGCCGAGGCGGCTAACTTCCTACTAGTCGTCTTTCATCGGAAGGTCTTCCAGCCCAAACCTGATGAAGAAACAGCGCCCGTCATGTCTGTTATTCCAAGCAAGGCGAGGAGAGTAATTGCCGGAATTCGATAGGCACCTTGACTCAAATCAGCAACGCCCGTAGCGAGTTGGCCAAGAACGAGTGTATTCCTGCCGTATCCCATCCAATTCGCAACTTTGATGGAGCCCTCTAACCGAGCAAGTCGACCAGACTCCCGCCGGGGGAGTTGCTTGAAGGTGCTTCCCACTGTGTACCTTGTTGTGCGCATTGCAGACACCTATTAGTCACGCCTCGTCGGCACAAGAGATGATCCGGTGGCGCTCAGCCCCATTAGTCCTGTCGAAAAAGGGCGCAATTCCATGGCATATGATTGACAGACCCGTTCGTTTGGTGTATAATGACGGTAATCGCTCTGTGGCAATTCGAGTTCACGGCCCTATCAGATAGTGGGGAGGAGGCTCAGACACCGGGTCGGAAACGGCCTCGCGAAAAAAGTCTATATATTGGGGCTGTGTTGCGAAAGTGGCCACAACAGGTAGACAAAATGTCGAGTCGCGCCCGAACATTGGACAAGTTGGCCAAGTTGGGGCAGTATCGGGAGGCTTGGCGGAATTCCAGAGTTCATGGAGGTTGAGCGAATAGGAGGAGGGTGGTTCCTTCAGAAGGGGCGGGCGGGGTGCCGATAGATAATTGAGGTGCGCTGAAACCGTGCTATAATCGATGCTGCGGGAAACGCAACCTCAAGGAGCGCCCATGCTCAAGGGAATCGTGACGGTCGGCGGGTTGGCCCTGATCCTGCTGGTGGCCGTGCCGGCTTTCGGGGTCAGCGCCGAGAGCATGATCGCGGACCTCAAGGACGGCACGGCGGATCGCCGGTTGGCCGCCGCGATGGGGCTGGCCGATTACGTGCAGTTCCCGGAGGTGGTGACGGCACTGGCGCAGAAGCTCGACGACACGACCGCCGACCCGGTGTTGCGCGCCAACTGCGCGGCGTCGCTCGGCCGCTCGGCGGACCCGTCGGTCTACCCGATGGTGCAGACGCTGGCGAAGAAGACGGAGGAGAAGCCGATCGTCCGCGCCGGGTGCGTGATAGCGATGGGGATGATCAAGCAGGACGCCGTCGTCCCCGAGTTCATCGAGATGCTGAAGACGGAGAAGAGCCTCATCGTCCGCCAGCAGGTCGAGCAGGCGCTCCAGCGGATGCCGAACGCGCAGGCCGTCGTCACGGCGGTGTCGCCGCTCTTGAACCTGCCGGAGTCGGAGTCCTCGGCGATTCGCGTGCTCGGGGCGGTGGGCGGGCCCGCCGTCATTGCGCCGATGGCGAAGCAGCTTGAGACGAAGACCGACAAGCGGCGGGTGCTCATCGAGGCGATCGGGATGATCCGCAGCCCCGATGCGGCGAAGGCGCTCATCGCGTTCTATCCCAAGGCCGACGATGCCGAGAAGGTGCAGATCCTCGGCGTGCTGGCCTCGCACCCCATCGTCGAATCCGTGACGCTGCTGGTGTCGGAACTCGAGAACCCCAAGACATTCCTGGCGGTGAGGCGCCGCGCGGCGCTCTCGCTGGGGATGCTCAAGGCGCCGGGCGGGATCCATCCGCTCGTCAAGATCCTGCTCAACACCGCGGAGGACGACGGCCTGCGGAGGAGTTGCGTCGGGGCGCTGGCCAATTTCGGCGACCACGACGACGACGCCATCGCCGGGCTCATCGGCTGCCTGCCGGACAAGAAGCTCGCCGAGGACGCCGCCGTGGCGCTCAACCGCATCACCCGCCGCTACTTCGGCACCGACAAGCAGAAGTGGGCCGAATGGTTCCAGGAGTGGCGCCGGACGCGCGACAGCTCTGGCGGCGTCGGGCACTGAGCTTACTTCCAACAAGGGCCTGAAGTTCTTGGGGCCGGCCGGCGGGCCACGGAAAAGCTCTGGCGGTCCCCGTGCCGGCGTGCTACAGTCTTCCGCATGAGCGCCCGCGTCGAAATCCCGGAAGACGTTCTGAAGCTGCTCGGCGGGCCCGATGCGCCTCCCGTCGTGGCGGCGGTGTCGGGCGGGCCGGACTCGGTCGCGCTGATGCTCCTCCTCGTCGACGCCTGGCGCGAGGGGCGGGGGCCGAAGCCGCACCTCGCGCATCTCAATCACCGCATCCGCGGGGCCGAGGCCGACCGCGACGCGGAGTTCGTCCAGGACCTCGCCGCGAAGCTTGGCGCCGACGCGACCGTGCGGGCGTGCAACGTGCCGGCGGAGGCGTCGCGGCGCAAGCTTTCGCTCGAACACGCGGCGCGCGAGTGCCGCTATGAATTCCTCGAAGGCGTCGCGCGCGACGTAGGCGCGACGTGGCTCGCCACCGGACATACCGCCGACGACCAGCTCGAGACCGTGCTCCATCACATCCTCCGCGGCGCCGGCATTCACGGACTGGCGGGGATGCCGCGGGTGCGGCCTCTGTCAGCGACCTCCGACGCGCGGATCTTCCGGCCGCTGCTCGACGTATCACACGCGGACCTCGTCGCGTTCCTCGCCTCGCGCGGTGAGGAGTTTCGCATCGACTCGACGAACGTCGATACCGTCTACACGCGCAACCGCATCCGCCGGGTGCTCGTGCCGATGCTCGAAGCCGAGTGGCCCGAAGTCCGCGAGGAGGTCGCCGCGTTCGCCCGCGAGATGAGCGACCTCGACCGCCTGATCGAGGCGCGCGCGGCGAAATGGGTGTCGAGGCCGGAGGCCACGGCGCTCGCGTCGCTGGCCGCGCTCGAGGAGCCGATGCTCTCCTACGTCATCCGCGCGCTCATCGCCCGCGCGCTCGGGGACCTTCGGCGCATCGACGAAGTGCACGTGCGGATGATCGCGGAACTCATCACGTCCGGCGCGACCGGCTCTTCGCTCGACCTGCCGCGAGGGCTCGTGGTCCAAAGAGGCTACGACACCGTGCGCTTTGCGGCAGGGGGACAGACGGCCCCGATGCCTCGGGATGTCCTGCCGGCGGAGAGCGAGAAGCCGCTGGCCCTGTCGTTCGCCGATGCGACGCTGCCCGTGCCGGGCGAAACGACCTGGGGCGGATGGACGATCCGCGCCGAGATTCACGCCCTCGCCGACGATTCCCGCCAGACGATGCGCGCGTTCATCGACGATCTCCGCCGCACGAACCCCGACCTCGTTCAGTATCTCGACCTCGACCGCCTTGAAATAACGGGGACAGGAGCCGTTATTTCGCCCCACCCCACCGGGACGCTGGAAAATGGCTCATTTCATGATAATGGCTCCTGTCCCCGTTATTTAAGGATACGCGCGAGGCGGCCGGGCGACCGGTTCTCGCCGCTCGGCGCGCCGGGCTCCGGCAAGCTCAAGGACTACCTCATCCGCCGCAAGGTCCCTCACGCCGACCGCGACCGGCTGCCGCTCGTCATCTCGGGCGACACGGTCGTCGCCGTCGTCACCATCGGCGTATCCTCCTCCGCTTCGCTCACCGAGGACACGCGGAGGATCGTCCGACTCACGGCGGAACCCTCGATCACCTCATGATGTCGCTTGCGGCGCCGCGTCCGGTGCCGTAGAATGGGCGAAGGCAACCGGGGCGGCATTTTAGGGAGGGATCATGGCGAGTTCGACGGAGTCGGCCGGGCGCGTGGCGCTGGTGACGGGGGCTTCAAGCGGCCTCGGCGAGGCGTTCGCGAGGAGGCTGGCGAAGGACGGTTACGACCTCGTGCTCGTGGCGCGCCGGAAGGAGCGGCTCGACGCCATCGCGGCGGACCTGAAGGCGGCGCACGGGACGAACGTCGAGGTGCTTGTCGCTGACCTGTCGGATGACGCGCAGCTTGCGAAGGTCGAGGAGCGTGTCCGCCGCGCGCCGGTGGACATGCTCGTGAACAACGCCGGGTTCATGGTCGCGAAGGACTTCGCCGCGGGCGACGTGAACGTCTGGGACTCGCTCGTGCGCGTGCGGTGCCTCTCGACGGTGCGGCTGACCCACGCGGCGCTCGGGCCGATGCTTGAGCGCAGGCGCGGCGACATCATCAACATGGCCTCCATCGCCGTCTACCTGCCGCTGCCGCAGCACGTCGTCTATTCGGCGGTCAAACGCTTCATCCTCGCCTTCACGGAGAGCCTGTCGCTGGAGATTCACGGCTCGGGGGTGCGCATCCAGGCGCTCTGCCCGGGATGGGTGGAGACCGACCTGATCGCCGATCCGGCGATGGACACCTCGAACATCTCCAAGTCGTGGCGGTCGCAGCCGGACAAGGTGGTGGACGCGTCGCTCAAGGCGCTCAAGCGCGGGAAGCTCATCGTCGTCCCCGGCTGGCGCAACAAGTTCCTCGTCTTCTCGGTGCTCACCGCCTACCGGCCC
>JBBIVY010000100.1:0-6745 GCA_037439485.1 Planctomycetota bacterium | reverse complement strand
CCCCGGCTGGCGCAACAAGTTCCTCGTCTTCTCGGTGCTCACCGCCTACCGGCCCGTCCTGCGCTGGATGATGCGCAAGGGCAAGTTCAACCAGGCGCGGGAAATAGTCCCCGCGCCGTCGTCAGACGGAAAGTGACGACGCCAGCAGCCGGATGTGCGCGGGGGTGGTCCCGCAGCATCCGCCGACGAACTTCACCCCGAGCTTCGCGATGAGGAGGGCGTTCTTGACGAACTCCTCGGGCGTCTCGGGGAAGACGGTCTTTCCGTTCACGAGCTGCGGCAGCCCGGCGTTGGGCTTGACCCAGAGCGGTAGCTTCGTCGCCGTCTGCATGAGCTTCGCGATCTCGACTCCCTGCGCCGAGCCGATGCCGCAGTTGGCGCCGACGGCGTCGGCCCCGGCGGCTTCGATCTCCCGCGCGGCCTGCTCGGGCGTCACGCCCATCATCGTCGCGTAGCCGCGCGCGCCCTTCGAGAAGGTCAGCGACACGACCACGGGCCGCTTCGACACGCTGCGGATTCCCGCGAGCGCCGCCTTCGCCTCGGCGAGGTCCGAGAACGACTCGATGCAGAACCCGTCCACGCCTCCCGCCACGAGCCCCTTCGCCTGCTCGGCGAACGCCGCCACGACGTCGGATTCGATGAGGTCCCCCAGCGGCTCCATCATCCCGCCCGTCGGCCCGACGGAGGCGAAGACGAGGGCCCTGCCCGTCGCGGCTTCCTTCGCCGCCTTCGCGCCGGCGCAATTCACGTCGATGACGCGCGAATCGAGCCCGGAGTGCGCCAGCTTGAAACGGGTGCCGCCGAGGGTGTTCGTGAGGATGAGGCCCGCGCCCGCGTCCACGTAGCTTTCCGCCACGGCCCGCACGGCGTCCGGTCGTTCGATATTCCAGACCTCGGGCGCCGTGTCGACGGGCAGGCCCCGTGCCGAGAGCTGCGTGCCCGTGGCGCCGTCGGTGACGATGGCGCGTTTGCCGGCAATGAGCTTGTTGAACGTGTCCACGTTGTGCCTCCTCCGTTTCCTGAACGGGCGCATTATACCACGGAGGGATTACTTTCCCAAGTCCCGATTGAATTCGCCGGGAGGCAGGCTATAATGACATCGGGCCGCCCAGGCCATGCGGAGGGAGACTATGAACTCATCCTGTACCCCGGCGCCGGTGGGTGAGAAGAAGGGCTTCGACGCGGCGACGTTCGGGTTTGTCGCCCTCATCTTCGCCCTGGCGCTCGCGCTGAGGCTCGTGTGGGTCGTCGGCTTTCCGCACCCCATCGAATTCCCCGATGAGAAGCAATACCTGAACATCGGCGAGAACTTCGTCCGCGACGGCGCCCTTCAGATCACGACGGAGCCTGCGACCGGCCAGCCGCTGCACTACCCGCTCGATCTGCACCGCCCGCCGGTCTACCCGCTGACGCTGGCGGTGTTTATGAAGCTGGAGCTGTCCGAGACGTTCGCGCGCTCGGTGCAGGCGGTGTTCGGCGCGCTCTCGTGCGTGATGCTCTACCTCCTCGCGCGTCGGCTGGCGGGGGAGTGGCCGGGGCGCATCGCGGGCCTCCTCTTCGCGGTCGATCCGTTCTCCGTCTACTTCACGGGCCTGTTCCTCTCAGAGACGCTTTTCGCCCTCGTCTTCGTGACGAGCTGGTACTTCATCGTCCGCGCGTGGCAAGAGGTGAGCGCCGGCGAGAAGGCCGGGGAGTGGGCGGGGTCGTGCCTTCTCGCGGGGCTCCTGGCGGCGCTTGCGGCGCTGACGAGGCCGGAGGCGCTTGCGGCGTACGCGCTCGTGCCGCCGGCGTGGATTTTCTTCGGGCCCAGGCGGCTCAAGGGGCTGCTCGTGTCGGCGCTCTTCGCCCTCGTGCTTCTCATCGGCCTTTCGCCGTGGGTGGCGAGAAACTACAAGCGCACCTGGGACTCCGAGGCGAAGTCGGGGCACATCGTGCTGACGACGTGCAACGTGGGGGAATCGCTCTACGAGGCCGTCGGCCCCTACGCCACGGGCGGGCCCAACAAGCAGAACACGGTGTGGCCGACGGATTCGGACCTGCTCTACGGCGACGAGTGGGCGCGCGACCGGTATCTCTATGAGAAATCGCGCGACGTCTTCTTCGCCAATCCCGCCCGCGCATTGAGGCTGGCCGAGGTCAAGGTCCTGCGCACCTGGAACGTCTTCCCCAACTTCGAAGGCGTTCGCTCCACGCGCAACAAGGTTGTCTCGGCGGCGTTCCTCATTCCGGTCTACCTGGCGGCGATCCTCGGGATCGCCGCGCTCTGCCGCCGCCGTGAGTTGCTGTGGACGCTTCTGCCGATCCTTGCGATCACCGCGATGCACGCGGTCTTCGTCGGCAGCGTGCGTTACCGGCTTCCGATGGAGCCGTTCCTGTGCGTGCTGAGCGGGGCGGGCGCGGTGTGGCTCGTCTCGACAATCTTCGGCCGGCGGCCGGCGGCGAACGCCGAGTGCCCGCGCGGGGCGCAAGGGACGGAGGTCAAGGGGCCGGCTTGAGCGAACGACACGTGTTCGTCGCGGACGTTCACCTGAAGCGCGACGAGACAGCCAAGCGCGACGCGCTGATCCGGCTCATCGACTCGCTGGCGAGGCCGGGGATGCGCCTCTATCTTTTGGGCGACGTCTTCGACGTCTGGATCGGCGAGGTGCAGCTCGAGACCGAGCCGGAGATGCGCCCCGTGATCGAGGCGATGGAGCGGTTCGTCAAGTCGGGCGGGGCGCTCACGTTCTTTCACGGTAACCGCGATTTCTACATGGGCCGTTTCCTCACGCGACGGGCCGGCGCCGAGACCGTGAGGCGGAGCAAGGTCATCGACCTCGACGGCCGGCGCACGTGGCTCGCCCACGGCGACCTGCTGCACGCGCCCGATCAACTCCACCGCTTCGTCCGCTGGCTCCTGCGCACGCCCGTGCTCACGGCGGTGTTCTACGCGCTGCCGCGCGATATGAAATACGGCACCAGCCGCACCTACCAGGGCATCAGCTCGCGCGTGCGGCCCAGGCCCGAGGTCCCGAAGCACGAGATCGACCGCGCCGCGATCCGCCGTCTCGCCCGCCGAGGCATCGACGTCGTCATCTGCGGCCATGCCCACGTCCCCGTCGACCGCGTCGTGCGCCACGGCGGACGCGAGATCCGGCTCATCGTCCTTCCCGCCTGGACCGACCGCGGGTGGGCGCTGGAATATTCGGGCGGGGCGTTCGAGTTGAAGGCCGTTGATTATCCGTGACTTCGGGTGCGCGGTTTCTTCAGGGAACGAAAGAGTGATGGTCAATCTCTTCTTCTGGCTGACGATCGCCGCGGCCGGCGCCGTCTGGGTCGTATTTCTCGTCCGGCCGAAGCTGAAGGCGGAACCCGGTTTTCACGTCGCCGCGCTCGGCGTCGCCGCGGCGCTCTACGCGGTGACGGCGGTCCTCTCGTGGCGCCTGGAGGCGCCGCCTTCGGGCCTTCACTTCAAGCTCTACGTGCGCGTGCTGGTCGGGGCGCTGGCGTGGGCGCCGTACCTCTTCTACCTCGCGGGGATTTGCATCAAGGCGCTGGGCGCGGCCGCGGAGGACGCTGAGACATCGGAGGACGGGCGCCTTGCGGACGCGGCGCGGCTGCTCGAATCCGGGCACGCGTCGCACGCGAGGAGCATCGTCGCGGAGGCGCTTAGGCGGGACCCCGACAACCCGGAGGCGCATGCGCTGATGGCCGAGATCCATCGCGCGCGGGGCAAATCGGACCTGGCGCTCGGATCGCTGCGGCTCGTCGAGGCCAACGCCCGCGACAACGCCCAGTTCGCGAAGGCCGTCTTCAAGGCCTCGGTCATCCTCGACGAAGACCTCGGCCGTCCCGCCGACGCCGCGCGCGAACTCGACCTCATCCGCAAACGAATGCCCGGCGCCCCCGAAGCCGCCAAGGCCCAGGCCTTGATCGTCCGACTGATGGACGAGGCCGCTTCTCAGTAGGGGCATCCGGACTCGTCGGAATGCCCGTCTTTCCGTTAGTTGCTGTCTCGGGTGTGCCACTGGCGGCTTGCCCGCCGGTGTCTTGCCACTCAATCGCGGGAAGAGCACTGGCGGGCAAGCCGCCAGCGGCACACAAGGCTCGAATCCGACGCTCCGGAGATGCCATGCTCATCACCGTCACGCTCAATCCCGCCATCGACCGCATCCTTGACGTGCCCGGCTTCCGCGCGGGGGCCACGCTCAAGGCGCGCGTCGTCGCGGTGGTCCCGGCGGGGAAGGGCGTGAACGTTAGCCGGTATCTCTGGTCGCTGGGCGTGCCGTCCGTGGCCGCGGGGTTGATCGGGGTTCGCGAAGGGGCTTTCTATGAGGCGAGCTTTGCCGGCACCGGAATCAGGCCGTCCTTCCTCGACGTCGACGCGCCGACGCGGGTGAACACGACGATCCTCCGGGGCGCGGGGAAGCCGGAGACCCATCTGCGGGAGGAGGGTTTCTCCCTGCCGCCTTTGGACTGGCCGGTGCTTGCTCAGTCGCTGCTGGACTACGCGGGCAAGGGCAACACGTTCGTCTTTTCCGGATCGCTGCCGTTGAGTTACACCGCGGAGGAGTTCGCCCGTCTCATCGGCAGACTGCGCCGCTCCGGCTCGGAGGTCGCCGTGGACGCGTCGGGCCCCGCGCTTCGCGCCGCGATCGGCATGGGCGTCGAGATCATCTCGCCGAATGAGACCGAGCTGCGGGAAGTCGGCATCCCCCTGCGACGGCTGCGGGGACAGGTCGCCGCCGTCGCGCTGAAGCGCGGCCCCAAAGGCGGCGCCCTCTACGTCGGCCGCGACGTCTTCCGCGCCTGCGCAGCAGTCCCGCAACGCCTCGTCAAGAACACCGTCGGCGCGGGCGACGCGTTCCTTGCGGGCTGCCTTGCCGCGCGTCTCCGCGGACTTCCTCCCGCCGAACAGATCCGCTGGGCCGTCGCCGCCGGGGCCGCCGCGGTCGTCGGCGGAATCGTCGGCCGGCTCGACCCAAAGGACTTCGCGCGGTTCCTCGCGAAGGCTTGAAGCGTCTTGACAATCCCGCGCTTTTCGGCTATCCTGCGCGGCCTGACGGCTCTTCCCTAACCCTCTCGGAGGATGCACGGATGAAATTCGACGTCAAGGACTTGAAGCTCGCGGCACACGGCAAGAAGCGCATCCTCTGGGCCGATAACGACATGCCCGTGCTGGCGCTCGTCCGCGAGCGGTTCGCGAAGGAGAAGCCTCTGCGCGGCCTCAAGATGTCCTGTTGTCTGCACGTCACCGCGGAGACCGCGAACCTCATGCGCACGCTGGTCGCGGGCGGCGCCGACGCTTGCCTGTGCGCGTCGAACCCGCTCTCCACGCAGGACGACGTCGCCGCGTCGCTCGTCAAGGACTTCGGTCTCCCGACCTTCGCCATCCGCGGCGAGGACCACAAGAGCTACTACAATCACATCGTCGCAGCGCTCGACTACTCGCCCAACGTCACGATGGACGACGGCGCCGACCTCGTCAGCATGATCCATACGAAGTACACGAAGCTCATCAAGAAGATCATCGGCTCGATGGAAGAGACCACCACCGGCGTCATCCGCCTGCGCGCGCTGGAGGCGCAGGGCAAGCTGATGCTGCCCGTCATCGCGGTGAACGACGCCGACACGAAGCACCTCTTCGACAACCGCTACGGCACGGGCCAGTCCACCATCGACGGCATCATCCGCGCGACGGACATGCTGCTCGCGGGCAAGAAGGTCGTCATTGCCGGTTACGGCTGGTGCGGCCGCGGCGTCGCGAACCGCGCGCGCGGCATGGGCGCCACGGTCATCGTCACCGAGGTCAATCCGCTCAAGGCCCTCGAGGCCACGATGGACGGGTTCGACGTCATGCCGATGGGCGAGGCTGCGAAGGTGGGCGACCTCTTCGTTACGCTCACCGGCGACATTAACGTCCTGGACGTGCGGCATTTCCGCCTGATGAAGGACGGCGCCGTGATCGCGAATTCCGGCCACTTCAACGTCGAGATCAACATCCCCGGCCTCGCGAAGATGTCGAAGAAGATCGCGAAGGACGTCCGCCATTGCGTCGACTGCTACACGCGCAAGAACGGCAAGCGCATCTTCCTCCTCGCCGAAGGCCGCCTCGTGAATCTCGCCGCCGCCGAGGGACATCCCGCCAGCGTCATGGACATGTCGTTCGCCGTCCAGGCGCTCACCACGGAGTATTGCGTGAAGCAGAAGGGCAAGCTCTCGGTGAAGGTCCACGACGTTCCGAAGTCCATCGATACCTGGGTCGCCGCGCTGAAGCTCAAGAGCATGGGCATCTCCATCGACAAGCTCACCGCGGAGCAGAAGAAGTACCTGGCGAGCTGGGAGATGGGGACCTGACCACGAAGTCGAGGACGTCGCACGAACTCAGAAGGGCGGAGGCTTTTGCCTCCGCCCTTTGTGTTTTGAGACCTCCTGTGAAAGCCCCGAAGCACATCGTGTGCTGCGAGCGGAATGAGCCCGTCGCGTCCCCGGCCTGTTTCGGCTTGCGGGAATCTTCGGCCGGGGATATGATCACGCGCCTGTGGGATGACACCGTTCATTCGTCAGGTGGGGGAAACACGCATGGCGATGCGATCTCTGGCCGCAAAGTACATGATGGAGAACAACCGTCTGCGCGTCGAGATCGTCACGCGCACCTTCTCGGTGAACGTCGTCGATAAGAAGACGGGCCAGTCCTGGCGCATGGACGAGGAGCCGTTCGAAGAGGTCATCGTCGAGCGGTCGGGGACGGTCTCGAAGGAGACGC
>JBBIVY010000099.1:0-13978 GCA_037439485.1 Planctomycetota bacterium | reverse complement strand
CGCAGGCGTGACGCCGATGACGGGGCCGCTGAAAGTGGAGATCGACCTTTACCCGCCCGATGCCCGGGTGCGGGACGTCGACAACGGCATGAAGCCGATGCTCGACGCCCTCCAGCACGCCCGGGCGTTTCGCAACGATGCCCAGATCAAGCGGCTCGAAATCGAGATGCGCGGGATTGTCCCGGGCGGAAAGGCCATCGTGAGGATCGGCAGCTATGAGCGGCACGAGAAGGAAGCATGACAGCGTCAATCACCCGGCGCACTACACGAGCAGCGCCTCGGGGATCGAGTGCATCCAGGTCACGGAGCACATGAACTTCTGCATCGGGAACGCGGTCAAGTATCTCTGGCGCGCCGGCCTCAAGGGCGACGCCGTCGAGGACTTGAAAAAGGCGCGCTGGTACATCGAAAGAGAGATCCAGCGCCTGGAAGGAAGAACGCGAGGATGACGACGACGAATTCCACGAACCTTATCGAAAACGTCCGCCGCGGCTACGAGCTCGGCTGGTCGTTCACGCCCTTGAGCGGCAAGAAGCCCGTCCTCTCCGGCTGGCAAGAACGGCCCCGCGAGACGCTCGAGGAGGCGCTTGCCTGGGCCGAGAAGGGAAACGTCGGGCTGCGCACGGGCAAGCCGAGTGGCTACGACGTGGTCATCGACGTCGACCCCGGCGGCGATGTCGCGGCGCTCAGCTTGCCGAAGACCGTGGCCGCCAGGACCGGGCGGGCGGACGCGCGGCATTTCTACCTGCACACGCCCGTTCCCATCGGCAACTCGATCGGCAAGCTCGGCCCGCACATCGACGTGCGGGGCGACGGCGGGCAGGTGGTCTTCCCAGGGTCGGTGCATCCGGAGACGGGCGCTGAATACGCCTGGGTCGAGGGCCTCGAACCCTGGAATGTCCCGGTTGCCGCGTTGCCGGCGCACATCGTCGCCATCCTCCAGGGGCCGCCGCGTGCCGTGGGAGGGGAAACGCGCGGGACAAAACCGCCAGAACCGCCAAAACCTCTGCCGGCGCCAGGCGCAATCGACCCTTACCCTGCGGCGGCGCTTCAGCGCGAGGTCGAGGCGGTCGCGTCAGCCACCGAAGGCACCCGCAACCACACGCTCAATCGCGCGGCGTTCTCGCTCGGCACGCTCATCGGCGCCGGCTGTCTCGACCGCGCGACCGTGGAAGCATCGTTGCGCGAGGCGGCGCACTCTGCCGGGCTCGACGGCCACGAGGTCGAGGCGACCATCCGCTCCGGCATCGACTCCGGCATGAAGCACCCGCGCGTGGTCGAGCCGAAAGAAAGCCCCCCGCACAAGACGGGCGCAGACCGCGACTACATCCTCATCCCCGGCGCGCATACCGACGAACAGGGGAACTACATCGAGCAGTCGAACGCGACGTTCGCCGACGAGGTGCTCTCGCGCCTGCCCGAGGACGTCATCTACCGGAAGGACTTCATCCCGGGCGAGATCATCGGCCAGCCGGGGGAGCGCGAGTGGGTGGAACTCTCCGTCGACGGCATGCGCATCCTGATCGACCGCAACGTGAAGCTCGGCCAGTGGGTCAAGAGCCGGAGCACGGGCAGCCAAGTGCTCGTCTACAAACCGTGCGGCAAGGACCAGGCCGGGGTTGTCATCACCCGCGCGCGGGAGGCGCCGCGAGTCCGCAACCTTATCGCCATCGTCGACTATCCCATCTACGGCCCGGGCTTCGTGCGGGCGCAGCCGGGCTGGCGCGACGGGATCTACTACGACGAGCCGCCCGACCTCAAGGGCATCGAGCCCGTGCGGGACGCCGCGGCGATCTGGGACGCGCTTCTCGACCTCTTCGTCGACTTCCCGTTCAAGAGCGACGCGGACCTGCACAACCTCATCGGGCTGATGCTGACGCCGATCGTCGCGCCGGCCTTGGACGGCAACCGGCCCATGCACCTCTTGAACGCGCCGCTCGAACGCACGGGCAAGACGAAGCTCGTCGCGGAAGTGATCGGCGGGATTCTCCTCGGCCGGGAGACGCCCGCGATGCAGTTGACCGACAGCGACGAGGAGCGCGACAAGCGCATCATCTCGATGCTCCTCCAGGGCGAGACTCTGCTCCACCTCGACAACCTGGCCAACTACCTGGACTCGGCGGCGGTGTCGAGCCTGCTGACGGCGGGCACCTACTCGGGCCGGATGCTCGGCTCGAACCGCATCGTCAGCCTGTCCAACCGCCTCACCGTCGTGGCCAGCGGCAACAACGTGCAGGCCTCGGGCGAGATGGCCAAGCGCACCGTGCCGATCATGCTGCAGCCGAAGGACGCCCACCCGGAGAGCCGCACCGACTTCGAGCACCCGCAGCTCCCGGCCTACGTGCGCGAGAACCGCAGACGCGTGCTCTCGTGCCTCTTGGGAATGGTCGAGAACTGGCTCGCAGCCGGCAAGCCCCTCCACAAGAACCGCCTCGGCGGCTTCGAGTCCTGGTCGGAGACCGTCGGCGGCATCCTCGAGGTCAACGGTTTCACGCGCTGGCGCACGAACGAGTCGGCCTGGCAGCAGCAGGTCGATCCGAAGGGCGCGGAGATGGAGGCGTTCGTGGAGCAGTGGGAGAAGGTCTTCGGCGAGTCGGAAGTCCTGCCCAAGCAACTGCGCGTCGTCGCTCAGGAGAACGAGCTCTTCGGGCACGTCTTCGCCAAGGGATCTGACGCGGCGGCCGGCGTCGCGTTTGGACGCATGCTCAACCGCTACACGGACACGCCCGTGGGCCGGTGGTTCATCAGGCGGTGCGGGGCCAGCAACCACGTCCGCTACCGCTTGGAGGCGATTGTCTGAAATGGACGGACTCGACGCTCAGGGAGAATCGGGAGAATTGGGAGGAGAAAGCTGCATGCGCCCCGCCGTCGGTGGACACCTCAGCTTGGGAGAATCAGGAGAATCGCGGGAGTCTCGCCGCTCGATTCTCCCGTCGCAAGTCGAGGCGCGTCAAGACGTTGGGGGATTCAGGGAGAATAGGGAGAATTCTTCCATACTCCCTGAAATGTGTCCCCTGCGCGCGCGCGCCCGGGGCCATAGGGTGGGGGAAAAGAATCTCCCACTCTCCCTATTCTCCCGGGCGCTTTCGACGCGCTTTGCGCTGGATGGCAGAGCGCGACGCTCCCGCGCACGTCGCAGCGTCCAACGCTCCCACGCACGGCTGCACGCTCAGACGCTCGCCCGCAGCGTTCGACGCTCCAGCGCTCGCCGGCAGCGCTCGACGCTCAAACGCTCCAACGCACTGGCCGACGCTCCCGCGCTCGAACGCACGGCGCGACGCTGCCACGCTGGAACGCAGCGCGCGACGCTCCAGCGCTTCGACGCAGCACCGCACGCTCAGGCGCTCGAACGCAACGCGCAAGCGTCGGACGATGTCGCGACGCGCAGAACGCATCGCAGCGAGATATGTCATGACGCTTCATTGTGCGGCCGCCGAAGGTTTCATGGTTCCTTCCCGGGCCGTCTCGAAGCCGACGCGCCTGGGAACAGTCGCCTTAGTCATCAGACAGAGTTTTCGCCAGTCCGTATTTTTCGCGCGGGGCGCTTCAGGGGCGCCCCCGTGGCGCGGTCGAGTAACGAAGCCAGCGTTGCCGCCCGGTCGCCCCTGAACGCGCCGGGGCGCGACGGGCGGCAAATGGGGGCTCCCGTAGGAGCGTGGATTCCGTGAATGGCTACGAACACCAAGGAAATCTATGGGCCCTGGCATCGGGCCGCCGTTCGCTTGAGCCAGCGATTGCTGGTGGACGCCCGCAATCAGCGGACGTGGGCGGACCCTTGGCTCCGGAGGATTCACTGCATGGTGCAATCCTGGCGGCTCCGGCATTGCCAGCCTCCGCGGGCGCCGCGAAAGGCAAGATGCATGCCCCCGGCGACGTGGAAGGAATTCGCGCGGCGGGCGATGCAGGCCCTGCGCACGGCGGCCAAGCGGCCGGCACCGGGGACTTGGGAGTCCTGGGCGAGGGCGCGTTCACTTCCGCCGGTACGTTACATCCGAAAAGGAAGAAGGCCACGTCCTTGACCGACATGAGAATCGCGGACGTCGCTCGCCTGCTGAACTCCACGCCCTTCGGGCACGTCGTCAGCGAACGGGGGATATTCCGTCATCGCCTCCGCTCGAGGGACCGGTTCCGTTCGGGATACCGGCACATCAACCTCCCGGCCTACGTGGTCTGGTTGTTCGAGGAGCATCGCCGGGAAAAGCGGGAACGGGACCCGGACGTCGTCGGCAGCATCAACGCTCAGAGGATCTTGGGCCTGCTGAAGCGCCAGAACTACTGTTGCGCGCTGACGGGGCGGGAACTGACGCCGGACAACGCGGCGCTCGACCACATCCTGCCGATGAGCCGCGGCGGCAAGAACCTGATCCAGAACGCCCAGGCGCTTCATAAGGACGTCAACCGCGCGAAGTCGGTTTTCACGAACGAGGAGTTCATCCAGCTCTGCCGCGAGGTCGTGGCCTGGGCGGACCCGAAGGAAAAGGAGGCAGGATGATGAACATCGAAATGCGGAAGATCACTGACGTCAAGCCCTACGACAAGAACCCGCGCGATAACGACGGCGCAGTGGACGCCGTGGCGCGGTCGATCAAGGAGTTTGGCTGGCGGCAGCCCATTGTCGTCGACGCCGAGGGCGTGATCATCGTCGGCCACACCCGCTGGAAGGCTGCACAGAAGCTCGGCCTCGCGGAGGTGCCGGTCCACGTGGCGACCGACCTTTCGCCGGAGAAGGTGAAGGCCTACCGTATCGCCGACAACAAGCTTGCTGAACTTGCCGAGTGGAACATGGACCTGCTGCCGCTGGAGCTGGCCGATCTGCGCGCGGCGGACATCGACCTCGAGCTGCTCGGATTCGACACCGACGAACTGGAGAAGATCCTCGGCGCATCGGGCACGACCGGCCTGACCGACCCCGATTCGATTCCCGAGCCGCCCGCCGAGGCCGTCACGCAGAAGGGCGACCTGTGGATACTTGGGAACCACCGGTTGCTCTGCGGGGATTCCAGCAGCGCGGCAGACCTCGACAAGCTGCTCGCCGGCGCCCCGATCCACTTGGTCAACACCGACCCGCCGTATAACGTCAACCTCGCCCCGCGCACGAACAACGCGATCCTCGCCGGCAGCCACGGCCTGCCGCATGACGTCGCCGAGAAGGTGGAAAGCGTCCAGGGCTACGACGTCCACCGCCTCGGCATCCCGAAGATCGTCAGCCGCAAGCTCCGCCCGCGCGACCGCGTCCTGGCCAACGACTTTCTCAGCGACGACGACTTCTACAACCAGCTCGTGAAGTGGTTCGGGAACATGGCGCGCGTCCTCGAGCCGGGCCGTGGCTTCTACGTCTGGGGCGGCTACCTCAACTGGCCCAACTACTGCCCGGCCCTCGCGCAGTGCGGGCTCTACTTCAGCCAGGGCATCACCTGGGTCAAGCACCATCCCGTCCTCGGCCGCACGGACATGATGAACGATTGCGAGCACTGCTGGTACGGCTGGAAAGAGGGCGGGCCGCACCAGTGGATCGGGCCCAACAACATCAGCAACGTCTGGGAGGTCAAGAAGGTCAATCCCGCGGACATGGTCCACCTTACGGAGAAGCCCGTCGAGTTGGCCGAGCGGGCCATCATGTATTCGTCGCGCCAGGGCGAGAACGTCCTCGACCTCTTCGGCGGCAGCGGCTCGACGCTCATCGCGGCCGAGAAGACCGGGCGCAAGGCGTTCCTGATGGAACTCGACGAGCTCTACTGCGACGTCATCGTGACCCGGTGGGAGCAGTTCACCGGCAAGAAGGCTGAGCGCATCGCGGCGGAGGTCACGGCGTGAAGACGCTTTTTGGCGATCTCGACGAACTGGCCATCGAGCGCATCCGGATGTTCGCGCCGCCGGAAGGATACTGGGTCGCGTTCAGCGGCGGCAAGGACTCGGTGGTCCTTCTCGATCTCGTAAAGCGCGCGGGCGTGCCCTACGAGGCGCACATGGCCATGATCCCGCCGCTCGACCCGCCGCCGCTGGTGAGATTCGTCCGCGAGCAGTATCCGGACGTGGCGATGGACTGGCCGCCGGCGCCGTTCTTCGAGGTGATGAAGCGCCAGGGCTACCCGACGCGCAGTATCCGCTGGTGCTGCCGGGAGTTCAAGGAGCGTGGCGGGTCTGGCAGGCTGGTCCTGACGGGCATCCGCTGGGAAGAATCCCTCCGGCGGTCGAAGCGGCGGATGGTCGAGGGCTGCAGCACGACCCGTAAGCGCCTCCTGCACCCGATCATCGACTGGTACACGACGGACGTGTGGGAGTACATCTGCGCGCGCGGCATCCCCTACTGCTCGCTCTACGACGAGGGATTCCGCCGTATCGGCTGCGTCGGCTGCCCGATGGTCCGCGACGACGCGGCGCTTGCCCGCTGGCCGCACATCCGGGAGGCGTGGGAACGGACGTTCACCTGGCTCTACGAGAACGCCGCGAGGCATCCCAAGCCGAGCATCAATGACCTGCCGGCGAGGTGGTCAAGCGCCGACGCGCTCTTCAACGCGTGGCTGGAGCGGGACCGGTCGCTGGTGGGTGATCTGGAGGATGCGGAGTGCATGCTGTTTGTCTGACCCCGGAGAACACCCCGGCCTGTGCTGCACCGGGGCGTTCGGAGGAGGCGTCGATGCTACTTCGTGTTGAAGGCGAATTCGCCGCGGCCGGTCTTCACGAACCGGGAGGCTTCCTTCTTGGCGGCGATCTCGCGGATGATCGCGGCGTAGATCGTGGCCTCGGGCGTCTTGCCGCCGGTCGTCCACATCTTCTTGGCGAGCATCGTCTCGACCATCGCCTTCGCGCTCATCGGCTTGCCGGCCTCGCGCAGGACCTGGGCAGCCGCGTCCAGCCCGCTGACCTTCTTGGCCTTCGGTTCGGTGGTCGCCTTCGGCGCGGCGGGCTTGTGCTCGCCCTTCGCCTTCTCGACCGCCTGCATCGCGGCGTTCACGGCGTCGGGCTTCGTCATCGTGACCTTGCCAGCCTTCTTGGCAGCATTGATCTTGTTCGCGGCCGCGTTCTGCTTCTGCACCTTCGTCGCCTTCTTGCTCTTCGTCATGACTACCTCCTTCGTGGTTCGGGTTCCCAGCACCACGCGGTGCCGGCTTCTGAGCATCGACATCACCAACTCCATGTTCGCCATGCGACCCCCTTTCTAAAGTCTGACCTCGTCCATCAACTGGTTCAAGGCGGCGTTGCCGCCGACCGCCTTCGTCAGCTGCTCGCTGAACCACTCCACGCTGCGCTGGACCTGCTTGTCCTTCACGCGCACCGGCTGGAGGTAAGCGATGATCGTCGCGACCGCCGCCGGGCTCAGGTTCTCCTTGATGGCCTCGACCATCGCCTCGGCCGGGTCCGGGTCCTCGGGAATAGTCACCTTCACCTTCTTGCCGCCCACCTTCGCCTCGTAGGTCTTGACCTGCGCCAGCGGGCCCGTCAGGCCCTCGATCTTCCTTCCCAGCGGCGTCGTCATCGTCGTGCGCTTCGCCATGTCCGTCACTCCTTTCGTGTTTCGGGTTTACAGCGCCTTGAATTCCGGGTTCTGCATCTGGCCGCACTTGCGGCAGAAGGTCAGCTCGACGTAGTTCGGATCTTCGCCGAGGCCGATGCCATCGGGGACGTATCCCCACTCGGTCTTGCCGCCGCGCGTGATGCGGCAGAGGTCGCTACACTTCGCGGCGATCTGGACCAGGTCCGTCGAGCCGCAGCGGAAACACGGCGCTGGCGTCTGCTCTACTACGGCCATCTTCGCTTGCTTCTTCTTCATGGCGCTTCCTTTCTGTTGAGGGTCCGAATCGTCTCAGGCATGAATCCCCAGGACGATCCTGGGCGTATAGCCGCAACGGCGGCACTCGTTGTGGATTGCGCGGCGGACGGCGCTGCCGGGCTGGGCGGCGTAGTAGATTCTGGCGAGGCGCTTCCAGCCCAGCTTCTCAATGCGGCGCGCTCCGGCGCGGCTTTGCGCCATCAGCCACTCATAGGTCTCGGTCTTCCTCATCGCTCGCTCCTTTCTGTTCGGGTTCCCAAGCATCGAATCCATGCTTCTGCATACATAAGGGCATGGTTTGGGGCCCCCGGCAAGGGGAATCCGGAGAAAAGTGAGCGGATTCCGGACGCCGGATGCTACGGCCCCCTAAGAAGATGTATCGCTCCGGAAAGGATCGTCCTATGCAGGGCAGCGAAAGTCTGAAGATCACGGCGCTTTCCCTGGCCGACGTGGCGGCGCTTCTTTCCCGCGTGGGCGGCAAGCCGATCACGGCGGAGATGGTGCGGGAGGATGTTGCCGCCGGCGCGCCTCAGAATCCCGACGGCACCCTGAATCTTATCCAGTATGCCGCGTGGCTTGTCCGGGAGGTGACGCGTGGCGATTGACCCGAAGAATCTCAGGCCCAGCGAGCTGGCACGCCTGCTCAACTCGACGCCGCTCGGGACGGTGATCGAGGAGCGCCAGCTCCACCGCCATCGGACGCAGGCGGGCTACCGAATCGGCGACGGCCGGCGCGTCGACCTCTTTCGCTACGTGGCCTGGCTCTTCGAGCTGCGGCGGACGCCGAAACCCGTTGTGGACCTGTCGGCGGAGTATGCGAAGGTCAAGGCGCGCGCGGCGGAACGGAACCGGCTGCGGTCAGAAGCCGGGCGCGACATCGGCGAACTGCCGGCCGTGGTCAACCCGGAGAGAAAAGCCCGCGCGGAGACCGACTTCCGGTACTTCTGCGAGACGTATTTCCCGCTGACGTTCAATCTCGCGTGGTCGCCCGACCACCTGAAGGTCATTGGCAAGGTCGAGGAGGCGGTGTTGCACGGGGGCCTCTTCGCCCTCGCGATGCCCCGCGGCTCTGGGAAGACCAGCATCGCCGAGTGCGCCTGCCTCTGGGCGGTGCTCTATGGGCATCGGGAATTCGTCTGCCTCATCGGCAGCGACGAGTCCCATGCGATGGATATGCTGGAGTCGATCAAGATGGAGTTGGTCAGCAACGACCTCCTGGCCGAGGACTTCCCCGAGGTCTGCCATCCGATCGGGTGCCTGAACGGCATCGCCAACCGCTGCGCCGGCCAGCTTTACCACGGAGAACGCACCCACATCGGATGGGTCGCCAACGAGGTCGTGCTGCCCACGATCCCCGACAGCCCGGCCAGCGGCGCCATCCTCAAGGTCGGCGGCATCACCGGGCGCATCCGCGGGATGAAGTACAAGCGGGCCGACGGGCATACGGTAAGACCGTCGCTGGTGGTGCTGGACGACCCGCAGACGGACGAGTCGGCAAGATCCCTTTCCCAGTGCGCGACGAGGGAAAGAATTCTTGCCGGCGCGGTGCTCGGGATGGCGGGCCCTGGGAAGAAGATCAGCGGCATCATGCCCTGCACCGTCATCCGCCCGGGCGACATGGCGGACTGCATCCTCGACCGCGAGAAGCACCCCGACTGGAACGGCGAGCGGACGAAGATGGTCTACTCGTTCCCGGCGAATGAGAAGCTCTGGGTGAAATACGCGGAGATCCGCGCAGACGGACTCCGCGCCGACAAGGGCATCGTCGAGGCCACGGAGTTCTACCGCGCCAACCGCGAGGCGATGGACGAAGGCGCCAAGGTCGCCTGGCCGGTGCGGTACAACCACGACGAGCTCTCGGCTATCCAGCACGCCATGAATCTGAAGCTCCAGGACGAAGCGGCCTTCCAGGCGGAATACCAGAACGAGCCGTTGCCGGAGAAGGGCGTCGAAGATGAAGGGCTGCTCTCCGTCGACGAAATCGCGTCGAAGCTCAACGGCCTGAAGCCGGGCGTCGTGCCGATCGGCGTTACCCACCTGACGATGTTCGTCGACGTGCAGGGGAAGCTGCTCTTCTACGCCGTCGTCGCGTGGGAGGAAGACTTCACCGGCTACGTGATTGACTACGGCGCATACCCCGACCAGAAGCGGGCCTACTTCTCCCTGCGGGATGCGCAACGGACGCTGCAGACGGTCGCCAAGAACGCGAACCTCGAGGGCTCGATCTACGCCGGCCTCGAGGCGCTCACCAAATCTCACCTGGGGAGGGAGTGGGTCCGGGACGATGGCGCGCGGCTGAGGATCGGGCTCTGCCTCGTCGACGCGAACTGGGGCACCTCCACCGACGTCGTGTATCAGTTCTGCAGGCAATCACAGCATGCTGCGGTCCTGCTCCCGAGCCACGGGCGGTTCGTCGGCGCGGCGTCCATCCCGTTTTCGGAGTACAAGCGCAGGCGCGGCGACCGCGTGGGCCACAACTGGCGCATCCCGAACGTCCAGGGGAAGCGCGCGATCCGGCACGTCGTCTTCGACTCCAATTACTGGAAGTCGTTCATCCACGCGCGGCTCGCGGTGCCGATGGGCGACAAGGGCTGCCTCTCGCTCTACGGCCGGAACCCCGACGCGCACCGGCTCCTGGCCGAGCACCTGTCGGCGGAGTACCGCGTTCGGACCGAGGGCCGAGGGCGCGTGGTCGACGAGTGGAAACTGCGTCCCGAGGCCCAGGAGAACCACTGGCTGGACGGCGTCGTGGGGTGCGCGGTTGCCGCATCCGTCCAGGGGGCGGTGCTGCCGGGCACGGACGGGGCGCATGCTCCGGCGCGGAGGCGGATCAGGCTCTCCGACATTCAGAGGGAGCGATGATGGCGGACGACCAGAAAGACCAGCGCGGCCTGGCCTGTCGGCAATGCGGCTGCCGGCACCTCATCGTCATCTACACGCGTCCGGCCTCGGGAGGCCGGCTCGTTCGCAGGCGCGAGTGCCGGAACTGCGGGAAGCGATTCACCACGTATGAGAAGCCGGCGGGGGCGGCGTCATAGCCGCTTGTATTCCCTCACGTTCTTGGCCTTCCAGTTGAGGAGCGGGTTGGCCCTGATCCGCCCGGCCATCTCCGCATCCGGCGTCAGCAACTCGGGCCGGATCTCCGCCTCGTCCAGCAGCGCGTCGAGGAACTTCCGCTCCTCCGGCGTCAGCGGCAGAACGACGCCCAGTCCCTGCCGGACGCGTTCCGCCATCGTCTCGGCCCACTCCCCCAGGTCACCCATCTCCTCGAGCGCCTGCCCCTGAAGGACGGGAATCAGGTTGCTGTGGAGTTCCTGCCGGTCGATGCCCACGTTGTCGGGCGTGATAGTCCGCCAGTCGGTCCGGCTGCCGGCCCCGTAGACGACAAACGCGAGCCGCAGCTTCTGGGGATCGAGGCGCCCCTGCGAGAAGAGGAGATACGCGTCGAAAAGGTCCCGGCTCGCCTGGCGCGTGAGCAGCGCCGCGAGCTTCCCGCCGGCCAGCTCGTGGATGTCGAGCACGGGGACACCCTTCGCCGAAACCTCCACGATGGGCCGCGAATCCCGGATGACGACGGGCCAGAGGGGAATCCGCAGGAGGAAATTCAGGTCGACTTCGAGGGTGCCCCGCCCGCCCAAGGCGCTCTCGTAACGCAGCCGCCACTTGCCGCCGGCGTGCTCCTGGGGCAGCCGCTCGATGTCGAGCCCCTCCCGCTTGAACACCTCCTGCAGTGCGCTTTCCAGCAGCGGGCGTTCCTTCTTCGCCTCCTCCAGCCCTGCGGCGCCGATGTAGTTGAGGTCGATGTCGACCGACAGGCGCGGCAGATTGAAGACGAAGAGGTTGAGCGCCGAGCCGCCCTTAAGCGCCAGCTTGCCCTTGGTGACGGGGTGCGCCTGGATGTCGCCCAGCATTCCCAAGAGACAAGCCGCCTGCTCGATGATCTGGGGCCGGAAGCCCGTTGCCTCCGCCGCCTCGAGAAGCCAGCCGCGCGAGACGTTCATCGCAGTTCCTCCCAGGTTCTCCCGGCGACCTCTACCGGAACCACCAGGCTCCAGTCCTTCACGAGCCGCGTCTCGCGGGGAGATCCCCGGTCGAGGTAGTGCGGCTCCTTCGGGCGGCGATCCCGCAGCGGTTGGAGGTGGGCGTCCGTCACGTGCAAACGCTCCCGGTGCTGATCGAGGAAGTAGCCGACCTTCGCCGCCGTCGTGGCGTTGTCGAAGAGCAGAGCATACTCGACCACCCTGTCGAGGTCAAAGAACTCCACCATCTCCAACGAGCGCCAGATCTCCTCCCATCCGCCCGCGAGGTCCGGCCGGTCGAGGACGTCCACGAGAGTGCGCTCGTAACTCGTGACGCATAGCGGGACGTTCCGGCTGTTGTCAGTCACGACGCCGTAGGTCTCCTTCTGCTTGCGCAGTAGCGCCTTCGGGAAGAGCACGGTCCTGAACGTCGCACCGCGCCAAGCCGCTGGCTTCACCGGGTGCCGCGTCAAGACGAAGAAGCTCTGGAAGGCGGAGTACGCCTTGCCGTAGAAGTCGAGCGCCGTGTGGTAGGCAAGCACCGCATCTTCCCTGAGCTTGGACGCCAGGACGAAGGAGTCGACCGGGCACTTGTCAGGTGTGCATCCCGGCGGCACGACGGCGTAGAGCCCTCTCAGGACTCGGACTATGTGGCCCTGCTTCCGGTGGTGGGCCAGGAGCGCCTTACGGGTCCAGCGATTGGCGAGACCCTTCTGGCGCTGCAGCTCGCCGAGCTCCTTGGCCGTGAAAACCGGGTGCGTGTCGAGGAATTGCTGGAAATCCATGATACACCTCCTTGGTCTACCGCCGACTTGACGATATCGGCGAATAGGGCTAATAATATTAGCCTCTTTCGCCGTTAGTGTCAAGTAACTGCCTGCCAGCCACTTGATGATATCCGCTCTAAGGGCTAACAGCATTAGCCCTTTCAACTGATATCATCAAGTGACGGGCGTGCTGCTGCTGCGCGAAATACCCCCTCCTACCCCCCACCCCCCCCCTCTGGAATTCCACCGAACGTAATACATGCCACATGCCAGGTCTACCGGTAGAACCTATTTGCGTTCCCGGCGCGTTTCTTCCGGAATTTCACGCGGCGCTGCCGCTCCGACGGATACGTAGTAAGTAGCCATCATACAAGGCGTTGCACGGCGGCCGATCACCGCCTGGAGAACGCCAGAAGACAAAGGGCCGACCCGAATTCGGCGGGGGGCCCTTTTCTTTTGGCCTATCGGGAGTGAGGGGATGTCGGAAGACCTCGAAAGCACGATCCGCGAAAACGCTGCCGGGCCGAAGCGCGCCCGCGGCGACCAGGGCGAGGTGGAGTCGCACTCCCTCGCCGAGCAGGTCGAGGCCGACCGCTACCTCAGCTCGAAGCAGGCGATGAAGAAGGGCCGGGGATTCCGGCTCACGAAGGTCAGTCCTCCAGGAGCGCCGTGATGCTCGGCTGGCTCAAGTCAATTCGGGGAAAGTCGAAGCCCAGGCAGGCTGTGGCCAAGCCTGTGAGCTTCCGCGTCATCCGCGGGCGCTACGACGCCGCGACGACCTCGGAGGAAAATCGCCGGCACTGGGCCAACGCCGACGGCCTCTCCGCCGATGCCGCCGCCAACCCCGGCGTCCGCCGCATCCTCAGAAACCGCGCGCGGTACGAGGTCGCCAACAACAGTTACGCCCGCGGGATCGTCCTGACCCTCGCCAACGACGTGGTCGGCACCGGGCCGCGCCTGCAGATGCTCACCGACAAGGACGAGACCAACCGCTTCATCGAGAAGGAGTTCATGGCCTGGGCGAAGGCGGTCAACCTGGCCGAGAAACTCCGCACGATGCGCGTGGCCAGGGCCGAGGACGGGGAGGCCTTCGGGATTCTCACGAATAACGGCGGGCTCTCCACCCCGGTGCAGCTTGACGTGAAGCTGGTGGAGGCCGACCAGGTCACGACTCCGACCTTCGGGCGGCTTCAGGACATCCTCCTCGACCCCAACCTGATCGACGGGATCATGTTCGACTCGTTCGGCAACCCGGTGGAGTACCACGTCCTCAAGTACCACCCGGGCTCCGTCAACATGGGCTTCACACTCGACTACGACCGCATCCCGGCGGAGTCGATGGTGCATTGGTTCCGGAGCGACCGCCCCGGCCAGAGCCGCGGCATCCCCGACATCACCCCGGCGCTGCCGCTCTTCGCGCA
>JBBIVY010000098.1:0-14226 GCA_037439485.1 Planctomycetota bacterium | reverse complement strand
TTGTCGATCTGGGTGTTGGGGGTTCGAGTCCCCTCGGCCTCGCCACTGATTACGCCGGTCCCTTGCGGGACCGGCTTTCATTTTAAGGGTTTCGCCAACGCGGCGATGATCCTCGCATTCGCAGCGGGGAAGGCGTAGCGGGAAAGCTCGCTCGGCCGGGCCCATTTCCAGGCGGAGCACCGGATGGCGCGGGGACGGCCCGAAACGAAGGCGCACTCATAGGCGTGGATCGTCACGCGGAAGTGGCTGTAGGCGTGGCGGACGACGGCGACCTTGCGCCCGACGCGGACGCGGATGCCCAGCTCTTCGAGCACCTCCCGGCGGACGCACTCCTCGCGCGATTCGCCCCGTTCGCGCTTGCCGCCGGGGAACTCCCACAGGCCGCCGAGAAGCCCCTCTTCCGGCCGGCGGTCGATGAGAATCCTGCCGCGCTTGCGGACGATCCCGACGCAGATCTCATAATGCGGCACCGGCTTCCGGCGGACCTTCACCGGCAGCAACTCCTCCATTCCCTTTGCCCGCGCCGTGCAAAGGGCCTCGATGGGGCATGTGGCGCAACTCGGGCTTCTCGGCGTGCAGACCGTGGCGCCGAGGTCCATCAGGGCCTCGTTGAACTCCCCTGCCCTGCCGGCGGGCAGAAGCTCGCGGGCGATCGCCCAGAGGCGACGCTCGGTGCGCGGATCTTTCGCAGGCGTCTTCACGAGGAACACCCGGCACAGAACGCGCGCGACGTTGCCGTCGAGCACCGGCTCATCGAGCCCGAACGCGATGCTCGCAATCGCCCCCGCGGTGTAGCGGCCGATCCCCGGCAGTTCCCGCAGCCCCTCCGGCGTCCGCGGAATTCCGCCGCCGCGAGACGAGACGAGCTTCGCCGCGGTGTGCAGATTCCGCGCGCGGGTGTAGTAGCCGAGGCCTTCCCAGGCCTTCAGCACCGCGTCGAGCCTCGCGCGGGCAAGCGAGCCCACGTCGGGGAATCGCTTCATGAATCGCTCGTAGTAAGGCCGGACAGTGGCGACCTGCGTCTGCTGGAGCATGATCTCCGAGACCCAGACCGCGTAGGGGTCGGTTCGGCCGCGCCAGGGCATTTCGCGTTTGTGCAGGGAGAACCATCGGAGGAGTCGGGTGCGGATGGCGGTCGGGCGGATCATGAGGCGGGCGCCTCACTTCCCGGTCGTCTTGAAGTAGTCGCGGTCGAACGCCTCGTGAAAGTCGAAGACGTTGTCGAAGTCTTCCTTGCGGTCTTCGTCGGTGCGGCTCATGACGCCTTCCTCGATGAGCTGGTAGACCATCTCGCCGAAATCATGCGTGGCGTGGACGCCCCAGGATTCGAGGACGGTGCGGGCAAGCATCCCGAATCGCTCGATCGCGAGGTCGCGGATGCCCGTCGAAAGCTCGGCGCCCGTCACGTGCCGGCGCTCCGCCATGTGGTGCAGGAGATGGTCGAGGGCCTCGAAGACGAAGCGGTAGGCCTCGGCCTCGTAGCGCCCGTACTTGCGCGCGACTTCGAGCGTCACCTCTTCGAGCGTCTTCGGGCGGTTCTTGTCCACGGTCACTCCGCGCTCGGCGGCTTGGGAGGCTTCGGCGGCTTCGGAGGCTTGGGGGCCTCGCCGGGCAGGTCGAGCCTCGGGAAGAGCGCGACGCCCTTCTTCTGGACCGTGCCGGGCTTCGTCAGCCCCCAGCCGACGCGTTCGGCAAAGGGCGATTCCGCGTCGCCCGCGGCGAGTTGCTCCGTGATCTTCGCGCACGTCGCCGGGATGAAGGGGGCGAGCCACACCGAGAGCAGCCGGCACGATTCGGCGAGGTTATAGAGCACGACGCCGAGCCGCTCGCGCGTCGACGGGTCCTTGGCCAGCGCCCACGGACGGTTCTCCTCAACGTACCGATTGGCCTCGCGCACGAGCGACCAGATCGTCTCGAGCGCGTTCGCATAATCCAGATCCTCCATCATCGGCGGCACCGTTTCCGCCAGCTCCACCGCGGCCCCGTACAGCACCTTGTCGCCGTCGGACCACTCCTCGACGGGCCTCGGGTCCGGCGCGGGAACGACGCCCTTCTCATACCGCTCGATCATCGACGTCGTGCGCAGGACCAGGTTGCCCAGGTCGTTGGCCAGGTCGGTGTTGTAGCGCACGGCGAGGTTCCGCTCGCTGTAGGCGCCGTCGCCCTGGTACGGGATTTCGCGCATGAGGAAATAGCGCAGTGCGTCGGCGCCGTACTTGGCAACGATCTCGAGCGGGTTGACGACGTTGCCCAGCGACTTGGACTGCTTTTCCAGCTCGCCCGTCGCGTCGGACTGCACCATCACGAACCCGTGGCTGGCGACGCGCTTCGGCAGCGGGAGGCCCGCCGACATCAGCATCGCCGGCCAGAGCAGCGTGTGGAACCGCACGATGTCCTTGCCCACGACGTGCAGGTCCGCCGGCCACCATTTCGCGAACCGCGCTTCGTCGGAGGGATAGCCCACGGCGGTCAGGTAGTTGATGAGCGCGTCGAACCACACATAGACGACGTGGGCGGGATCGTCCGGCACCGGGATGCCCCAGTGGATGGTCGTGCGGCTGATGCAGATGTCCTGGAGCCCCGGCTTGAGGAAGTTCTCTTCCATCTCGTGCCGGCGGAACGCGGGGGCGAGGAAGTCCGGGTTCTCGGCGAAGAGCTTCTCAAGGGGTTTCTGATACTTGCTGAGCGCGAAGAAATAGGCCGGCTCGCGCAGCGTCTTGAGCGGACGGCCGCACTCCGGGCACACGTTCCCCTTCGCCTGCGTCGGCGTCCAGTAGCTCTCGCACGGCACGCAGTAGAGCCCCTCGTACGAGCCGAGGTAGATGTCGCCCTTCTCGCGCACCCGCCGCCAGATCGCCGCGACCGCGGCCTTGTGCGCGGGCTCCTCCGTGCGGATGAACCGGTCGTAGGAAATCTCAAGCTGCCCCCACGCCACCTTGAATTTCTCGGCCATCTCCTCGACGTGCTGCTCGGGAGTGAGGCCGCGCTTCTCGGCCACCTGGCTCACCTTCTCGGCGTGCTCGTCGGTGCCGGTGAGGAAGAAGACGTCAAAGCCGGTGAGGCGCTTCCAGCGGGCCATGACGTCGATGCCGATGGCCTCGAAGGAACTGCCGACGTGCGGCTCGGCGTTCGGGTAATAGATGGGCGTGGTGATGAAGTATTTGCCGGCGCTCACGGTGTCATCCTTGCTGCGGGGTCCCGGGGTCTTTCGGCGCTTCAGGAGGCGCGGACGGCTTCGGCGGCTCCGGTTCGAGACCTTCGTCGAAACGGTGAACGGCCTTCGGCGGCTCGGGGCTCGGCGCCGGGGCTGAGGACGGCGCGGGCGCGGGGGCGCTCGCCGATGAGGGAGCGGGCGCGACGGCCTTCGGCGGCTGAGGAGCGGGAGCCTGCGACGCCGGAGCCTGCGGGGCCTGGGACGCCGCGGCCTGCGGGGCAGTCGGCGTAGCGGGCGCGCTCTGGCCCGGAGGGACTCCCGGCGGCACACGGCGCTTGTTGCGCGCTTCGTTGGCCTGGGCCTGGGCCTGCTGTTGCTGCTGCATCCGCCACTGCGCGCGCTCCTGCTGCTTCTTCTGCCATTCCTTCTCGTCGCGCGGAATGACCTGTTTGACGTCCTTCATCGACACCTTGACGATGCGGCCGTCCTGGCCTTCCACGCGGAGCGATTGAGACATGACGTCGTAGTCGATCACCTCGGCCGACCCGCGCTCCAGCACCACGCGCGAGCCGCGCTTCGGCAGGCTCTTGCGCATCTCTTCGTAGACCTGGTCCTCGTAGCGCAGGCAGCACATGAGCCGCCCGCAGCGCCCGGATATCTTGCTCGGGTCGAGCGTCGCCTTCTGCGCCTTGGCCATCTTCATCGTCACCGGCTCGAGGTCGCGGATGAACATCCGGCAGCAGATCTCGCGGCCGCAGTGGTCGAAGTCGGCCAGCACCCGCGCCTCGTCGCGCACGCCGATCTGCTTCAGCTCGATGCGCGTGCGGTACTCCTTCGCCAGGTCCTTCACGAGTTGGCGGAAATCCACCCGGCCCTCGGCCAGAAAGTAGAAGATGATCTTCTCGCCGCCGAAGACGTACTCCACGTCCACGAGCTTCATCGGAAGCTGGTGGAAGCCGATCTTCTCATTGGCATACTTGAGCGCGGCGGGCCTCTCGACCTCGTCCACGTGGCGGACCTTCGCGAGGTCCTCGGGAGTGGCCCGGCGCAGGACCTCGCCGAGCGGCGCGGGCACAGGCGGCTGCTCGCTCTCATAAGGCGGATGCACGACCTGGCCCAGCTCCGTCCCGCGGTCGCTGCGGAGGACGATCTTCTCCCCGCGCCGGAGATCGATGATCTCCGTGCGAAAGGTGGTCATGTGCGAGATCTCGCCGTACTTGGCGAGGACATAATGCAGCATGGTTTGCCCTCTGAAACAACGCGCCCCACCGGGCACTTTTCCAGCCCGAACGAGGTAGAAACCGGTTCAGAATCTTTCCTAAGATATCACGGGGACTGGAGTTTCGCAATATCAAAAGCGAGATTCTCCAGCAGCAGCTTCTGGTTGGCGTTGAAGGCCACGGCCTCCCGCGCCGACTCGATGGCCCCGAGGATTCCCTGGAGGGATTCGGCGTCGAGGCGCCCGGCGAGGGCCGTCACGTCCGCCGCACGGTCGGCGTTGGCCGATGAGCCCGCGTCGGACCCGAGCGAGGCGGCGAGGACGTCGCGGTAAAAGAGCGCAAGGACGTCGAGGAACCTCGTGAGCATCTCGCGACGGCCCTGGGCCGCGTCGTCCTTGTCGCCCGATCGCTTGAACATCTCGTCGGCCGCGGCGAATCGCGTGCGACGGTCGAGCTTCGCGGCCAAGTCGATGAGCCAATCGCGCTCGGCGAAGAATTCCGGCGTCGCAAGCTGCCGGGCCAGTCCGGGCGAGCCCGTGGTGAACGCGGCCAGGTACCGCGCCTGCTCGGGCGTCACCGACGGACTCACCAGTTCCTTCGCAAGCGCCTCCGCCGGCATCGGCCGCAGATGCACCACGTGGCAGCGCGAGAGGATCGTCGGCAGGAAGTCGCGCACGTCGAGCGCCAAGAGCAGGATGAGCGATTCGGGCGGCGGCTCCTCCAGGACCTTCAGCAGCTTGTTGGCACCCGCGACGTTGAGCTTGTCGGCCTCCTCCAGGATGAAGACCTTGTGCGAGCTCTCGACCGGCTTGAGGTAGACGTGGCGCTGGAACTCCTCGATCACCTCGACGGGAAGCTGGGCCTTGCCCTCCGGCCGCAGATAGCGATGCAGATCGCCGAACTGGTCGGACGCGATCATCCGGCACGAGCGGCATTTCCCGCACGAGTCGCCGCCCCGCTCGGAGCAGAAGAGGTAAGCCGCCGCGGCCTTGGCCAGAGCGCGCTTGCCGACGCCTTCTGGGCCGATGAGGATATAGGCGTGCGCCAGCCGCCCCGAGTCGATGGCCCGACGGAAAAACTCCGACGCCTCTTTCTGCCCCGGGACGTCACGGAAGGACACGACGCGTGACCTCCTGCCAGAGGGCCTCGGAGACTTCGTCCGCGGAGCGCGAGGCGTCGAGCACGGCGTAGCGGCCCGGCTCGGACCTGGCGACGGCGAGGTACCCCGCGCGCACGCGGCGGTGGAAGTCGATGGGCTTCTGCTCGACGCGGTCGAACGACCGCTGCACCCGCGCGAGCCCGGCCTCGGCGTCGAGGTCGAGCACCACCACGAGATCCGGCTCGACGCCGCCGCAGGTCTCGCGGTAGAGGCGCTTCACCTCTTCGGCGCCCAGGCCGCCGGCAAGCCCCTGGTAGACGATGGTGCTCGTGAGGAAACGGTCGGCGATGACGATCTCGCCGGCGTCGAGCGCAGGGCCGATGACCTCGTGGACGAGCTGCGCGCGGCAGGCCATGTAGAGAAGAAGCTCGGTGCCGACGGTCATGCGGTGGTTCTTCGCGTCGAGGAGGACCTTGCGGATCTCCTCGCCGATGACGGTGCCGCCCGGCTCGCGGACGGCGCGCACGCGGAGATGCTCGGCCTCGCACTTCGCGGCGAGGCGCGCGATCTGCGTGCTCTTGCCCGAGCCTTCCGGCCCTTCCAGCACGATGAATTTGCCTCGAGCCACGGTGAGCCCCCGGCGGCGACGATGTCTTTTCATGTAGCCCGGCCCCTCGTGGGCCGGAACGAACAGCAGAGAGGCGCCCCACGAGGAGGCGCCCTACAAGGCTTCGCGCGCCTCGGCGAAAAGCGTCCCCGCTTCGTGCGAGCTGCGGACGAACGGGGCGGAGGCGACGCCGATGAAACCCATCTCGCGGGCCTTGCGGCCAATCTCGTCGAACTCTTCGGGCGGCACGAACCGCGCGACGGGAAGATGCGCCTGCGACGGGGCGAGATACTGCCCCATCGTCAGCAGGTCGCACCCGGCGCCGCGAAGGTCGACGAGCGTCTGCATCACCTCGTCCGCCGACTCGCCGAGACCGAGCATCAACCCGCTCTTCGTAAGAATCCCCGGCTCAACGCGCTTGACCAGCATCAGGAGCGCAAGCGACCTCGCGTAGTCGGCGCCCGGCCGGACCGTCGGGTAAAGCGACGGAACGGTTTCGAGGTTGTGATTATACACCTCCGGCCGCGCGGATGCCACGGCGCGGATTGCGGATTCGTTGCCGGCGTAATCCGGCGTAAGCACCTCGACGGTTGCCCCAGTGGCCTCGCGCACGGCTAACACGGTTCCGGCGAACTGCCCTGCCCCGCCGTCGGCGAGGTCGTCGCGGGTGACGGAGGTGATGACGACGTGCTTGAGACCCAGCTTCTTCGCGGCCTCGGCGACACGCGCGGGTTCGTCCGGTTCGGGCGGAAGCGGCTCGCCCTTCGTCACCGCGCAGAACCGACACATCCGCGTGCAGCGGTCGCCCAGGATCATGAACGTCGCGGTCCGGCGCGCAAAGCACTCCCAGAGGTTCGGGCATTTCGCGCTCTGGCAGACGGTGTGCAGACCCTTTCCGGCCAGCATCGCGCGCACCGATTCCACCTCGCCCCCCTGCGGCAGGCGTTTCTTCAGCCACGGAGGCAGTCGCTTGCGGCCGGACGCGGCGGGCTCGAATCCGAACACCTCCCGGAAATGCCGTTCGACGACGGGAAGCACCTCGGCGACGGTGAGCTTCCGCCCGACGAGTTGCGACATCGACGTGACCGGCTTATCGCTGATGCCGCAGGGCGTAATCACGCGGAAGTGATCGAGGTCGGGGTCGACGTTGAGCGCAAAGCCGTGATAGCTGACCCACGAGCGGATGGCGACGCCGATGGCGGCGACCTTGCCCTTCGCCGTCCAGACACCGGTGAGCCCGTCGATGCGCGAACCTTCGATGCCGAACTCGCCGACCGTGCGGATGAGCGCCTCTTCGAGCGCGCGCATGTAGTCGCGAAGCCCCAGCTTGTGCCGGTTGAGCGAGAGGATGGGATAGCCGACAATCTGCCCGGGCCCGTGATACGTCACGTCGCCGCCGCGCGTGATCTCGTGCACCTCAAACCCGCGCCGGCGAAGCTCGTCCTCTCCCAGGAGCACGTTCGCCTTGTTCGCGCGCCGGCCCAGCGTAATCACCGGCGGATGCTCGACGAGCAACAGATATTCCGTCGACGAATCGGCATGGACCTTGTCCCTGAGCTCGATCTGCAGGTCGAGCGTCGGCTGGTATCCCGCGCGGCCGAGTTGTCGCAGGTCGAGATGGCGACGGGGAACCGACGGCGACAGGTTCTTCTGCGGCATCGCTACTTCCTTATCCGTAGGGGCACGGCATGCCGTGCCCGCGATTCTTGGAGTGCAAAGTATACCGTCCGGCTCCACAATCTCCACCCAAAATGCGCGCCGGGGTCACGATGAACGAAAAGACGGGCACGGCATGCCGTGCCCCTACAGAGAGAGACGCGGAGGGGTTGCCTTCGCCGTGCGCTTCCACTGCTGCCACGCGGCGTGCTCGACGTCGATTTCGAAGCCGTGGACCTGCGCGCCGACGCGGTAGACGCCGCGCTCGAGGTATTCGAGAACGTCGCGGCGCTTCGCGACGAGATCATCGACGCGCCGAACGTATTCGCCGAAGGCCGACGGGCCGAGCGAAGCCGCGTCGCGGTCCCACTGCTCCTTCGCGCCGATCTGCGATTCGAGCACGCCGACCCTGGCCCTCACGGCAAGCTGCGCGAAGCGCCAGTCGCCTCCGAGGCGGCGCAGGCGGCCGACGGCCTCGAAGACGCGGTCCGCCTCCTCGGCCCCCGCGGGCTCGGCTTCGAGTTTCTCCAGCCCATAGATGGCGGCGACGAGGTCGTCGGTCTCGCCGCGTTCGGTGCCGAAGCAATTGCGGCAATAGTCCGCAACGAGGTCCCGCGCGGAGAGATCCGGGTCCATGCCGAGTTGCGCGACGAGGAACTTGTTCAGGTCGTCGTAGATCCCCTCGGAATACGCCTGGAACCCGGCGATGCCCTCTTCGCGCATCGCGCGCATCTGGCGCTCAAGCCGCTCGGGCGCGACCACGGCGCCCTTCCGCCCGTACATGTCCGATTCGCCGGCGGAGTAGCCGATGTGGAGGAAGACGGTCTTGCGGTAAGGGGCCGGAAGCTCGATCTTCGGGATCTCGCACCCGTAGCCGAGCGACAGGCTGAGCCCGTCGAGCCAGGCGGGCCGGCGATCGACCAGATCGGTGAAGAACCGCGTCTCGTCGGCCGTCGCCCACCACGTGCAAAGCTGCACCTTCGCCTCGGGGTAGAACCGCGCGAGGATGGGAACGAACTCATCCGCCCAGAGCGCCAGCGACGTCTTGATCCACGGCCGGCAGGCCTCGCAGTCGCACCCGCCCCAGTCACGGAAGGCCACGAGGACGTAGTCGAGCGTGACGCCGCCCTCGGAGAGGAACCGGAGGAGGTTTTCGAAATTGCCTAGAAGGATCGCCCGCGCCTCGGGCTTCGAGGGGCAGAGGTCGGGGCCGATGTAGCTCTCCACCCCCGCCGAGGCGGCGAGGTCGGGACGGAGCTGGTCGATGAACACGGCGTCCGGCGTGACGGCAAGCGTCGTCTTCAGCCCCGCCTCGCGCGCCGCGACAAGGAGGTCGCGCTTGCGCCGCCAGAGGGCGACGGGCATCTCCCGGGCCCAGCGGAACAACTCGCCCCGGCCGAACGGGTCGACCCAGTTCGCCGGGTCGAACCACGTCCCGGCGCCGTTGATCCCCCATCGGGCCCACTCGTCGAACAGACCGCGCATCTCCCCCTTCGAGGCCAGGTCGTAGAAGTTGCCGAAGCTCGCCGGCGCGTAGACGCTGCGAAGGTCCATGGCTCCCTCCTTCATGATCCGCACGGGTCCATTGTCGCCCGCGGGCCGCGCGTTGTCCAGAGAATTGGCCCGACGTTCCGGAGTCCGGGGATTATGGGCTTGACTCCCGGCCGGGCCGTTATTACCATGCGCAGGGATGTAATATTTGGGGAGGCCCGTCCATGCCGGATCTCGTCCGTTTGAGCCTGTCGCTGGAAAGACCGCTGCTGGACCGGCTGGAGGGAATGCTCCGCTCCGGCCGCCGCACGAACCGGTCGGAGTTTGTCCGCGACCTGATCCGCAGCCGGCTCGTCGAGCAGGAATGGGAGCAGGGCCACGAGGTGGTGGGCACGATCACCCTCGTTTACGATCACGACGCCCGGCAGCTTTCCCAGAAGCTGACCCGGCTCCAGCACCGGCACCACGCCGTGGTCCTCGCGACCACGCACGTGCATCTCGACCGGCACCTCTGCGCGGAGATGATCCTGGCCCGGGGGGCGGCGTCCGACATCCGGGAGATCGCGGACCTGCTTCGCCAGCAGAAGGGCGTGCTGCACTCCGCCCTGTCGATGAGCTCGACGGGGAAGCGACTCGCCTGAACGGCCCGTGAAGGAAAGGAGACGCCCATGATCCTCGCCATGCACATGGCCAACGAGCTGCTGAACATCCCGATCGCGGCGGTCACGATCCTGATCGCCGCGGGATTCGTCGCAATCGCGGCCGCCCTCGCGCGGCGGTCGCTTACGACGGAGCGCCTGCCGCTCATGGGCGTGGTGGGGGCGTTCGTCTTCGCGGCGCAGATGATCAACTTCACGCTGCCCGGAATGCCCGGCACCAGCGGACACCTCGGCGGAGGCGTGCTCCTGGCGATCATCCTGGGGCCATGGGCGGCCATCGTCGCCATGGCGGCGATACTCGTCGTCCAGTGCCTGCTCTTCCAGGACGGAGGGCTTCTCGCGCTCGGGTGCAACATCCTCAACATGGGCGTCGTGCCGTGTCTCACCGGGTGGGGGCTCTATCGCGCGCTGCTCGGCCCGGTATCGACGGCGCGGCCGTGGCGGCAGTATCTCGCCGCGTGGGCGGCCTGCATCCTCGGCGTCGCCGGGGGCGCGGCGCTCGTGCCGTTCGAGGCGGGATTCTCCGGAGTGCTGCGCGTGCCGACGGTGTCGTTCCTGGCGCTCATGGTGGGCGTGCATCTGATTATCGGCTTCGTCGAGGGGCTCATCACCTTCGTCGTCGTGGCCTACTTGAGGCAGGTGCGGCCCGTCTCGCTGGGGCTGGCCGCCGCGGACGCCTCGGGAGGACGTCTCAGCCGCGGAATGGTCGCGGCGTCGCTTCTGGCCACGGCGGCCCTTCTCGCGGCGGTCGTCGCGTGGTTTGCGAGCGCCTCCCCGGACGGGCTCGAGTGGTGTACGACGGAGCATCGCTGGGCCGGCGCCGACAGGGCCGTCGAGGAGCCCTCCTCCGCCGTCGCCGCCGTGAATGCGTGGCAGACACGCTGGTCGCTCATGCCCGACTACTCGCGGCGCCCCGCCCCGCTCGGAGAAGATCCCGCGGCCCCGGCTTCGACGACCGCCGCAAAAGCCTCCGTGGTGAAGCCGTGGGGCTCCCTGGCGGGCCTGCTCGGGACCGCCGTCACGCTGGGGATCGTCTGGTCCGCGGCGACGCTCCTGCGCCGGCGGAAGACGATCCGTTCATCCTGAACGAAGGCCGGCGACCTGGCGCCGCCGGAGAGCGTCCATGCACCACAGCCACCTCGACCGATTCGCGCACGAAGACTCGCCCGTCCATCGCCTCGACGCGCGGGCGAAGCTCGTGGCCGTCGTCGCGTACACCGTGGTCGCCATCAGCTTCAACCGCTACGCGGTCACGGAATTGGCGCCGCTGGCGGTGCTGCCGCTGGCGATGCTCTGGTTCGGCGGCATTCCGACGCGGTTCGCGCTCAAGCGCGTGCTCGTGCTGAGCCCGTTCATCCTGTTCGTGTGCCTCCTCAGCCCGTGGTACGACCGCGTTCCGAGAGAATTCGCCGTCGGGACCTGGCACGTGACGCTCGCGGGCGGATGGCTGACGTCCGTCGACATCGCCGCGAAATTCACGCTGGGGGTGCTCGCGCTCACGGCGCTCATGAGCACGACCCCCTTCTCGCTCATCATCGAATCGGCGCGGCGGTTCGGGGCGCCGAGGGTGCTCCTGATGCAACTCGGGTTTCTCTACCGCTACATCTTCGTGCTCGTCGACGAGGCCATGCGCGTCCGCCGGGCGCGCGATTTCCGCGGCGCGGCACTGGCCCCCGCGGGCCGCCGACTCACCGCCGTGGGAGGCATCATCGGCAACCTCTTCGTCCGGACGCTCGACCGCTCCGAGCGCATCCATCTCGCCATGACCGCCCGCGGCTGGACCGGCACGCCCCCCGGCCTCGACCTCCTCCGGTTCCGATGGACGGACGCTGTGTTTCTCATCGCAAGCGCCGCTTACCTTGTCCTGTGCCGCTGGCCGGGACTTTGGAAGGGATAATCATGGGCGACATCCTCGATATCCGGGACCTCACGGTACGCTACGCGGACGGCACCGCCGCGCTCCGGGGCATCACCCTCGCGCTCGCCGAGGGCACGCGCACCGCGCTCATCGGCCCCAACGGCGCGGGCAAGACGAGCCTGCTGCTGGCGATCATGGGCGCTGTCCCGTTCGAGGGACGCATCGTCGTCGATGGGATCGAGCTTTCGAAGCGGACGACGCACGAGGTGCGCGGGCGCTGCGGCATGACGTTTCAGAACCCGGACGACCAGCTCTTCATGCCGACGCTGCTGGAGGACGCGGCGTTCGGCCCGCTGAACCAGGGGTTTTCCGCGGCCGAGGCGGAGTCGCGCGCCCGCGCGGCGATCGAGGCCGTCGGCCTCAAGGGCTTCGAGCCTCGCCCCGCGCATCATGCCTCGGAGGGACAGAAGCGCGCCGCCGCCATCGCCACCGTCCTGGCGATGAACGTCCGCCTCCTCCTGCTCGACGAGCCGGGCGCCGGCCTTGACTTCCGCTCGCGAAGGCGGCTCACCGACCTCCTCGCCGCTAGGCCGGAAAGCCTGCTCCTCGCCACACACGACATGGACATGGCGCGGGAGCTGTGCTCGCACGCGGTCCTGCTCGACCGCGGCGCCGTCGCCGCCCACGGGCCGGCGAAGGAGATCCTCGACGCGCCCAAGCTTCTCGCCGAACACGGGCTGGCCTAGCGCGGCGCGCAAACGCTTTGGGGAATCCGAAAGACCGCACCGTTACCGGGGCAAGAGCCGGGCTTCTCATCCTCGGATGGGTATCCCGACGCGTCGGGACAGATTTCAAGAGGTTCCACTACTGGAACCTCTCGTTTCGCAAAAAGGGGTCAAAAACGGCCGAAATACTGGAGGTTCCGGGGTTCCAGTAATTGCACCTCCACTGGTGCCCTGTGGGCAGGAAGCTGTTTTTTGTGCTCTTCCGCCCCGCCGACCACAGCCTGTGGGGGTGGCGTCCGCCGACGGAATCGAGGTCGCGATCTGTCGCTGAGACGACTCGCCCCTTCCGGAGCCTCCGCAGTTGATGCTCCCGGCGCTTTGAAAGACCTTGACTTGACGGCTCGATTCTGATAGGGTATTTCCCGATTTACCTTCGCTTTCACGTCTGATATATTAGACGTCAGCACCGGGGGAATCGTCCCTATAGCGAAGGAGCCAAAGATGAACATGAAGGAAGTCCGGAAGCGCGCGAAGACGGTCGGCGTGACGCTTGAGACCGAGAACAAGGCCGATTTGGTCCGCGCGATCCAGGCGAAGGAAGGCAATCCGCAGTGCTTCCATTCGGGCCGCAAGCTCTGCCCGGAGAAGAGTTGCTGCTGGCTGGAGGATTGTATCCCGCAGCAGTACGCCGAGATGCATGCGCAGAAGGGAGTCGGGGCTCGCACGGGGCCCTGGCGTCGCTAGGCCAACCCAGGAGGAGAGCCGATGAAGGACCCGCGCCGCGACCAGTTCAAGAAGCGCAGCAAGAGGGCCAACCACGGGCGCAAGCCGGCCCACGGCAAGCGCCTCGGCAAGCGAGGCCCGTGAGCTTGATTCTGTTGCAGGGGCCGCCCACGGGTGGCCCCTTCTTCTTTTGGAGCGACGGAAAAAGGGGAAGCAGCCATGATCCGCCCCCCCGCCGTTGCCGGCCAATTCTACGAGCGGCGTCCGGATGCGCTACGCGAGGACGTCCGCGCCAGACTCGATACTTCCGCCCGCCCCGAAGAGGCGATTGCGTGCGTCTGCCCTCACGCGGGATACGTCTACTCGGGCAACGTCGCGGGCGCCGTCCTTTCCTCCGTCACGATTCCGAAGACCGTCATCGTCCTGGCCTTCTCGCACCGCGGCCTCGGCGCGCGTTACGCCGTCTGGCCGGACGGGGCCTGGCGCACGCCGCTGGGGGACGTGCCGATCGATGAGAAGCTCGCGGCCAAGCTCATCGAATCCTCCCCGCAGCTTGAGGCCGACACCGAGGCCTTCGCCCACGAGCACTCGGGCGAGGTGATGCTCCCCTTCCTGCAGGTGATCCGGCCGGACATCGAGGTGGTGATGGTCTCGGTCTACCCGGCCTCGCCGCTCGACGAGCTTCAGGCCCTCGGCCGCGAGATGGCCTCGGCGCTCAAGGACGAGAGCCCTCGGCCGCTGCTCCTGGCCAGCACCGACATGACCCACTTCGAGACCGCCGCCGTCGCTGAAAGACAAGATCGTCTCGCCATCGACGCCATGCTCCGCCTCGACGAGGCCGCGCTTTACACCATCGTGCGCGACCGCGACATCACGATGTGCGGCGTCTCTCCCGTGACCGCGACCATCGCCTGCGCGAAGGCACTCGGCGCGAAATCCGCGAAGCTCGTGCGGTATGAGAATTCCGGCAAAGCCACCGGCGACTATGAGAGCGTCGTCGCCTACGCGGGGCTGACGTTCAGGTAGGCTCTACT
>JBBIVY010000097.1:0-15003 GCA_037439485.1 Planctomycetota bacterium | reverse complement strand
AGGACTCCCCTTGACCTTGTCGCGTCTGATCTTCCGCAGCCTCCTCCACTACCGCGCCGCCAATCTCGCGGTGCTCGCCGGCGTCGCCGTCGCCGCGGCGGTGCTGGTCGGGTCGCTGGTGGTGGGCGATTCGGTCAACGGGAGCCTGCGCGACCTCGCGCTGGAGCGGATCGGGGGACTCCGCCTCGCGATCGAGAGACCCCAGCCGTTCTCGGCGGAGGTGGTCGGTCTTGCGGGCATGCCCGCCGCCTTCATGGCCGAAGGCTCGGCGACGTCCTCGCACCTCTCCTACGCCCGGCCTCACGTCCAGATCATCGGATGCCGACGGAACCTCTTCCCCGTGCTTGCCGGGGCACCGGGGTTCCTCGGCCCCGACCTCCGCGACCGCGACGCGGCCCTTAACGCGCGGCTTGCGGCGGACCTCCACGTACAGATCGGCGACTCCGTCCTCATCACGCTACCCAAGTCGGCGACGGCCCCCGTTCAAAGCATCTTCGGCCGAAAGGGCCGGGCCGATACCATTCTCACCGCTCGCGTCATCGTCAAGACCATCCTTCCCGACGCAGGCGTCGGGGCATTCACCCTTCGCGCCGACCGACCCGCGCCGCGAACGATCTTCGTCTCGCTCGACTGGCTCAGCCGCGAACTCGGCTTTCGAGCCCCGATGGCCAATACCATGGTCTGGGGCGAGCGGGCGACCATCGACTCCGACTTATCGTTTCCCAGATCCCCCGCCGACAACGACCTGACGTTCGAATTGACGCCCCGGTTCCTGGCCCTCCGCCATTCCGCGGTCACAATGCCGCCCGCGATCATCGACAGGATCAAGGCCCTCGCCGACGCGGAACATCTGCGCTTCGAGCCGCGGTCGGTCTACCTCGCGAACACGATTGCGATGACTTCGCCCGAATACACCTCCTCGACCCTCGTGCCCTACTCGCTCATGGCGGGAGTCGACAACCTTACCGGCATGGTGAGCGCAACCACGGAGCCCCTCCCGGCTGCGCTCGGCGACAACGACATCGTGCTGAACGAGTGGGCCGAGAGGGCACTTGCGAAGACGCCCGGATATCACGGGCTATCGCACGTGCGCGTGCAGTGCTACGTTGCCGGGCCGCGAGGGGAGGTCGAAACCACGCAACTCCGCTTCGCCGTCCGCGGCGTCGTGAAGATGCAAGGCGAGGCCCTCGCGCGAGATTACGTCCCCGAGGTCAAGGGGATGACCGACGTCAAGACGATGTCCGGCTGGAATGCGCCTTTCCCCATCGATCAGCGGATGGTCCACAAGTCCGACGAGGACTACTGGGACACCTATCGCGCCACGCCCAAGGCCTTCGTCTCGCCCGCGGTCATCCGCCGCCTCTGGACGCATGGCCTCGACCCGCAGCTAGCAAAGAGCCTGCCCTGGGTCACAGGCGTCCGCATCTACCTCGACCGCCCCGACGGCACCCGCGCCGACCCGGAGAAGATTCGCAGCCAACGGCTCTCATCGCTCACGCTCGCTGACATGGGCTTCACCGTGCGCGACGTGCGCGCCGAGGCCCTCGCCGCGGCAAACGCGTCGACCGATTTCGGGGCGCTCTTCCTCTCGATGAGCTTCTTCCTCGTCGCCGCGGCGGCGCTTCTCATATTCCTTCTCATGCGCCTGACCATTGACCGCCGGGCTGGGGAGATCGGCCTCTTGCTTGCGCAAGGTTTCACACGACGCCGCGCGGCGCGCGTGCTCGTCGGCGAGGCGTCGGCCGTCTCGGTGCTCGGCGTCGCGGTGGGCATTCCACTGGGGGTCGGCTACGCGGCGCTCATCCTCTGGGCGCTCAAACACGGATGGTCCGGCGCCGTCGCGGATTTCCCGCTGAGCCTGCACGTCACGGCGCTCTCCGTGACTATCGGCGCCGCATCGGGGCTGGCCATCGCCCTCACGGCGATTCTCCTGTCGACACGAATGCTTCGGAGGCTGCCGCCGTTGGTGCTCTTGAGCGGGTGGCAGGCCATCGCCGCGGAGGTCCGGGCGAGGCGAGGTCCGTCCCTGCTGATTGCCATCGCGTGCTTCCTCGCGGCGGGCGTGTCGCTCGTCCTGATTCTCTTCCGGGCCATCAGCGCAACCGCGGCCTATGCCTCCGCCGGGTCGCTGCTGCTCGTCGGCGGACTGGCGCTATTCGCGTCGATCGTTGCTCCCCGCGCCAAGGCCGCGGAGGCGGGAACACTCTCGCTGCGTTCGCTCGCGCTCCGGTCGCTCTCGCGGCACCGCGCACGGAGCCTCCTCACCGTCGGGCTCATCGCCTGCGCGACGCTCGTCATCGTCACCGTCGCCGCGTTTCACCGCGACCCGACGGGCGACATCTCGAGGTACGCTTACATGGATCCCGAGGCCACCGGATATCTATCCTCTCTTCTCTCCCCCGAGCCCCTTCCCCCCAACCCTGCCCCGAAATCGGGCACCGGCGGGTTCGACCTCATCGTGCGCACCGACGTGCCGATATTCGTCGACCTCAACACGAAGGAAGGCCGCAAGACGCTCAACTTCTCCGACAACGCCTCCAACCAGCTTGCCCGCGCGAGGATATACTCGCTCCGCGAGAGCCGGGGCGACGACATAAGCTGCCTCAATATGCAACGCTCGAAGACGCCCCGCATCGTCGGCGTGCCCGACGCCTTCATCGCCCGAGGCGGGTTCCGGTTCTCGCAACATGCCCCGTTGCCTCCCTATCCCAACGCGGAGCCGTGGGCGCTTCTCGCCACGCCTCAGCCGGGCACGACCGACATCCCCGCCTTCGCCGACGCGGATACCGCCGAGTGGCAGATGCACGTCGGCCTCGGCGACAACCTCACCGTTCCCGTCGGGGCGACGTCGGCCGCCACGCTCAGAATCGCGGGCCTCATGCCCGGCTCGATCTTTGCCGGGGAACTCGTCATCTCCGAACGCGCCTTTGTGAGATCCTTCGGCGGCGACGGCGGATACCGCCTCTTCCTCGTCGAATGCCCGCGGGATGCGGTCTCATCCGTAGCCGGTGAACTGCGGTCGTCGCTCGGCGATTTCGGCGTCGACGTTCAGCTCACGACCGAGGCGCTCGCGGCCTATGCGCGCGTGCAGAATACGTATCTTTCCGCGTTCCAGACGCTCGGAGGCCTCGGCCTCGCGCTCGGCACGTTCGGCGTCGTCGCGGTGCTTCTGCGGAATGTCCTTGAACGCCGGCGCGAGATCGGCATGATGCTCGCTCTCGGATTCACCGTCCGCCGGGTCCGGGCGCTCGTGGTCGCGGAGAATGCCATACTCCTCCTGGTGGGCGTCGCCGTCGGCGCGATCTCCGCGCTCGTCGCGTCGGGTCCGCAGATTGTGTCTTCAGGAACAAGCGTCCCGTGGCTGATGCTGGCGGCCACGCTCGCCGGCGCGGTCGCGGTCGGCCTCATCGCCTGCGACGTCGCCGCGCGATCGGCGGTCGGCCGGGAAGTCATCGAAGCCTTGAGAAGCGAGTGAGTTATGGGCGGGGGTTTGCGAATGACGGGAATGCTTCAGCGCGCGCTCTTCTGCGGCCTCATCTTCGGCCTGCTCGTCTCGATGTCGGGGTGCAGGCATCGCGAAGGCGTCGCCAAGGCCGGCAACGGCGTTGCATCAGTAGACCGCATCGCATGGGCGCAGTTTCGCGGCGATCCCGCCCAGACCGGCGTCGCCCGGAGCGTCCTTCCCGACCGGATCGAGATGCTCTGGAGCGTCGACCTACATACCCCCATCGAGGGCGCCGTCGCCATCGTCGGAGATCGCGTATATGTGCCGACCTACGACAACGGCATCGTCGCCTTGCGCCTTTCCGACGGCAAGCGCCTCTGGAGCTGCGAGGACAACGCGCCGGTGACCGCCTCGCCGCTCGTCGCTTTCGGCAAGGTCTACTTCGGCGATCTCGACGGGCTCTTCTCCGCAATCGACGCCACGACCGGCAAGCGCCTCTGGTCGATGCGCACGAACGGCAAGATTGTGTCAAGCGCCAACACGGCCGACAACGCAGTCCTCTTCGGGTCGTATGACGGCAACATCTACTCGCTGCGGGCCGATAACGGCAGTCTCAACTGGGAGTGCTCGACCGGCGGCCCGGTTCATGCCAGCCCCTGCATCATCGACGGCACCGTGGCGAGCGCCGGGTGCGACCAGATACTCCGCCTCGTCGACTTGAAAACCGGCGAAACATCCGCTACACTTGAATTGTCGACGAACGTCGCCGCTTCGCCGGCCTATCGGGGCGGCCGGGTTGTCGTCGCGACTGCGGGCGCCGGGGTGGTTTCGGCCACGGCTCCGCGCCTGGCGGAAAGCTGGAGGCTGTCCGACAACGCCCCTCGCGAGGTCTACGCCTCGCCGGCGTTCGCGGACAACGCCGTGATCATCGCCTATCGCGACGGCGCCGTTGCCTGCGTCGATCCGGCAACCGGCAAGCAGCGATGGAACTTCGACGCTCCGGCGCGGGTGGATTCCTCCCCCGTCATCGCCGCGAGGCGCGTGTTCTTCGGCTGCGCTGACGGAAGGCTGTACGCCATAGGGCTTTCCGACGGCAAGCAAATCTGGGTCGCGGCCCTCGGCTCGGAGATCGTCGCCGCGCCCGCGGTCGGGGCAAGCCGCCTCATCATCGGCACCACCGATGGCGCCGTGTATGCCTTCGGGGCGAAGTAGTCGCGCAACGTGACGCCACAGGATGCCTTTCGCGCATGAAGACGGCCGCAACCGGAGGCGCCCGTGAGCCGCACCGCGACTTACACCCTGATGGCCGCCCTCCTGCTCGCCGCCGCGGGCGCGGGGGCATGGGCATTCGCATATCTTGTCTCCGGGCGGCATGTCCCGCTCACGCCTCGCGATCTGGCGAGCGTTGAGATTCCTTCCAACAAGACCGACAAGGCGCCCGCGCCCGTCTTCAATCCCGGCACGCTTACTCCGGGCACGGGCAAGCCCTCCGACGATCCGGGCTCATGGCCTCAGTTCCGCGGCCCCGACCGCACCAACGTCGCCCCGGCCTCCGAGCGCATCACCCGCGGCTTCGGCGCCTCCGGCCCGGAAGTCCTCTGGCGCATCACGCTCGGCGAGGGACACGCCGGCGCATCCGTCCTCAAGGGCCGCGTCTTCGTCGTCGATTACGACCGCGCGAAGCAGGAGGACGCGATCCGCTGCCTGTCGCTCGCCGATGCGAACCAGGAACTCTGGCGGTATTCCTACACGAATCCCGTCAAGCGCAACCACGGCATGTCGCGCACGGTGGCGACGGTGACGGAGGATTACGTCGTCGCGATCGGCCCGCTCGGACGGGTCACGTGCCTCCGCATGGCGACGGGCGAGTTCGTCTGGAGCACCGACCTCGTCAAGGACTGGGGCGCCACGATTCCCGACTGGTACGCGGGGCAATGCCCGCTCGTGGACGGCGGCCGCGTCATCCTCGCGCCGGGCGGACGCGCGCTCTTCGTCGCGCTCGACATCGCCACGGGAAAGCCCGTCTGGCAGACGCCGAATCCCGACCATCGCGCCATGACCCACGGATCGGTTGCCGTCATGACCGTCGCCGGCCGCAGGCTCTATGTCTACTCCTCCCTGACCGCCGCGGTCTGCGTCGATGCGCAAAGCGGCGAGTTGCTCTGGAGCCTTCCGGAGTGGACGGTGAAGTTCGCGAACGTCCCGACGCCTCTCGCCGTCGACGAGCGCGTGCTCTTCACCGGCGGCTACGACGCAGGGGCCATGATGTGCCGCGTGTGCCTTGCGCCGCCGAGGGCCGACGTGCTATTCAGGCACAAGGCCGATGTCTTCGGCGCCGAGCAGCAGACCCCGATCCTCTACAAGGATCACATTTACGGAGTCATCCAGGGCGGCCAGCTCGCCTGCATGGATCTCGAAGGCAAGGTGCTCTGGACGAGCGGCTCGACGCATCGGTTCATGCTCGGCCCGTTCCTCATCGCCGACGGCCTGATCCTCGCGCTCAATGACGAGACGGGCATGCTCTACCAGATCGAGGCCGCGCCCGAAGGCTACAAGGAACTCGCCCACGCGAAGGTCCTGAAGGATCGCAACGCCTGGGCTCCGATGGCCCTTGTCAACGGCAAGCTGATTCTGCGCGACTCTACCGAGATGATCTGCATCCGCGTCGGCACGAGGGAGCCACAATGAGGCCCGCGTTACCGTCAACCCGACACGCCCTTCTCGTAGTCGCGCTGCTCGGCCTCGTCGCATTCGCCGGATGCGGCAAGTCCGACGCGCCGACGCAGTACGATTCCTACATGCCTGCCGACCTGAACGAGCCGCCGAAGACGCCAATGCAGCTCACGCTCGTCTCCACGATTGAGGCCGGGGTCAAGTCGCTCCGAGCTATCGCCATCGACCGTCACGACCGGCTCTACGCGATGGGCACAGGAGGCGTTCGCATCCTCTCGCCCGACGGCGCCGAGTTGGCCGCATGGACGCCGAAGGAGGAGGCCTGGGCCATCGCGGCTGACGACTGCGGAACGGTCTATCTCGGCTTTGCCACTCGACTGGCGAGGTTCGACCTCACCGGCAAGGAACTCGGCGGCTGGCCCATCCCCGCGGCCGAATCCGGCAAACCCGCGCGCATTACCGCCGTGGCACTCGCGGGCGACTCGGTCCTCATCGCCGACGCCGGGAACCTCTGCGTTCACCGCTACGCCACGAACGGCGACTTCGTCACGGACATCGGCAAGCGGGACGACGCGACGGACTTCGTCGGCCTCATCGCGCCGAGCCCTCTCATGGACGTCGCGCTCGACAACGAGAGCCGGATACTGGTCACAAACCCCGGCCGCCTGCGCGTCGAGACTTACACCCTCGCCGGAAGGCTCGTCCGCGCCTGGGGCCTGCCCGGCCTGGCGCCCGACCGCTTCCAGGGATGCTGCAACCCGACGAACGTCGCCTGCACGCGCGAGGGATTCATCGTCACCAGCGAAAAGGGCATTCCGCGCGTCAAGGTCAGCGACGGCGGCGGCAACCTGCTGGCGTATCTGGGGCCCGCCGGGATCGGGGCGAAGGAGCCCGGCTTGGACCTGGCCGTCGACTCGCGCAATCGCATCTACGTCGCCGCGGCCGAGAGCGGCAGGATACTCGTCTTCGAACTCACGCGCGCGAAGGAGACGCCATGACCCGCAAGAGCCAGGCGCTCATCCTTCTCATCCTCGCCTCCGTCGTGGCGATCCTCGCCATCGTGTTGGTTCATCTGCCGCCGCGCCCGGTGATCGTCCTCGGCATTTCGGACCCGCTCGCGGCGAAGTCCGCCTCCGACTGCGTCCGCGAAAGCGCCCGGCGCGACTACGACGCCTTCGCCGAGGCGCTAGGGAAGTCGGTCAAGCGCAAGGTGCTCGTCCGCTACTACCCCTTCGACGCGCAGCTTTCCGCGGCCATGAAGAAAGGCGAGGTCAACGCCGTCATCGGCAAGACTTGGACGGTCATGGCGGCCTCGTATCTCGCCGAGCATTACTTCGAGCGCATCGCCGACATGCCGGGGCCCAAGGGGACCAACGATCTTACGGGCGTCTTCATTGTGCGCGCCGACAGCCCCATCCGCACCATCAAGGACCTCGGCGGCAAGTCGATCCTTCTGGGGCCTTCCTCGGCTTACGAAAAGTCCTTCGCTGCGCGCGCGGTGCTCTACGACGCCGGCATCGATCCCGGCAAGGTCGACTTCATCGACGGCTGCGTCCCGCTCGCCGCGGCCATTGCGGAGAAGAGCGCGGACGCTGGCGTCATCAGCAGCTACGTCGCCGAATACAACGGACTCTCCCTCGTCGGAGGCGCTGCGAAGTTCCGCGAGATCACCAGGACAAAGTCCGTGCCCTTCATGACCGTTGCGGTCTCGGCTGACCTTCCCGCCGACGAACGCGCGGCGATCCGCGTGGCCCTCTTCGAGATGACGGGCCCGAAGATGCCCAAGGGCCTTCTCACCACCGGGTTCACCGAGCCCGCGGTCTGGGAGCCGGGGGAACTGAAATGAGCCACGACACTTCCCGACGCGGATTCATGACCAACGTCGCCCGCATCGGCATCGCCGCCGCCATCGCGGCGGTCGCCGTCAGGCTTTTCGGGCGCGACTTGGGCGACGAGCACGATTCGCCTCAATCTCCCTGCCGCGCCTGCGGACTGCTCGACCGCTGCAACCGGCCCGAGGGAGTCCGCGAGCGATCCTCGCAAAGCATCGAGCATTCCCGCCAGGAGAGCGCGCCCGGCTCCCGCGGCGCCTGCGGCGAGTCTCCTGACGGCCCGCTCGTATCGCGATGGGTCAGGAAGGAGGAGGCATGAGCATCCCCGACCCCAGCCGAGACCCGAAGATCGCGCGCATGTCGCGAAGAGGCTTCTTCGCCAAGCTCGCCCAGGGCGGCATTATCGCCGCCGTGGGACTCGGCGCCGCGGCGATCGCTGCCGCCAAGTCCCCCCGCGACCGGCGCGACCGGCAGCGATACGTCTGGCAGATCGACCCCAACAAGTGCACCCAGTGCGGCCTCTGCCGGACGTCGTGCGTGCTGAAGGAATCCGCCGCGAAATGCGTGCAGGACCTTGCCATCTGCGGATATTGCCGGATATGCTTCGGCTACCTCAAGCCCGATATGGCCTCGGCGACGCCGGAGCCGGGCGTGGCGAATGAAATGTGCCCGGCCAACGCGATCGTCAGGAAGTTCGTCGAGCCGCCTTACTACGAATATACGATCAACGAGCGGGCGTGCGTCGGGTGCGCGCTCTGCGTCGACGGCTGCCGCAGGTTCGGCAACGGGTCGCTTTATCTCCAGATCCGCCACGACCGGTGCCTCAACTGCAACGAGTGCTCCATCGCCGCGGCCTGCCCCGCCGATGCCATCGCGCGCCGGCCCGCCGACGACCCGTATATCATCAAGAGCCGGATGCCGGAACGACCTGAGAAGACATGACGGGAATTATGCGCAAACTGACCTCCGCCTTCGTCCTCATGACTGTCCTCGCAGCCGCGGGGCTGGCGTGGGGCGATTTCAAGTTCCCTCCGCCGGACTTCACCACCGGCTATCAGCGCGCCCCCGTGACCACGCCCGCTGCGCGCGCGCACTGGCAGGAACTCCTCGACGTCGCGCTCATGACCGCGGCGATGGGGCTTTCCGCCTGGATCGCCTTCCGGTCGCGCCGGCGGTGGATGATGACGGCGCTCTCCCTGGCGAGCCTCGCCTACTTCGGGTTCTGGCGCGCCGGGTGCATCTGCCCCATCGGGGCCATTCAGAACGTCGCGCAGGGGATATTCGATCCCGGCTTCACGGTGCCGATCTCGATGCTCGCCTTCTTCGTGCTGCCGCTCGTCGCGGCGCTCTTCTTCGGGCGCATCTTCTGCTCGGGCGTCTGCTGGCTCGGCGCGGCGCAGGACTTCGTGCTCATCAGGCCGGTGCGCCTGCCGATGTGGCTTCAGCGCGCGCTCGGGGTGATCCCGTGGCTCTACCTTGCCGTCTCGGTGCTCCTGGCCGCGACCGGCACGATGTACCTTATCTGCCGCTATGACCCGTTCGTGCCGTTCTTCCGGATGACCGGGCCATGGACGATGCTCGCGGCGGGGGCGGCGATGCTCGGGCTTTCGACGTTCGTCGGCAGGCCTTACTGCCGATTCCTCTGCCCCTATGGCGCCATCCTCGGGCTCATCTCGCGGGTTTCGTTCAAGGGCGTCACCATCACGCCGGCCGAGTGCATCAACTGCAACCAGTGCCGCGAAGCATGTCCCTTCGGCGCCATCGAGCCCTCGAACACCGTGAAGGGGGCGCCGAAATGAACGCACTTGGCACGCGAATCGCCCTTGCGGTCATCCTCGGCGCGGCCGGCGCGCTCGCCGGCGTGCGCCTGGCCCCCTCGATCGCCATGCTTCATTATGTCGTACGCCAGGCCGACCAGGTCCGCTTCGAGGAGGAGCATCCCAAGTCCGCGACGACGCTTGAAAGCGACTCCTTCCGCGATTGGGGCATGTCCAAGGAGACTCTCTACGCCGACGCGAACGCCGTGCTCCGCAGGTTCCGCCTCGGCACGCCCATCGCCGGGGCTTTCATCGGCATCGCCTTCGCGCTCGTCGCCACGGGATTCGGGTCGCGGCGCCGACGGAATATCTACGAGATCGATTCCGCCTCGTGCGTCTCGTGCGGGAGATGCTTTGCCTCATGCCCGATCGAGCAGAAACGCCGCAGGCAGGCGACCGGCTCACCCAGGCCCACCCCGTCGCCCGACTCTGAGACGGCGCGTCCCCGGCGGCACTTCCTCATCGCGGCGATGGTCCTCTCGGCGCTCTTCTCGGGCGCGGTCGGCGGCGTCATGGTCCTCACGCTCGTGGAGGAGTCACAGACCGTCACCTTCCCCGAGTCGCCCGCCGTGGCCGAGATGGAGCGGCAGATCAAGGCTCACCCGGACAGCGAGACGTTGAAGGCCGAGGCCCGGGAACTCGACGCGCGCGACCGGCAGCAGGGGCAGATTCGCGTCGAGCGCCTGCGCGTCGGGGCATGGATGCTGCTGGTCGGACTCGTCGCTCTTGCCGGCTCGGCGAGGCTCTACATGCTCTCGACCACGCTGGAGAAACCCAAGCGCCCCGTGTCGCCGCCCGACGTAACGGCCAGACGATTCGACCGGGTCGGGCAGGTCGCCGCGCTCGGCATCTTGCTCGCCGCGCTCTGCCTTTTGCTCCGGCCCGCGAAGCCCGTTCGCGATTTCGTCATCGCGCCGACGACGATGCAGGCACACCCGCAGGGGGTCTATCACGACAACTGGCCCTCCTTCCGCGGCGACGGCATGGGCGTCGTCCCGGCGGACAACTACCCCGTGGAGTGGGACAATTCCGGCCGCAACGTCCGGTGGAAGGTCGCCGTTCCGCTGCCCGGCAAGAGTTCGCCGATTGTGTGGGGCTCGCGCATCTTCGTCACCGGCGCCGACAACGAGCACCAGACGCTCTTCTGCTTCGACCGCACCGATGGGCACATCCTCTGGCAGACCGAGATTCGCTCCCCCGAGACGATCAAGCGATACGCGGGCGGCCCCGAGGCCGGGTTCGGCGATTCCATCAAGGATACGAGCTACGCGGCCCCCACGCCCGTGACCGACGGCAAACACGTCTTCGCGCTCTTCGTCGGAAGCGACATCGCGTCGGTGGACTTCGACGGCCACGTCAAGTGGGTGAAGAATTTCGGCGTGCCCCAGAGCCCGTACGGCCTCGCCGCGTCGCTGGCGTTCGCGAATGACACCCTCATCTTCCAATACGACCAGGGAGGCTCCGCCGAGGACAGTCTCTCCGCGATCTTAGGGCTCGATCCGAACTCCGGCGAGGCTGTCTGGCACACGCCCCGGGCCGTGAGCGCGACGTGGTGCTCGCCCGTCGTGGCCCGGACACCGAAGGGGCCGGTCATCATCGCCTCGGGCACACCCTACGTCGCGGCCTATGACCCGCAGTCGGGGACCGAACTCTGGCGATGCTCGGGCATGGGCTCCGACCTCGCCCCCTCGCCGGTCTACTCGGACGGCAAGGTCTACGCCACGGGTCAGGGCGGCAAGGCCCTCGCCATCCGCATGGACTCAAAGGACGACGTTACTGAGACGGGAGTCGTCTGGTCCCAGGACATCAGTCTGTCGGACGCGCCGAGCCCGCTGGCCACGCCGGGGTGGTTCTTCCAGGCAACCAGCAGCGGTACGGCCACGTGCTTCTCCGCGGCGAAGGGCGATCTCCTCTGGCGGCGCAATTTCCGAGGGGGATTCTGGTCGTCGCCGACGCTCGTGGGGGACGTCGTCTACCTTTCGGACGAAGACGGCCGGACGCACCTCTTCAAGGCGGCGCCCGGTTTCCAAGAGGTGCGCGTGAACTCGCTCGGCGAGCCGATCTACGCATCGCCCGCGTTCGGCGACGGGCAGATCATCATCCGCGGCGCGAAGCACCTATTCTGCATCTCGGCGAAGAAGTAGACTCACGCTCGGGAGGCAAGCTTATGAGGATCGCCTACATCGCGGCGGGCGCGGCGGGAACCTATTGCGGCGCGTGCGCGCGCGATACGTCCGTGGCCCGGGGACTCGAAGCGCGCGGGCACGAACTTCAGTTCGTCACGCTCTATACGCCGCTCAAGGCCGACCGCATGCCGTCGGGGAATTGCCCCGTCTACTACGGCGGGATCAACGTTTACCTCCAGCAGAAGCTTCCCTTCCTCCGCCACACCCCCGGATTCCTCGACCGCATGTTCGACGCCCGGTGGCTCTTGGACTGGGTCGAACGGTTCGCCATCGACACGAAGCCTGAGGACCTCGGCGAGATGACCGTCTCCGTCCTGCGCGGACGGGACGGCCGGCAGAAGAAAGAGCTTGCTCGGCTCATACGGCATCTCCGGCGAGGCCCGAAGCCGGACGTCGTCAACATCACGAACTCGCTCCTGTCGGCCATTGCGCCCGAGGTCAAAGAGGCGCTCGGCGTCCCCATCGTCACGAACCTGCAGGGCGAGGACGTGTTCGTCGAGCGCCTCGGAAGCCCATGGGCCGACGAATCGCGCGATCTCATCCGCCGCCATGCGACGGCCGTCGATGCCTTCGTAGCGCCGAGCGAGAGCTACGCCGACGCAATGGCCTCGTGGCTCGCCGTCCCGCGCGCGAAAATCCGCGTCATCCGGCCGGGCGTCGACGTCACGCTCTATCGCCCCGCCCAGGCGCGACCGAGGGAGCCGTTCGTCGTCGGCTATCTTTCGCGCATTACGCCTCCGAAGGGAATCGACGTCCTCACCGACGCGTTCCGGAGGATGGAGTCGGCGAAACCCGGCTCGCGGCTCGAAATCGCGGGCGAGGCGGTCGGAAGCGATCTGGCGCTCTGGGAAGGCGAAGAGAGGAAACTCCGTGAGGCGGGGCTCTCGGAGAGATTCCGTTACGCGGGCGCACCCGATCTCGACGGCAAGATCGAGTTCCTGAGACACCTCAGCGTCTTCTCGGTGCCAAGCCGGTATCCCGAGCGCCAGGCCGTTGCGTCGCTCGAGGCCATGGCGACCGGCCTGCCCGTGGTGCTCTCGGACCATCCCGTCGAGCGCGAGATCGTATCGCTCACGGGCGGAGGCGTCCTCGTCGCCCCGGGCGACGCGCAGGCCCTGGCCGATGCCCTCACGCGCCTCCGCGACAATCCCGCCGAGCGCGAGGAGATGGGCCGTCACGCCGCGGCGGGAATCGCGAGGCACTTCTCCGAGGAGTCGATGGTCGCCGCGACGCTGGCGCTCTACGACGAGATCGCCCGAGGCCGCGCCGTGGTATAATGCACTCAGCGGGCCGGATCAACTCTTCATGGGCCGAACCATGCTCCGAACGATCATCCTGCTTTCCTGCGCGGCGTTCGCCGCGTCGGCCGCCTACGCCGACGAGCCCCTCAAGAGCGCGCCCGAGACGCTCGCCGATTTCCTCTCCCCTGCGCAGATAGCCGCAATCGACCGGCAGCGCGCGGCCGGCCCGCCGGGGCCCGGAATCTCCTACGCGTTCCACTTCAAGGACGTGCCCGGATACGGCAACGTCGACGTCCATTACCTCATCGAGGAGACAAGCGAAGGCAGCAGGATGGCCCGCAGACTTGCGGCGACCCCCTCAGCCGTCGTCTACCTCGTCGAGGCGAAGCGGTATAGCGAGATCCGCCGGCATCTCAGCGAGGCCGAGTTCGCCGACGTGCTCGACCAGTTCCTCGCCATCGAAAAGGCGGGCGAGACCGTCCTCGGCGTCACGATCCGGAGGGGCATCTTCGATCCGGGCAATGTTCCGGTCGAACAGTTCCTCAAAGACCGGCTGAGCCTCTACGACAGCGCGAAGGGCATTCCTCTCTTTGCCGGCTGGCCGGCCGCGTATCGCACGCCTTCGGGGAAGCTGACGGCGTCGGTCGTATCCACGGAGATCGTGCGTTCTACCGAGAAGTCGCCCGCGGCCAAGACCATCCAGGCGAGGCAGTTCTTCGGCTACCTGTTCCCCGTATTGGACGAGTTGCTGACGGCCGACCAGAAGACGAAGCTTGCCGACGATCTCGCGCGGACGAACGTCCGTGACGGCGCTGCGACGGTGCCCGTGACGGGGCTACGTGATTACGGAGACGTGAGCATCCTCTACCTCATGCGCGACGGCAAGCCTGGCGCACATCCCGCGGCGATGGTCTCCTGCGTCAAGCTCACCGTCAAGCAGATCGCCGAGGACCCGATGGTCATCCGCAAATACCTCGCCCCCGAAGGGGCTGCATACCTCGAAGGCCAGATCCGCGCGGGCGAGAAGGCCGGTCAGAAGCTGGAATACGTCGAGGTGACCCGAGTGCTCATCGACATCGCGGATACGAGCACGCCCGATGGCAAACAGGCCTACGCCGAGTTCACCAGGAACCTCAACACCTACGTCCGCCAGGACCAGTTGCTTCGCCCCGAGGCATGGCCCGACCGGTTCCGCAACCCCGACGGCAAGTTCGACGTGGAGTTGGCCACGACCAACGTGGCCTGGAAGGTGATCAAGAAGGAGTAATTCTGCACAATAACCGGATTCTTGCCGGTTTTTCGATGATGACTTTGCAGCTTCTTGCGTCTATATTACTTGTGGCCGGTCTCTTTCCGGAGGAGGAACGCCTGTGAAGACCCGCTTGGTGCTCGGAGTCGCGCTTGTAGCGGCCTTTACGGGCCTCGCATGGGGCTCGCCCCGTGATCCCTACGAGGGCCGATCCGTCCAGGATATCCGCGTTGTCACCGCGGGTGGCGCCGTGGGCTATCAGCCCGATATCGCGACCGTCCAGGACGGCATCGTCAGCGACATGCGCCCAACCGTCTCGGCCGACCGGCGCTATGTGCAGATCGACTGCCGGCCCGCGACGGCCGTCATCGAGCGCATCGACAACTTCATGGTCGTGACCGGCGGCATATTCTGACGGGGCTTCCCCGCAGATTTCCATGAGACCCCGCGACATCTTTCTGTCCGCGCTGACGCGCCGACCAACGCCTCGCCCGACCACGAGCCCCTAAGCTACGCCTTCGCCGTGGGTAGCGTGAGGATGAAGCACGCGCCGTCTCCCG
>JBBIVY010000096.1:0-15007 GCA_037439485.1 Planctomycetota bacterium | reverse complement strand
CCGTTTCCGATAATTGCGCGTCTCCAGGAGGAATGGCAAAATCCGCCCCTCCGGAGAGCGGCCGGAGGGGCGGAAGGCTGGGAGGCCCAGCCCATTGGGCGATGATCTTCGGGTCTCAGCTCATCTTGCGGCGGCGGACGAAGCCCAGCAGTCCCAACGCGCCGGAGCCGAGGAGGAGCATCGTCGCCGGCTCGGGGACGGACGTGCCGGCATAGTGATAGGTCATCTCGAGCGAGGGTTCCCATGCGTTGCCACGATCACTGTTATTCTGCTCCGATGAACCCACCTCAATAGCGTTGCTCCCACCGTCCTTATTGGACTGGAGGGCAAACCCGGCGTTCAACCCGTTGTCGTAGAGATCCTGCATCAGCTTCGTGAACGTGATCGTGGTTGTTGCGCCCCAAGTCAACGGATAGGGCGTGGTTACCTGGTCAACCGTCGTCCAGTCCGCCGGGCTGATGGCTCCAGCGGCCCACGGCGTGCTGGTGGCAATGTTGGAATACTCCCGCTTGACATTGCCCTGGTTGGTGCCGGAGGGGCCCGTAAGCCAGGGGGTCGTCACGCGACTCATGACGCTGCTCACACCCTGTGGGGCGGGATCGCAATTGCTCGTGAGCAGGAGGGTTGCGGAATCGATGACGATGTTGCCTGCCGCGGTCGTCTTCGGAACCAGGGTGAAGAGGTCCGCCCAACCGATCAGGATCACACGCCCTGTGTAATATGTGGGATCACCCTGAGGCTTAAAGAGGCCATTCAAAACGGTCGAACTTCCATTGATGTTGCTCCCTTCCCAGGGACCGTTGGTATATGTGTCGTCGCAGTTGGCCTGCGTGTAGATGCCACCCGCAATCTGGCGCCATGCGATGTGGTCTGCAAAAGCGGCCTGCCCCACCAACACGCCCAGAACAACCGCCAAGATCACGATAATTCGGCTCTTCATGCTCGTGCCTCCTCTAGAATGCCCTTTGGCTAAACCCCGATTGTGGCTGCCCAATATCGTTATTGCGCTCGCAACCATGACGATCACAACTTCCCCGCGCGGCCCTCCCTGTGATAGAATTGCTGTGTAACGCTATCGAACGCTTATCAGCGCCCAGACGGAATTCCTCATGTAGCAATTGGCGTGCCAAAGGAAGCTGCGTGGTACAGGTTGTCCTGTTGCGACGAAGCTTATGTACCCGCGGCAGGCGGTTTTGGACCGCGTGAATCGGCAGCGGAGGATGTTGGCATCCCATGTGAAAAAAACGCAGAATCTGCTCCCCTCAGTTTTGACTGTTGATGGAATCGAACACCGTCGATATCAGAAATGGAGAGGCTTTGCTGTAACTCCTTTGGGCGGCTGCGGTTAGTGCTCGTCCGCAATTAACGACACTGAGCCGTTCGGCTTCGCGCGGTGTTTCGCTGAATCAAGGGGGACTTTCATGGGTGCCGGCTCCGCAAAGCATCTCAGCGTATGCCGAATCATCCGAAACAGGATCGTGAAGGGCGCCTATTCAGGGAAGCTGCCCAGCGGACGGATTCTTGCCGAGGAACTGGAGACCGACCCCAAGACGATCCAGTGCGCCATGGCCCAGTTGGAGATCATGGGCCTGGTTCAGCGGATGCAGAGGAAGGGGATATTCGTTACGCCGGCGAACGAGCGGTCGAGGCCCTTGGAGAGCGGATTTGTCAGCCTGATCACGGAGGGGGCCGGCCAATACGGCGACATCTGGCAGGCGCCGATTATCGTGGCGTTCCAACACGCGGCGCGGGAGCATCAGTTGGACGTCGTGCTGAGGTTCCTGGACGACGAGGGCCGCACGCTGTCAGAGGCGCTGGACAACGCCGTGAACCGCCGGTGCGCGGGGACGTGCATCCTGGCGCTTCCGGTGAGCGCCGCCGCGATCATGAGGCTGGCCCAGTCCGGGGCGAGCGTCGTGGTCGCCGACTGGGACTTGGAAGAGGTCCTTCTGCCGTGCGTGGTATTCGATAACTACACGGCCGGGCGACAGGCGGCCGAGTACCTGATAGAACTGGGGCATCGGCGCATCGCGTACATATCCGGTTCGCAGATTTCGCCGGACCAGAGGGACCGCCTGCAGGGGTTCCAGCACGCCGCGCAGCGGGCGGGCCTGGAACTGCTGCCGCCGGCCGTCGACGGGCAGACCTTCGCCCGTGCGTTCAGCGCCTCGCGCGGCGAGCCTCGCGCGGCGACCGCCGTCGTCGTCTGGAACGACATCGTCTCGGAGGACATGCTGGATATTTTCGAGGAGACCGGCGTCGCGCTCCCGCGGGACCTGAGCCTGATCACCTACGGCGGGCGGTTGACGGCGAGGAGGGGGCGCCGGATTACGGCGGTGGCCATGGACCATGAGGGCATGGGACGGACGGCGCTCGAGACCCTGCTGGACGAGCGCAGCTTCCGCGAGCCCCGGAAGATCCTGGTCTCGTCGATGGTGAGGAAGGGGCCGACCACGGGGCCGCCGAGGGCTTCCGGTTAAAGAGAACCGCCCCCGCGGGGTGCGGGGGTGGGTGTGCGCAAGACGGGGCCGCTCAGCGGCTCAACGCCCGAAGTATCTCGACGCGCGTCTCGGCGAGGCGCTTCGTGCTGGACTCCCATACGATGAAGCCGGGCATCTGCCGGTCGCCTTTGCCGTCCTCGTTCCAGGTGCGGCGTATCTGCTGGACGGGGGCGACGAACGACTTGTCGTAGTCCTTCGTCTCCTGCACCATCCGGTGGCAGAGCTTCTTCGCGAGCGCGGGGGCCTTCGCGCGCAGTCGGGCGAGCAGCTCGAAGTCCTCGATGCCGTCGCGTACGGCCTTGAGGCGCAGCGAGGGCAGGGGAATCTCCTCCGGGATGCCGAGGTCCGCCGGGACGCCCTTGTAGAAGAGCGAGCCGTCGCCCCAGCAGCCTGGGCCGAATTTCGACGGCGTCACGACGCCGTCGGTGGCGCGGGTCTGCCAGTACTCGATGCCCTGCTGGTCGAGCGCGAAGGTCACCCAGGGCCAGATGCGCGCGTTCATGGCCGGGCGGTGGATGAAGACGTTCGGGCTCGTCGCCTCGTCGGAGGTGACCGTCACGCAGTTGATCGCGCGCCGGCCGAGCTTCATCTCCTCGCGATACGGGTCGGGGCCCGAGGCGCCCCAGTTGATGACTTCCGCGTTGACGATCGCATCCCACACGTCGACGAGGCCGACGAGGTCCTTGTTATAACGCGTTGTCAGGAAGAAGCCGATGCTCGGCGAGTATTCCTTGATCTGCCGGCCCACCGTCTGGCACCGGCGCAGCGTCTCGGCGTTGGGCTCGTCGATGAAGAACCACGTGCATCCCTTCACCCACGGCTTGTTCTTGTAGCGCGCCTCGTACTGCTTCAGCACCGCGATGCGGTCGTCGTCGCCGCCGCGCAGCGCCTTCTCGATGTCGCGCCCGCCGGTCGGAAAGAGGATCGTCTTGCCCGGCACGCCGTCGGCGAAGAGCTTGCCGCTGAAGTAGTTCTCCAGCATCGCGTCCAGCGCGGGGTTCCATTCCATCACGGGCTTCCCCGCGTCGTCCCGCTTCACCCCGTGCCAGAGGCCCGAGAACGACCAGACGTCGATGCGATACTCGTGCAGCGTTTTCAGGTAGTCGCGCGAAGGCGTGTCCGTGCCGAGGTTGAAGTACGTCAGCAGCGTGCTGGTCTTCGGCAGCGTCGCCGGCCACACGGTGAGCGTGACGGGCAGCGCCGCGGCGGCCTTGCCCGCGACCGTGATCCGGACCTCGCCCTTGTACTCGCCGGGCACGGCGCTTTCGGGAACCCGGAATTCCACCCATACCGGGGCGTTGACGCCCCCGGCCACGTCGAACGGCGCCCCGTAAATGCCGCCGATGCGCGCGCCGGTCCTGGGGTTGACGAACGGCACGAGGCTGTCGGGCAGCAGCCCCTTCTCCATGCAGTTGACGTAATGGACCCGGTAGAGCGTCGCGGCCGAGGCGGGGAGCTTGGCGCCGCCGGGGCCGGCGAGGTCGCTCACGGCCACATCCACGCCCTTGAGGTTGGCGAGCGCAGAGACGACGAACTGGAACGACTCGGTCTCGTTTCGCGCGGCGTCCAGCTTTGCCGGCACGACGGTCTGGGGCGGGTTCTCCTCGCGGCCCACCTTCGTGGCGGCGTCCTGGGCCCAGACCACGTATTCGCTGCGGCTGACGCGGAACTCGCCGGGTGCGGCGACCCAGTGGCTCGAAAGCCCCGTCGGGTCCACGGCGCGCAGGCGCAGTTCGTAGGCATTGTCCGTGGCGAGCTTCGTCGTGTCGATCTCAAACGCCCCCGTCTCGGCGTCGGCCTTGCCCACGGTCGCGGTCTCGGCGCCTTTCGCCCCGACGGCGAGTTCGTAGGTCACGGGTGTGCCATTGGGGTCCCATCGCTTCTTCTGCCAGGCGACGGTGAAACGCGGGCCGAAGGTCTTGCCCTCGACGTTCGTGAGGATGTCCGGCGGGAACGGCGCCGCCTCGCCGGTGAACGAATACGCGACGATCAGCTCGGGCCGAAAGGCCGGCGCGGCGCTCGTCGGCAGGCTGAACGAGAACTCGAACTTGCCTTCCTCAACGGGCTTCACGACGATGCGCAGGCCCCGGTTGGTCTCGGGCCTGGCCGCCCATCGCGCGACGAGGTCGGCCGGGAGCTTCCACGACACCTTCCGCGTCTTCGCGTCAATCGTCTCGAATTTCCTGGCGCGGTAGGGCGCCGAGCCGACCGCCGGGCCGTCCTTCACGAAGGCGTCGTAGATCTCGATGTCGGCGCTCTTGACCCGGCTGTAGCCCTCTTCGAGGAAGTGCATCCGCAGCTCCGCGCCCGACACCTTCACGTCGTCGCCCGGCAGCCGGAGGTCGGCGAACACGATGACCTGATTGTGGATGTCCATCCGCTCGCCCGCTCGCGCCCCGCCATCGGAACTCGGCACGCTGCATCCGGTGTAGCCGTTGACGTTCTGCTGGAAGGCCATCTCCACCTCGGCCCTCGGCGCGGCGGCGGAACAGGTTCCGAGGAGGAGGACAAGGACCACGATCAGGCTGCTCGTTCTCTTCATCGGTGTCTCCTTGTGTCGCAAAGGGGCGGTCCAACAAGACGCGCCCCTCCGGTTGCGGTCGGAGGGGCGCCTACTGGGGGAGGAAAGGATCCAGTTCGCGATGCGCGCCGTCGGACGGGCCTCACCTCATCTTTCTGCGACGGACGAAACCCACGACTCCCAACGCGCCTGTGCCGAGGAGCAGCAGCGTCGCCGGTTCGGGAACAGCCGCCGATCCGACCGTCCCATACAAGCTCAGGTTGTCGGCGGCGGCGCCCCAGGAATCGCCGCCGTTGTAGTAGAGCCTGAAGGTGATCGTCGATATCCCTTGGTATTGAGCTGCGGAGAGGTCGATGTTGTCGGACTGATACCCCATCAGTAACGGCGACGGTTTGTAGGCCGTGATCGCCTTGGCGACGATGCTATGGGCCTGGTCCCATGTGCCATCGACGCTGGTATTGATGTAATACTTGCAGTTCGCCCTCTCAGTATATGACTGGCCAATGTCCAGGCTCAGGGTGGAGAGATTCAGCGCCATCCCACCGAGCGCCGACACGGTCCACTCCACGTAGGCCCCGTTCGTGTAGTCCTTGGAGGGCCAATCCCCTAATGTAAGCCAGTTCCCGCCATCCGGGTTGGTGGCGTCGGTGTCCCACCCGCCCCCCGTTGTGGCCTTGATAGGGCAATTCGCAGTGCCCGTCAGTGCGGTCCCGGAGGCGTTCGTGGCGACCGTCGTGGGGGACAAGCTCTTATTGCCGCCGTCCGTCCCCCCATTGTACTGAACGATCAATCCCGCCTCCACCGCACCGCAAGACGCGAGAATCGCCAGAGCCGCCAGCCCTGCAATCATCCGACTCTTCATGCCTAACCCTCCTTGTGAGGTTTCCTGATAGCGGCCCCGCCTTCTAACGCGTGCCGCGCCAATACCAAGGCAACCGCGACCTTCGTTGACGGATCGCAAAGCGACGGCAACTTCTCAGCGTCACCTTGCTTGCGACGGGTTTCATACCAGCAAACGCCGTGCCATTCAGATCTGATTAACACAGCATAATCCATCGCCAGGCATGAAAACGCGCTATGGGTTCAGTAAATGGCTTTTGCAATTCCATGAAGAAAATCCACTTGATTCTGTGTTAAGCAGATGGTACCCTGTTCCTGTGTTGGAAATCTCGAACACCGTGTTGTGAAAAGCCAACATCGCGCGCCTGATCGGGGGCGCACGGAGGCTTTCGGGAAGGGAGGGCGCTTGCCATGCCTGAGACGAAGTACAGGGACATTCTGAGGGTGCTCAAGTCGCGCATCCTGCGGGGGACCTACAAGGGCAGGCTGCCGGGCGACAGGGTTTTGGCCGAGGAACTGGGCGTCAGCCCGCCCACGGTGAAGGTGGCGATGATGCAACTGGAGGTCCTGGGCCTCGTGCGGCGGGAGTTGCGGCGGGGGACGTTCGCGCTGTCGCACGAAGAAAGGCGGAGCATGGGCATCTCAATGTCCGCGCTGATGGTGCTGTGCGGCCCAGGCAGCGCGTCGCCGTGGGTGATGCAGGTGCTGTTCGCATTCGAGGACGCGGCCAAGAAGCACGGCATCGACACGATCGTCATCCGCCGGGGGGACGAAAAGAGCGAGGCCATGGTCGACGAAGTCCTTGCGCACCTGCGGAACATCACGTGTGTGGGGGCATGTATGTTGAGCTTCGTGACGGATACCGCACATGCGCTGCGACTCCGGCAGGCGGAGGGGCCGGTCGTCCTGGCCGACCTCGACAGCGGCGACCCGGTGCTCGATTCGGTGGTGTTCGACAATGAGCAGGCTGGCCGGCTGATCGCCGAACACCTCGTGGGGCTGGGGCACCGGAACGTGATGTGGCTGGACGTAGCGGAGCCGTCCTATCCGCGGACGGTTCGGTGGCAGGTCGCGCAGCGAATCTTCGACGCGGCGGGGGGACGCATGAGGTACGCGGGGCGTCCGGAGCACCGTTCCAACAGCCGCGCCTGCCAGGAGTTCCTGCTCTCCGACGACCGGCCGTCGGCGATCGTCCTCGGCGGGGCGGAGACCTGTGCCGAGGTGGCCAAGCTCGCCGGGCACCTGGGCTTCGAGGTGCCGCGACAGCTCAGCCTCCTCTCCATGTCGGACTTTACCCCCGACAACCGCGAGTGGATGTTCTCCGGTATCAACTACCACCCGGCCGAGATGGGACGCCTGGCGTTCGAGCGGATGCTGAAGATCAAGCCCGGCGGCGAGATCCAGGTCGACAGAGTGCCTGCCTCGTTCGTCGATCTCGGCAGCACGGCGCCTCCGCCGGGATGAGCCGCCGGCTCAGAGGTGCTTCTTCATCAGCCGGCGCGTGATCTCCTGCACCCGCTCGGGGTCTTCGTTGTTGTGGCCGTAGTAGTAGAGCGACAGGTGGTCGACGCGCTTCGTGCCGAGGAACGCGTCGAGCGCGCGCTCGTATTCCTCCGTCACGCTCGCCGGCATCAGGATGTTCTCCACCAGCGCGAACGACTTCTTCCGCGCCGAGGCGCACTCCCGCAGCATCCGGTCCCAGACGTTCAGCAGGCGCTTCTCCGAGACGGGCGGCTCGTGGAAATAGCTGAGGTCCGTCAGCCGGCCGTCGTAGCCGAAGTACGTAATGCCCGCGAGGCGCGAGGCGAGGTCGATGAAGTGCTGTCCGTCCTTCTCCTGAACGAAGAGCGTGAACGTCAGGCCCGGCTTCAGGGCGAGGCACCGGTTCGTCAGCGTGTTGAGAAACTCCGCGAAGCTCTCCTGCGCCTCGTCCGGCGTCGAAGGCCGGCCGAACTTCGCCACCGTCTCCGGGTGCGACGAGGCCTGGGTCACCGATTTCGGCTCGTCCCAGATGACGCCGTCGAGGTCGTAGTCGGTGACGAGTATCCTCATGAACTCCGTGATCCAGTCGACGAACTCGCGGCTTTCGATGCAGGCGACGGGCCAGCTCTCGGAGCCCGGCACGACGCACTTGGGGTGCGAGGCGAGCCACCAGCTCGCCATGAAGGGCGCTCCGGCGAATCGCCCGCCGAGGCGGCTGGGGATGACGAACCGCTTGAGGCCGCACTTCTTCGCCAGCGCCAGTTGCAGCTCGAAGGCCCGCCGCGAGTAGCGCATCTCGCTCTCGCAGAACGAGAACGCCACGGCCGTGAAGCCCATGTCGGCCATGTCGCGGAAGTCCTCCTCAATCTGCCTCGGGTTCACGGTCCAGTGTGCGTGGCAGAGGTAATACGCGGTCACGAGTTCGGGTTGCATCGGCATTCTCCTTGTGAGGTTTCGATGGCCGTCGGGCGGAGAGACTATACGGACTTGCCCGCGCGTTGCAACACTTTTTTGCCTTGACTCGACGGGTGGGGGGCTTAGAATCGCCCGTCAAGGAGGGGGCCATGCTCGTCGGCATCCTGAGCGACACGCACGACAACCTGCCAATGATTCGCCGGGCGCTGGCGTTCTTCGAGGGCGCGGGGGTCGATTGCCTGATCCACGCCGGGGACTTCGTGGCGCCGTTCGCGCTCCAGGAGATCGTGAAGCACAAGGGCGCCGTCTACGCGGTCTTCGGCAACAACGACGGCGAGCGCGCCGGGCTGCGCAAGGTGCTTGCCGATCTCTCGCCCGGCCCGCGCCGGTTCGACCTCTGCGGCAAGGTGATCGTCCTCGTTCACGACGAGGCCCGGCTCAAGCCCTCCGACCGCAAGGGGGCCGACGTCATCGTCGTGGGGCACACGCACAAGGCCGAGGTCCGTGCGGGCAAGCCGCTCGTGATCAATCCCGGCGAGGCCGGCGGCTGGCTCACCGGTGAGGCCACGGTGGCGACGCTGGACACCGAGACGCTCGAAGCGAGAATCGTGAAGTTGGGGAACCCATGAGAAGACTCGCCGTCATTGCGATTGCGGCGTTGGCGCTGGCGACGCTCGGTTGCGTCGAACGCAAGCTGACGGTGATCTCGAACCCGCCGGGGGCGCGGCTCTACCTCGACGGCGAGGAGAAGGGCGTCACGCCGGTGACGTTCCGCTACGACTTCTACGGCACGCGCGAGTTCCTCTTGCGCAAGGACGGCTTCCGCACGATGCGCGAGGTGCTGGACGTGAACGCCCCCATCTACGACAGGCCCGGCATCGACTTCATCACCGAACTGGCCCCGATCCCGCTCACGGATTCGCGGACGATCTCCTTCACGATGGACCCGGTGCGCGACGTGAACCGCGACGCGCTGCTCGACCGGGCCAACGAGATGAAGTATCGCCTCGAGGGCAAGCCCATCCCGGCCCGCGCCCGTCCCGGCGAAGCGCCGCCCTCCAGCCGGGTCCCTCCGCCCCCGTCGCTCGACAACGAGACGGTTCCGCCCGTTCCCGCGCCCGAAACCCCGGCTCCCTCGCCGGCTCCGTCGCGCTGAAGCGGGGCGGGATTTCCGGGAATTCACCGTCACGTTCGCCCCGGCGCCCGTATTCCTGGACAGGGATTCCCTGCTTGCCGCCCGCAAGCCGGGGAACTATAATTCCTGCCGGAGGAGACCGAACGTGACCCGAGCCGCAGCCCTTGCCGTCTTCCTGCTGGCCTTCGCCGCGAGCGCGTTTGCGGCCGACGAACCTCCTCCCGTGCCCGCGTCCGCCGACGAAGCCCGCACACTCTTCCTTCGCGGGCACTACGACGAGGCCCGCGCGGCGCTCGAGAAGCTCCTCGCCGCGGAGCCGGCCGACGAGCAGGCGCTCAAGGTCTTCTGCGAGCTCGACATCGAACTCGGGCACTTCGAGGCGGCCGAGGAGCGCGCCGACGATTTCCTTCGCGCGAACCCCAAGGCCGTCTCGGCGCGGGTCGAATACGCCTGGGCGCTCTACCACCGCGGCAAGATCGACCGGGCCTTCGCCGAGACGCGCAAGGCCGAGGAACTGGACCCGAAGCACCTGGGCGCGCGGTTCCTCGAAGGGCTCATCCTCTGGGAGCGCGGCGAGCGGGGCGTCGCCAAGCGCGTCTTCGGCACCTTCGCCGACGTCTGGCGCGACACGCCCGCCGACCAGATCAACGCCGAGGACGCGACGCTCATCGGCCAGGCCTGCACCTATTTTGCCCTCGTCGACCGCAACGTGCCGATGCTCAAGTCCATCGTCAACGACATCTACCCGCACGCGGTGAAGCAGGACCGTCGCTACACCCCGGCGATGGTGGCCTCGGCGATGCTCTTCCTTGAGAAATACAATACGGGCCAGGCCGAGAAGGAACTCGACGCGGCGCTCCTGGTGAACCCGACGCTGCCGGAGGCGCTGGTGGGCATGGCGCGCTGCCACCTCGAATCGCGCGAGTTCATCAGGGCGCACGAGTGCCTCGACCGGGCCGCCGAAGTCGCCCCCGACAGCCCCGAGGTCATCCTCCTCGACGGGATGCTCAGCGTCTACGACGAGGACTACGCCGCCGCCATGGTGCGGGCCGACAAGGTCCTCGGGGTGAATCCCTCGAACCCCGACGCCCTCGGCCTCAAGGCCGCCTGCCTCTTCGAGACCGACAAGCGGGAGGAGTACGCCGCGGTGGAGAAGACGGCGCTCGCCGTGAACCCGAAATGCTCCGGCTTCTACGAGGTCGTGGCCTCGGTGCTTGTGACGCGCCACCGCGACGGCGAGGCGGAAGCGCTCCTGCGCAAGGCCGTGGCGCTGGCGCCCGAGGACTCGGGCCCGGCGACGGCGCTCGGGCTCTGCCTCATGCGTCTCGGCCGCGAGCCGGAGGCCTACGGCGTCCTGGACGCCGCGTTCAAGGCCGACTCGTTCAACGCCATCCTCCTCAACACGCTCAACCTTCTCGACAAGATGAAGTCGATGGAGACGACGAAGACCGATCACTTCACCATCCGCTGGGACGGCGGCAAGGACAAGGTGCTTGCGGCCTACCTGCCGGGCTTCCTCGAGAGCACGTGGAAGGACCTCACGACCGAGTATAGTTTCGACCCGGGCAACACGCTCATCGAGGTTTTCTCCGACCACAAGCAGTTCTCCGTGCGCATCACCGGCACCCCGAACATCGGCACGGTGGGCGCCTCCATGGGCCCGGTGATCGCCGTCGATTCGCCCATCGTCGCTCAGCCCGGCATGATGAACTGGGAGGACGTGCTTCGCCACGAATACACTCACACGGTCACGCTCCGCGGCACCGACATGCGCATCGCGCACTGGTTTACGGAGGCGCTGGCCGTGGCCCACGAGATTCATCCGCTGCGCTACGAATGGCGGCAGATGCTGGTCGACGTCTCGGAGCGCAATGAGCTGATGCCTGTCACCGAACTCAACTACGGCTTCACCCGCGCCAAGACGCAGGAGCGGAGGCAGCTCGCCTACTGCGAGGCCTACCTCATGGGCGACTTCATCGCGAAGACGTGGGGCCGGGAGAAGCTGGCCGAGTTCTGCGTCCGCTACAAGGCCGGCGACTCCACGGCCGAGGCCGTGCAGGCCGTGCTGAAGATGAAGCCCGAGGCGCTTGACGATCTCTTCAAGGAGCAGGTGCGGAAGCTTGCCGCCGAGTCGAAGTTGACGCCGAGCCCTGTGCTGACGAAGCGCGAGGAGATCGAGGAGAAGGTCGCGAAGAACCCCGCCGACGTGGAGCTTCGGCTTGACCTCGCGCAGATCAAGCTGGCCCGCGGCGACCAGACCGGTGCCGCGCTCGCGACAATCGAGGCCCTGAAGCGCAACCCGGCGAGCCCCCGCGCGCACGTGATGCTGGCGACCATTCGCCTCGCCGAGAAGAACGTCGATTCCGCGAAGGCCGAGTTCCGCCAGGCCATCGCCCTGGGTCCCAACGACCCGAGCGCCGTCCGCGGGATGCTCACGCTCGCGCAGGTCGACAAGAGCGAGCCCGACCAGCTTGTGTGGCTGGCGCGGCTGTCCGATTTTGAGCCGCTCAACCCCGGCATCTACAAGGCCCGCGCGCAAATCTACCTGAAGCAGAAGAACGACGCGCTCGCCGCCGACATGCTCGTCAAGGCCACGAGCTACGAGAGCCAGGACTATGGCGCCCGCAAGGATCTCGTGCGCATCATGATGGCGCGCAGCGACTTCGCCTCGGCGGCGAAGTACATCGACGAGGCGATCGGCATCTGGCCCTACGAGAAGCAGATTCACGAGTGGGCCGCGGTTGCGTTCGACAAGCTCGACCGGAAAGAGCGCGCCGAGATGGAGAAGGGGCTCATCCCGCTCTCGAAGACCCTCGGCCCGCCGCCCCAGCCTCCCTCCCCCTCAGGGGGAGGGTCAGGGTGATCCCCTCCCCCTGAGGGGGAGGGGGACAAACACGGAGACGCAATGACCATCGACGCATTCCAGAAGAGCATCGAGAAGATGTATTTCGAACGCGACAAGGCCCGCGGCATCGGCGGCACCTTCATGTGGTTCACGGAGGAGGTCGGCGAGCTTTCCTCGGCGATCCGCTCCGGCACGAAGGAGGAGCAGGAGAAGGAATTCGCCGACGTCTTCGCTTGGCTCGTGTCGCTTGCCAGCATCCAGGGCATCCGCATGGAAGACGCCATCCGCAAATACGCGAACGGGTGCCCCTATTGTCATCGGGCGCCGTGCGAGTGTCCCCCCTCGTCCCCTCCCCCTTAGGGGGAGGGTCAGGGTGAGGGTGAAGCTTCCGACCTTGGAAGGGCCTGCCGCGAAGCGCCGACGGACGTCCGACAAGGTCGTTGAGAGGGGACGCTTGGGATGATATTGTGCGCGCGTTGCTGACGGACGATTCACCCTTACCCCATCCCTCCCCCTGAGGGGGAGGGGGAAACCCATAAGGAGGAAAGCAATGTCCGACATGAACTCCGTCCCGCCGCCCATGCCGCCGAACGTGATCTACGTCCAGGCCCAGGCCGCAGCGCCCCGGAAGGGAAGCCTCCTGCGCAAGTTCCTCATCGGAGGCGCCATCGTGTTCGTCGTCTGCTTCATCTTCGGTGTCATGCTCGCGAGCTTCGCAGGCGTTGTCTTCGGGCTCGGCGACTCGGGCGACGAGGTCCGCGAGAAGCTCGTCACCGGATCCTCCGGCGCCTCGCACAAGGTAGCCATCATCACCGTCTCGGGCGTCATCGCCGAGGGCGACGGCGGTGTCTACGGCGGCGGCAGCCTGTCGCGCACGCTGGCGGAGCTGAGGCACGCGCAGAAGGACCCCGAGGTGGTGGGCGTCGTGCTTGAAGTGAATTCGCCGGGCGGCACCGTCACGGCGAGCGACCTCATCCTGCACGAGGTGGAAAAGACGAAAAAGTCCGGCAAGCGCGTCGTCGTGTGGATGGGCAGCATGGCGGCCTCGGGCGGCTATTACATCTCGTGCAAGGCCGACAAGATCTACGCGAGCCCCTCGGCCATCACCGGCTCCATCGGCGTCATCATGGATCTCATGAACGTGGAGAAGCTCGCAGAGAAGGTCGGCGTGAACGTCGAGGTGATCAAGTCCGCGAAGTTCAAGGACATGGGCTCGCCCTTCCGCGACATGACCGCGGAGGAACGCGAGAAGTTCCAGGCGTTCATCGACGGGGCGTTCAAGCGATTCAAGGACGTCATCAAGGAAGGCCGCAAGTCCGTCATGAAGCCCGAGGACGTCGACCGCATCGCCGACGGCTCCATCCTCACCGCCGACGACGCGCTCAAGGCGGGGCTCGTCGACAAGCTCGATTATCTCGACGCCGCGCTCGATGACGCGAAGGGCACGGACCCCAAGGCCTCCGTCGTCCGCTACCATCGCGCCGGCGGTCTCCTCGGCGCCTTCATGGACTCCAAGTCCCCGTCCAACACCGTCAACGTCCGCCTCGAAACCCCCGTCCCCCAGCTCAAGCCCGGCCTTTACTACCTCTGGCTCCCCGGCGTCGCCGCCCAGGACTGATTCTCCGAAAACGGTGACACTGTCCTTAAGGACAGTGTCACCGTTTATCAACACACCGTTTATCAACAGGTTGTGGGTAGCGGGGCCTGCGCCCACAAGAAGCGGGCTTGCGGGGAGTGGTGTGGCCTTGGTACTGGTATCTATGATACCTTTGACGCCTTTGGTAGATTTGGCAAATCTCGAAGGTTTACGAGGGGTTCTTAGGTATCAAGCCCGATTCGGGCTCATCGGCCCTTGTCGTAGGGGTTCGACTCCGGCTTGGGGCCTTCCGTCCCGATGGAATCGGGATGGGCCTGGTCGGGGTCGGGGAGCGACGTCTTGCGGTCGAGGTGGAGTCCGGCCTGGGCTTCGAGGCGGGAAACGAAGTCCGGCTTCTCCATCTCGGCGACGACGTCGTGGAAGGTCGTGAAGGGGATGAACGGTATCCCCGTTCGCGCGCAGAACTTCGAGAGGTAGCCCGTCGCGAAGACGATGTCCGAGACCATCGCCGGGCAGCGGTCGGTGGCGCCGTCGCCGATATAGACCACCGCGTCGCCCGCCTTCTTGCGGTCGATGACGTGCGAGCTCTTGCAGTTGCCGCAGTCGTGGCACTCCTCCGACGCGTGCGGGTTCGAGGTCGTCCACCGCCCGTCCTTGTCGCGCTCGAGGACGTTGCCGAAATAGGGCAGGTTGTTGATCCCGCGTTCGTGCAGCACGGTCTCCACGCTGAGCGAAATCCCCTCGCTCATGATGACCAGTTCCCAGCCGTCGGCCTTGCAGAATTCGCGGAACTCGTCGAAGCCGGGGCGCAGGGGCAGCGTGCGCAACAGCGCAACGATCTCCTCGTGCGAGGCGTCGAGCATCCCGAGCATCCGCTTGATGATCTGCCGCGAGCGCAGCCCCTGCGCGTAGAGGTCCTTCGCCACCGCAGGCCAGTTCTCGACGCCGAACTCGTCGTACATCGCGTCGATCGTGTCGCGGGCGGTGATGGTGCCGTCGAAGTCGGAGAAGATGACGTGGTTCATTTTCTTTTTCTTTGTAGGGGCACGGCATGCCGTGCCCGTCTTTCTGTTTCTGCGTTATTTCGTGCGGCACGCGCGGGCGGGGCAGGCAGCACGGGCACGGCATGCCGTGCCCCTATCCATGAAAGGCTACCAGTACGCCAGAAAAT
>JBBIVY010000095.1:13428-15307 GCA_037439485.1 Planctomycetota bacterium | reverse complement strand
CGTATTCCGACACCACCTGCTCGGGCTCGACGACGTACTACTATCGCGTCCGCGCACGCACGAGCGCCGGGGTGAACTCGTCTTACTCCAACGAGGACCACGCCACAACGCCGTAGTCACCGACGATCCTCGCCAAACGGGCTGGGAATGTACCGCCCCTCAGCCTTCCGCCCCTCCGGCCGCTCTCCGGAGGGGCGGTTCTCTTTAACCGGAAGCCCTCGGCGGCCCGGTGGTCGTGCCTTCCTCCAGCGTGGAGGATATGAGTTTCCGCCGCGGCTCGCGAAAGGCGCGTTCGTCCAGGAGCGTCTCCAGCATCGTGCGGGCCATGGCCTCGAAATCGAGTGTGACCGTGGTGATCCGACGTCCCCATAACGCGGTCCAAGACCCGCCGAATACGACGACGCTCAGGTCTCGCGGGACCTCCATGCCGGCGGCCTCCACGTCACGAATGATCTCCTCCGCCGACATGGCGGCCAGAAAGACGACCGCCGTCGGCGAATGGGCGTCTCGAGGAGAGGCAAGGAACTGATCGGCGAACTCCTGCCCCGTGGCCAACGGGGAAGGCGGAGTCAATCCGGCCCGTTGCAGGGTCTCCGAGAACCCCCTCCAGCGCTCCTGCTGTGTGTGCGAACCGCGGGTAATGCCGCAGAACGAGAAGGCGATCCGCCGATGCCCCAGAGCGATCAGATGCTCGGCAGCCTGCCGCCCCGCCGTGTAGTCGTCAAAGACCACACACGGAAGGAGGACCTCTTCGACATCGTAGTCGGCGATCACGACGCTGCCGCCCGACTGGGCCAGTCGCAGAACCCCTGCGGTGTTCAGAGGAAGGCCGAGAAAGCACGTGCCCGCGCAACGGCGGTTGCCGGCATTGTCCAGCGCCTCGGCCGTCGCCCGTTCCGCATCATCGAAGAATCGCAGCACGACGTCAAGCCGGCGCTCTCGCGCGAGGTGCTGTAACACCACGATGATCGGCGCCTGCCAGAGAGCGCCGATGTCGCCCTTGTAGACCATGGGCGCTTCGGTGAAGAGGCAGATGAAGTTGCTGCCCGGGGACGCCAACCGCTCCTCGGCGGGCAGGACAAACACCCCCTTGCGCGGCATCCGCTTCACGAGCCCCATGAACTCCAACTGCGCCATGGCGGATTGAACCGTCCTTGGATCCGTCTTCAGTTCCGCTGCCAAGGGCCGTAACCCCGGCAGCCTCCCCGAATAGATGCCCCGAATAATCCGGCTACGAATTACGCGACAGACATTCATTTGCTTGGTGGGCGTGTTCTCCATGCGCCTTCTCCTCGCTGAGGATGAGAACCGGCCTCTCTTGTGTTGGCACAGAGTGAATGAAGCCATATCCACTTACCGGCAAAGCCCTTACGACAACACCAGAGCCGCCGGGTGGGCCAACGTGTTCAATTATCGCAGCAACCACAACTGTATGCAACAGATTGTCGGTTTTTTTGTCCCCGAAGAGCAGCTTTTCTTATTGGCTCTGAATGCAGTCCAAGACTCATTCTCTCCGGATCACGCGAGAAACAAGCAGGGCCATCTGTTTCCACCAGATAGGTTTGGCACGCCTTTTGCTACTGTCCAAGGTGTCGCGCGCTGATGCCTCTGTGAAGTAAGGCTATTCTCGGCTTCTTCATTACATTTAGGAGTGACAAACAGATCGCTTTGAGGTCGTCTTTGCGATTGCGGGCGTAATGGCGATGTTGGCTGAGGGTAGTTCCCAATGGGGAATCTAGGCGAAGGGCATTCTAAAGGAGGCACAGGCATGAAGAGTCTGACGATTATGGGTCTGGCGATTGCGGTGGGCGTGTTGGTGGGGCAGGCGGCTTTCGGAGACAGCATCGCCTGGCGCACGGGAGGCGGCGGCACTTACACG
>JBBIVY010000095.1:0-13328 GCA_037439485.1 Planctomycetota bacterium | reverse complement strand
CTCCACGACTGACGGGGTAACTTTCCCCGGCGATACCGCGTGGATGACGGTGACCAACGTAGACATCACGGCGCTGATGCGGGATATCTACGCGAGCGGCGTGAATGCGGGGTTTGTGATCGTCCCCACCAGTTCGTCGGGAACGGCAAATCTTTCTTCCGCCTGGTACTCGTCTGATCCTACAATGACTGACCTTGGCACCCGCCCGGTGCTTGAGATGACCTATCACTATGCCGGCACGTCCGTCCCCGAACCGGCGACGATGCTCCTTCTCGGCACCGGCGCGTTGGGAGTGATGGGCTTCATCCGCCGTCGCAAGATGAACTGAGACCTGACCCCCGTCGTCCAATGGGCTTGGTCTGTCCCACTCGCAGCCTTCCGCCCCTCCGGCCGAACCCGGAGGGGCGGTTTCTTATAGGCAACGTTTCGCACGCTTGGCTGGACTGCTGGCCGTGCCATTCCTCCTCTCCGGAATAGGCCCTCAGAAACACCCCACGTTCAAACGCAGGACAGCAGCGTTATCTCCTTGCACCCCAATACGTTACGATGATGGATATCCGCGGCAACGCTTGACTCTGTTCAATCCATTCAACACTCGCGCCTGTACGCAACAGATTGTTGACTATTTTCCACGCAGGTCGAAGCCCCCCGTTATGCCCATCAGTGTAGCCCAAAGCCTCCTTCGTGCCGAGTCATGCCACAAATCGATAGGACGTCTGTAGCCACCAGACGGGTTTGGCACGCCATTTGCTGCTAAGAAAGGCGTCAAGTGCGATTCCTGACGGTCATTTTCGGGTTCCGTTTTTCCACAGGAGGGAGAAAATGAGGAGCCTGGCGATCGCGGGTTTGGCGGTTGCACTGGGTGTGTTCGTGGGTCAGGCCGCCTTTGCAGACAGCATCGCATTGCGCACGGGGGGTGGCGGCATCTACACGGATGCCGCGATGGACGACACTTGGGTCGAGAACTGGAACAACGCTGACTACTCACTGGTCGATTTCGTGTGGGTCCACTGGGCGGCGGGTGGTTACGCCCCCGGAAGAGTGGGATTGCTGGGATGGGCCGACCTCTTCAGTCGCGTCTCGCCGACCAGCGGAGGCAACCCTATCGTCATCGACTGTGCGACCCTGCATCTGACGAGTGCGAGGAATATGACCAGTCCCGGCGCGGGAGGTCAGAGCAATCTTCCGCCGCCGACGGTCGTGATGGTCCGCGTAACGACCCCGTGGCTTCTGGGCGCCGCCGGGACGAACGAAGGCAATGTCAATGGCCAGCAGAACCACGGCTTGCCCTGGGCCAACGCCTCGGCTCCCGACCCCAACGGCTCGGGGATCACCGGGGTCTTCACCGCTGCCGACTACACCGCGGCCGGCGGGGTGGTCTTCCCCGGCAACGTGTACTCGGTGGGGGATCCGATCACCATCAACTTCACGAACCTCATGCAGGCTCTCTACGATAACAAGACAAATGCAGGGTTTGGGTTCATCGTCGGAAACCAGGTTCTGGGCAAGGAGTTCGACGCCTACTCGTCCGAAGCGGAGAACCTTGCTTACCGCCCGGCGCTTGAGATGACATACCACTATGCGTCAGTCCCTGAGCCTGCAATGCTGCTCTTGCTCGGCACTGGCGCGATGGGTATAATGGGCTGCATCCGTCGTCGCAGGATAAGCTGAATCGCACACGCGTCCCTGGCTGGAACCACCCGTAACCCAGCCTTCCGCCCCTCCGGCCGCAACCGGAGGGGCGGTTCTTCCTTTCCCGTCTTCTCACTTCTCAGGAGCCCGATGATGAGGCAGGCAACTTTGTGCAGCATCCTTCTGGCAACGCTGGCTTCCACGGCCGCCGCGGCGCCTCGTGCCGAGGTGGAAATGAGTTTTCAGCAGGACGTCAGCCGCTACACCGGCTGCAAGATGGTGGAGTCCTGGGGCGGCCCTGCCAAGGGCGCGCGCGTCGGCGTGGACAAGATGATACTGATCTTCTCCGACCTCAAGCTGCCGGGCAACGAGGTGAAGGTAGCGGGGGCCCAACTGCGGATGAGCTTCGTCGAAGAGGGCTGGAGCGTGGTGAGAAACGCCGACATCGGGCTCTACGACGCCTCTGAAAAGGACGGCGCCGCGATCTCCACGGCGGCCTACCGCAACGCGACGTTCGCCGGGATGGACGCGAAGACGCGGGTGGTGTCGTGGAAGCTGCCGCCGGAACTCATCACGCGGTGGCTGGAGAAGCCCGAAACCAACAAGGGCCTGCGCATCGGGGTGAAGGCCCTCAATCCGGGGAACGTCCAGTTCTTCTTCAATGCGCCGGGGAATCCTCTCCCGGCTCTGCGGCCGGAACTGGTCGTCTCCTATTCCTTCACCGGCGAAGTGGCGCCCTATGCGCCGGACCTCCTCACGAACATCGCGGGCAAGACCTTCGGCCCGCATTTCACCGTGGAGTGGAAAAGGAAGCCCTGGGACCCGAACGGCACGTCCGCGTCCTATGAGATCGCGCTCGCCCCGAAGGGCGGCGCCGCCGAGACCGTCGGGAAGGTGGATGCCGAGAAATGTGCGTTCGAGGTGGACACGACGAAGCTGGCCACCGACAAGGCATATGAGCTTCGCCTGCGCGCGGTGGACCCGACGGGCCTCACCAGCGAGTGGGTCGCGGCGGCGGGCGAGTTCCGCGTCTCGCGCAGCGAATACGTGATCTGGACCGAGAACTCCGTCGCCAAGGTGCAGCGCGGGGACAACCCGCCCGAGAAGTTCGCGGCCGTGACGCTGGCCGCGGCGCGGAACGAGTTCGAGTCATTCCAGGTGGTCGTCTCGGCGCTTGGGAACCTCACCGGCGTTGACGTCGCCGCGAGCGACCTCGTCGGCCCCGCGGGCGCGAAGATCCCGGCCTCCGCCGTGACGCTCTACCGCGTGCACTACGTCAATTGCGAGGCGAGCGGCTGGCTGCCCGACAGCCTCGTGCCGTTCGTAAATCCGAAAACCGGCGAGCGCATCGGCGGAAAGTTCGGCGCGCCGTTCAGCGTCGCCGGCGGCATGAACGCGCCTGTCTGGGTCGAGCTGCACGTTCCGGCGGACGCCGCGCCGGGAGACTACAAGGGCGAACTGAAGGTCTCCACAGCCGGGAAGCCGATGGCCACCATCCCCGTGGCCCTCACCGTCTGGCCCGTGACGCTCCCGAAGACGAGCACGCTCCTCACCTATTTCGAACTCACCTCGGACACGCCGAAGCGCGACTATCTGAATTCTCTGCATGAGCACCGCATGGACGTGTGGTTCGTCAACGGCGTCGGCCACGGCCTCAGCCGCGACGCCGCGGGGAAGCCCGTCGTCCAGTGGAACAACGCATTCGACAAGCTGCTGGACGACTACTTCAGCGGCGCGCTCTTCGACGACGGCGTTCCGGGCAAGACCTATCACTTCCCGGGCGGGTCGTGGGCGGTGCAGGGGCCCTTGCAGAAGAGCGATGACGACCGCATCGAGATCCTGAAGCAGTATGAGGCGCACTACAAGGCGAAGCCGTGGATCAAGAACTGCGATTGGTTCTTCATCGACGAACCGACCCCCCAGACGCTGATCAAGTGCGAGCGCGTGGGCAAGCAGATCAAGGAGTTCTCGCCGAGCATCGGCCTCTTTCTGACGACGCGCTACAACAAGAACATGGTGGGGCTCGTGGACGTGTGGGACCCGATCATCAACGTGGAGGTCATCAACTGGGATTCTCCGGGTCCCGACCGGTACCGCGAGGAGATGAAGCTCGGGCGCAAGGCTATCAACTGCGTCACGGTGAGTTCCGACGCCCCGACGAGCCCGAACATCTTCATCCACCGGCCCGCGATGAACACGCGCATCTGGACGTGGGTCACGTTCGCGCTCGACATGCAGGGCATCGAATTCTGGCGGGTGAACGCCGCGCCCGGCGTCACGGCGCCGGCCAAGTATGGTCCCGCCTGCTGGGGCGACGGCTCGCTCTTCTACAAGGGACTCCCGGACGAACTCGGCATCGAGGAGGAGATTCCGCTGCCTTCCATACGACTGAAGGTGCTGCGCGACGGCATCGAGGACTTCGAGCTTCTCTCCATGCTCCGCGCGAAGAATCCCGCGCTGGCCAAGTCGCTCGCCCACAAGATGGCGCAGGAGACGAAGGACTATGACAAGTCCTTCCTCGCGCCCGTGCAGCACACCAACGGCGGCGACGACGGCAAGGGCTGGCGCCAGTTGCCGGGATTCGTCATCTGGGAATCGAGCGCCGCCCGTCTCGCCGAGACCCGCGCCGCCATCGCCAAGGCGCTCGGCAAGTAGCGTTCGACGTTCCACCTTCCGCCTCACCCTCCGCCCCTCCGGTTGCAGCCGGAGGGGCGGGTCTTCTTAACAACCCGCTGACCGACAATGCGCCGATGGTTCTGCATAGGGATGAGAGGAGACGACCTGACGCGGCGGGCGTGACGGAGGACTGCGAACGTGAACTCGACCGATTCCTCGGCATGCGCCGGCTGATGAAGAAGCACCTCTGAGCACCGGCTCCTGGGGCGACACGGCCGTCTGGAAGCCGCTGATGGAGAAGCTGCGGAAGGAAGGAAAGGAATACTGGGCCTACAACGGAGAGCGGCCCTCCTGCGGCTCGTTCATGACGGAAGATGACGGGGTGGCCCTGCGAGTCGTGGCGTGGACGCAGTTCAAGCATGGGGTCTCCCGCTGGTTCTACTGGCAATCGACCCATTACCGCAACACGTCGCGGGTCGGGTACGAGACCGACGTGTTCGAGCAGGCCCAGACCTTCGGCCGGCTGAACGACAAGCTGCACCCGAAGTACGGCGAGACCGGCTCCAACTATATGAACGGCGACGGCGTGCTCTTCTATCCCGGGACGGACACGAAGTACCCGAAGAACAGCTACGGCCTGCCGGGTCCCATCGCGAGCCTGCGCCTCAAGCTCTGGCGCCGTGGCATCCAGGACGCCGACTACCTGGCGATGGCCGCCAAGACCGCCCCCGACAAGGTCGACGCGCTCGTGCGGAAGATGGTCCCGAAGACCCTGTGGGAGGTGGGCGTCGCCGACCCGAAGGACCCGTCCTACGTCCACGCCGATATCAGTTGGTCGATCCACCCCGACGACTGGGAGTCCGCCCGGAGAACGCTGGCCGACATCATCATGGGCAAGTGACCCCCTTCGCCCCCGCGCCCCGCGGGGGCCGGCCCTCGCTTTGTGCTTGCCAAACGCCCGCCGGCGCGTATCATTCATGGCTCCGCAACCTGCGGAGTCTCTTACACCCAAGGAGGAACCATGCAGCACCCCAAGATCGTCGTCGTCGGAGCCGGGTCGCTCTTCTTCGGCCGGCAATCGCTGTGGAACATGATCAAGAGCCCGGTGCTCCAGAAGGGCACGCTGGCCTACGTGGACACGAACAAGTCGCGGCTGGAGCGGATGGTGAAGCTGGGGAAGATGATCACCGCGCACGCCAAGTCCACGCTGGCCGTCGAGGGCTCGGTGGACCGGAAGAAGGTCCTCAAGGGCGCCGACTTCGTCGTCCTCTCGTTCGCGAACGAAGGGGTGAAATACCGCGGGATCGACTGCGCGATCGCCGAGAAGTACGGCGTGCGGATGTGCTCGGGCGACACGATCGGGCCCGGAGGCATCTTCCGCGCGATGCGCGAGCTGCCGGAGATCCTGCGCGTGGCGAAAGACGTTGAGAAGCTCTGCCCGAACGCGTGGGTCATCAACCTGATCAACCCGTCGACGGTGAACGGCATCGGCCTCATGCGCCACGCGCCGAAGGTGAAGTCGTTCGCGATGTGCGACTCGCTGCACATGCCGTTCGACAAGCGCCACTGGCTCGCCCGCATGGGCGTCATCCGGAAGCCCGATGACGCGACGCCGAAGATGGAGCGCGACCTCGACGTCACGATCGCCGGCATCAACCACTTCCCGTGGCTCTTCTCCGCGAAGTACAAGGGCAAGGACGCTCTGCCGGCTTTCCGGCGGGGCCTCCAGCGCGCCGCCGCCAAGGAAACCGCCGACGCGCACCCGAAGGACGCCTTCAACGCGCGCTATGCCCTGGAGCTGTGGGACATCTTCGGCCTGCTGCCGATGAACCTGCACCACACCAAGGAATACGTCCGCTACTGGCAGGGCAAGAACGTCGCTCCGGCGAACCTCCCGACGCTGAGCGTCTTCCCCGCGGCCGAGCGGCAGTTGCGCCACGACGCGATGTGGGAAGAGGTCGACAACTATCTCTCGGGCAAGCTGCCGCCCGAGCACTTCTTCGGCAACCACCGGCAGGACCACGCGACGGACGTCATCGAGTCGATGTGGGGCGGCCTGAAGAAGCGGTTCTACGTATCGAGCCCCAACCGCGGCGCCGTGACGAACATGGACGACGACGCGTTGCTCGAACTCCTGTGCGACATCGACATGAAGGGGCCGAAGCCGCTGCCCGTGGGCGCCTTCCCGGTCGGCATCCGCTCGATGGAGCAGACCGTCCTCGAGACGCACGAACTCACCGTCGAGGCGATCGTGAAGTGCGACCGCGCCATCCTGCGCCGCGCCATGGTCCTTGACCCGCTCGTCGCCAGCATCGAGGACGCCGACGCAATGATCGCCGAGCTGCTGAAGGCCGAAAAGGCCGCGCTGCCGAAGTGCTGGTTCTCTTCTTGATCTTTTGTTTCTGTAGGGGGGGAGACCTATGTGTCCCCCCGCTCTTCTTCTTCTCGAAAGAGAAGACCGCCAAGAGAGAAGAAAAAGAAAAACGGGGGGACACATAGGTCCCCCCCTACAAAAAAGAGAAAGCACAGCGTGCGCCCGGTCGGAACCCTCCAGAACGAGCAGCAGGCGCGGGCCTTCGGCGATTACCTGGTGACGCTGGACATCGCCAACCAGGTGGACCCGTCGAAGGGCGGGTGGATCGTCTGGGTCATCAACGAAGACGACGTCGCGCGGGCCGCGCAGGAGTTCGTGCAGTTTGGCGCGAACCCGGATGACGAGCGTTACGACCAGGCGGGCGCCGCCCGGAAACTCCGCGAGGAGGCCCGCCGCGAGGATGAGGCGCGCGCCCGGCGCATCACCAGCCCGCGCCAGGAGTGGTTCAACGAGACCCGGGCCCTCGCCGGGGGACTCCGCCGGATGCCCCTGCGCGAGTCGCTCGTAACGCTCCTCCTCATCGGGGCCTGCATCGGCGTCGCCATCGCCACGGACCTCGGTAAGAAGTCCGACAACGGGGTGATGAACGCCCTCCTCATCGCCCCGGTGGACATCGTCGACAATCACATCGAATGGAACGGCCTCGAGGCCATACGCCACGGGCAGATCTGGCGGCTCTTCACGTCGATGCTGCTTCACTTCGGACTCCTCCACATCGTCTTCAACCTGTGGTGGCTGCGCGATTTCGGAATGATGATCGAGCCAGCGAAGGGCTCTCTCAAGTTCGCCGCGCTCGTACTCGTCACCTCGGCCGTCTCGAACCTCGCCCAATACGCCTGGGACGGGCCGTACTCCGGCGGCATGTCGGGCGTCATCTACGGCCTCTACGGCTACATCTGGATGCGCCAGCGATTTGCGCCGTGGGACGGCCTCGCGGTGTCGAAGGTGACGGACGTCGTGCTGATCGCGTGGCTGTTCATCTGCATGACCGGCTGGGTGGGTCCCATCGGCAACGCCGCGCACGTCGCCGGACTTGTCACCGGGCTGGCCGCCGGGTATGCCCCGGTCCTCTGGTCGCGCCTGCGTCGGCAGGCCTGAAAGGACGTCGCCCATGGAGCCCCACGGTTCGGACAGCGCCATCGTCTTCGAGAACGATCTCGCCGCGGGGTTCGCGCGCGAGTGCATCACCGAAGGCTGGAAGCACCCGCGCGCCGGACGCACGATGCCGGAGTTCGCCCTCCACGACGACCTCTGGGCCACGGCGTTCGTCGTCACGCAGCGTAAGGTGCCGGTCTTCGCGCTCGTCTCGCTCGACCTCGGCGAGTTCCGCAAGCCCCCTTCCAACGAGGTGCGCTCGCTCGTCGCGGCGAAGACCGGCATCCTCTTCGAGCGCATCCTCCTCCACACGACTCACTCGCACGCGACGTGGGCGGGAAGCAACGTGGACCCGGAGTGGTTCGCCGAGCGCGTCTCGGCGGCGATCCTGGCCGCGGCGGGTTCCGCCCGCCCCGCGGCGGCAAGCCACGCGCACGTCGAACTTGGGCCGGGATACACCTTCAACCGGCGCATCCGGCTTTCCGACGGTCTCGGAGCCCACTGCGTGATGTTCAACACCGACTGCCGCACCGAGGGCGGACGCGTCGAGGCGAGCGCGCAGCTCGCGAAGGCCGTGCGCGACTGGAAAGGCGACTGGAACGCGTTCGGCATGAGCCTCCAGGAGAACTGGTGCGACGGGCGCATCGACGCGCACCTCCACGTCCTGCGCTTCATCGGCGACAACCGCCGGCCGCTCGGCACCATCGTCCGCTTCACGGGCCACCCCGTCATCGTCTCCCACGCGTGGATCGGCAACACGCTCTCGCGCGACGCCGTCGGTTACGTCGTCGATTACCTCAGCGACGGCGCCAAGGCCCCCTGCCTCTACCTCCAGGGCCTCGCCGGCAGCCAGCGCCTCTATTGCGAGGAATATACGCACGACGAGGCCCGGAGGCGCGGACTCGCGATTGCCCGGCAGGCGACCGCCACGACGGCCAAAGAGGGCCCGAAGCCGTTCAACCGATTCGCCTTTGCGACGGCGGAACTCGACCTCGACCTGTGGGAGGGATTCCCGAAGAACGCGGCCGAGCAGGAGCGGAAGCTCGCGGACCTCGCCGCCGCGGTCAAGGCCGCGGTGGCCGAGAAGCTTCCCGTCGCCGAGATCAAGCGACTCGCCGAGGAGCATCAACGGATGCAGTTCGTCACCAAGATGACGGCCGAGCCGGTGATCTCGGCGGAGGACATGGCGCGCGGAAAGACGCGCCAGCCCGTCGCCGTGTTCGACGTCGGCTGCGCGGCGTTCGCCGGTTTCCCGTGCGAGCCGTTCCACCAGGTGAACGAGGCGCTGAGGCAGAAGTTCGGCGACCGCGTCATCACGGCGGAGCTGGTGAATGGCTCCCACGGCTACGTGCCGACGGCGGAAGAGTTCGCGCTTGGCGGATACGAATCAACGTGGTGCACAACCGCCCCCGATGCGGCGAAGAAATACGTTGCGGCCGCGGCGGAACTCGTTCGAAGCTCGCGCAAGATGAGGGAGTGACCATGGCGTTCCGGAAGATCAACGCGGAAGACCGTAAGCTCATCGAGGCGGCGCGCGAGGCGCTCAAGCGCGGATATCTCAAGCACTATCACACGGTGGGCGCGGCGGTGCTGTGCCCATCGGGGAAGATCTACGTCGGGGTCAACGTCGAGGCGTGCGGCTACGGCCCGTGCGCGGAACCGATCGCCATCGGCGCGGCCTTCACCGCGGGCGAGAGGAACATCTCGAAGATGGTCGCCGTGAAGAAACGCGGGAAGAAGTTCCCGGTCCTCTCCCCCTGCGGCAATTGCCGCCAGCTCGTCTTCGACTATTCCCCCGACGCCGAGGTCATCGTCGCCATCGACGGCCGTGTCGTCAAGGCCCGCGCCGGCGACCTCCTGCCCGGGGCCTATGAGAGCAATTTCGAGAACTGATTTCGCGCCGATAAGACAGCAGGTCTCCCGCCTATCCCTTCATGAGGAGGAAGCGCCATGCGCCGCATCGTATGGACGTTGGCCGGGATGCTGGTCTTTGCCGCGGCGGCCTCGGCCCAGGTCGCAAAGCCCGTGGGCGAGACGAAGCTTGTCTGCGACTTCGAGGACGCGTCGATCTGGCAGAGCGAGAACGCTTCGCCGTTCGAGGCCCAGACGCAGAACGTCACCCAAGGGGCCAAGTCGCTCAAGGTCGTCTTCACCAACAAGCCCGAGTGGTCGAACGTCTACGCCACGAAGCTCCCCGTCGCCGACTGGACGGGCTTCCGCTACCTGAACATCGACGTCTACTGGGACGACAAGATGCCCGGCTCGTTCGGCATGTGGTTCCGCGACAAGGCCCAGCACAAGGCGGAGACGTCCCTCCCCATCGGCCCGGGGTGGAACACGCTGACGGTGGACCTGGACGAGTTGAAGCGGACGATGGAGCTCGACCGCGCGAACATCATCGCGATGTGCCTCTACAAGGAAGTGAAGCCCGAGGTGACGTGCTACTTCGACAACATGTATCTCTCGCACGAGCCGCCCGCGGTACCGGTGATGCCGCCGGTGCGGATGGGCGACGCGAACCTGGTCGTCAACGGCGGCTTCGAGACGCTCCAGGCCCCGGACGCCCTCGGCAGCCCATTCGCCTCGTGGACCGCCCGGCGCTGGGAAGGCGCCAGTTTCCTCGGGCGCGGCGCCGCGTCGGTCTACTCCGGCGCATCCTCCGCGCTCCTCGACGGCCGCGGGCCGTGCAAGATCGGCTTCTACACCGAGCCCATCGAGATCAAGAGCCCCACCAAGCTCAAGCTCACCGCGCACGTCATGGCCGACGACCTCAAGCCGGGCCTGTGGAACCAGACCTGCACGATCCTCGTCACGAACATCGCCGAGTCGGGCCTCGCCGGCAGCGAGATCAGGATCCCCGCGGGCTCCTCGGGCTGGAAGAAGTGCGAGGCCGTGTTCGACGTCCCCGCCAAGTGCCCCTACGTCAAGGTCTTCATCCAGATGTACGGCCGCGGCCGCGTCTGGATCGATGACGTCTCGCTCGTCGGCGTCGACCTCGCCACGAAGAACGGCGTCACCCTCGCCGACACGGGCAGGAAGACGCCGGTCGATCCGCCGCTGGTCACCGAGACGCCCGCCGTCCTTGCGAAGAAGAACGCCGCGCTCGCCGCGATGGCCGCCTTGAGGACGGTGGTGGCCGAGGCGAAGGCGAAGAATGCCGAGACGCTCTACGACGAGATCCCGCTCGTTCTCGGAGACCTCGCGTTCAACGTGCGATGGGACCTGCCGGACCACATCGCGCTGCGCGAGGGCTACGCGGATTGTGTGCTCAAGCGATGCACCGAGGCCGCCGCGCATCTCCGCGCGGTGATGGCGGGAACGTCGCCCGACCTCAAGGTGCCGCCGCACCCGGACTTTGCGAAGCTCAAGCTGAAAGGCCGCTACTATTGCGAAGGCGACGAGCCGCGCATCCTCTTCTCGATGCAGTATCACAACTCCGGCGAGCTGCTCAAGTGGTTCTGCTCGGAGCAGTATTACGCCGGGATGTCCGCCGTGGGCGCCAGCCGTTACGACGTTCAGCAGACGCCTGTCTGGGAGGTCTATCAGAAGTATCCCGACACGCACCGCGTCTATGACGACGGCTGGTGCGGGCACATCATCCGCGACAAGTATTCCGCCGGCGGGCAGGGCCGCTGCGTCATCTCGCTCGACTCGCCGCACATGCTCGAAGCCATCGCAAAGTCCATCGGCACAATCTACATGCCGCGCATCACGGCAAGGAAAGTGCCGCCTCTCTACGTCAACATGGGCTTCGAGTATTCCTACTCCAACTACGACTCCTACTCGCTCGACAAGTTCCGCAAGTGGCTCGAGCGCAAGTACGGCACGATCGCGAAGCTCAACGAGACGTGGAAAACGACGTTCGCTTCCTTCGCCGACGTGACGCTGCCGTCGTACCTTCCGAAGGAGCCCGAGACCAACCCCGCGAAGTACTACGACTGGGGCGATTTCAACCTCTGGCGGTTCACGGACTACATGACCTGGGCGAAGGCCGAGATCCGCAAGGGCCTGTCGGGCGCGCTCACGACGACGGGCGGCGGGCAGCCGTTCGGCGCGGACTTCTGGAGGCAGGGGATCGACGAGGAGATGCTCGCCGCAAGCGGCGTCTCGGATATCTGGCTCTCGGAGACCGGCTCGCGGGCCATCGGCGTCACAAGCGTCATGGACCTGCAGCGATCACTGAAGTCCATGCCCATCGTGGACCCGGAGTACCACGCGCATCCGAACACCTGCTTCCTCATGTTCCTCCACGGGTGCGGCCTCATGGACTACTGGTGGTGGCCGGGCGAGGCGGGCGAGTTCTACGAATCATCGATGGCCCACTCGCCGCTCATCACGCTGCCCGAGGTCGAGGTGGTGATGAAGGCAGCGCTCGACGTGAGGCGGCTGCCGAAGGAAGTCTCCGTCTTCTCGGACGCGACGCCCGAGTTCACGCTGCTCTATCCGCGCGCGTCCCTGATCCAGAAATTCCCCGGGGCCGAGGGGATCAAGACGCCCTACTCGATTGAAGTCGAAGAGACCTACGGCGCCGCGGCGCGGCTCGATGCGCCGGTGGGGTTCTCCTCGTCGAAGCGCATCGCCGAGGGCGCGCTCAAGGACGTGAAGGTGCTCGTTATCCCCGGCGCGCGCTACGTGGGCGAGGCGGACTGGGCGAAGATCACGGAGTGGGCGAAGGCGGGCGGCACGCTCGTCGTCACGCCGACGTCGCTGATCGCGGACGAGTATAACCGCAGGCGCGCGTATCTGAAGGACATCGGCATCGAGATCACCGGCGAGGAGCTGCCCGAGTTCATGGCCGGCGAGGCCAAGCGCGGCATCGACCAGTCCGGCGAGCTCGATTTCATCCAGGGACCGGTCGCCAAGACCATCATCGCCAAGCAGCCGAAGCGCGACGTGGCGTCGGCGGGCGGCAAGACGTGGTCCGCCGCGGGGATCATCCAGACCGTGAAGGCCTCGGCCGAGTGGAAGCCGCTGGCGCTCTATGCGGGGACGAAGGACGCCGCGCTGCTCGATCGCGCGTTCGGCAAGGGCCGCATCGTCTACATGGCCGGGCAGCTCGTGCTCGATTCGCGCAAGGTGTTCTTCGACGGACTCATGGCTTCTGCGGGTTTCGACCGGCCGATCCGCGCCTTCGCGCCGGACGGAAGCTACCTCGACGGCGTCGAATCGCGCACGACGACGGAAGGCGGGGCTTACCTCACCTATCTCCACAACGAGACCGAGAAGGAGCAGGCCGTGAAGCTCGTCTCGACCGCCGGCAAGCAGTTCACCGAGATACGCAACCTCAACGCCGACGTGATGCTCCCGGGGCCGGTGATGACGCTGGCGCCCTACGAGACGCGGATCATGCGAATCTCGCTGAAGTAAGTCCCTCTGAATGATCGCGTGGCGGGGCTCTGACCCGCCACGCCAACCAGGTACAACGAAAAGGACGGGCGATATCGCCCGTCCTTCTTCTTTCATGGCGGAGGGTGAGGGATTCGAACCCCCGTCCCGGTTTCCCGGAAAACGGTTTTCAAGACCGTCGCCATAGACCGCTCGGCCAACCCTCCTCGCGCCGGGCATGATACCGTCGCACACCCCGAGTTGTCAATGAGTCTCGGGGCTTGCC
>JBBIVY010000094.1:13541-15337 GCA_037439485.1 Planctomycetota bacterium | reverse complement strand
ACGCTCCGATCCGTCTCCTCCCGGATCTATGTGCGGAAAGGGCCGGCCTCAGACGATCTCCACCCCCTGCACGTCCGCCCACCCGTCGCCGAACTGCTCCTTGACGGCAAAGCGGACGCGCGCGTCAGCCGTGCCGGGGGCGACGAGCCCGGCGGAAAGCTCCGCCCATCCACGCCTGATCGCGGGCGGAACCTTCACCGAGACGTCGAGCCACGTGTCCTCCGGCTGCCACGCGCGGATGTCGATTTCGGGGAAGGGGATCACCGCCTCGACGTCCTGCTGCCGCAGGCGCAGCGCGAAGTCGTACTTCCGGTAGATCGGCGCGACGCCCACGTTTTCGATCCAGCTCTGGAAGCGGAACGTGCCGCCCGCCGGGACCTTGCGGTCGAAGAGCGCCTGGCGCAGGATGTAGCGGTAGCCGATGCGGTTCGAGAAGAGAGACAGCTTCTCCCTCCACGCATCGGGCAGCGCCGTGGATTTCGGCATGAAGTAGGTCGGGTGATACTTAATCCCCTGCTCGATGATAAAGTCGATGTCCCACCCGCGCTTGTGCCATCCGCCCGGCACCCAGCCGGTTTCGAGGAAGACCGGGGCTTTCCGCCACGTGTCCTTGGCGCCGGCGGTCGTCACCTCCATCGGGTAGGCGTCGAACGTGTGGTTCCACGAGACGTTCTTCGTCACCTCGGGACTGCCCGTATCGCCGAGGTCGCCGTAGCAGTTGACCCGCCAGCCCGAGCCGCTCGCGAGGCCCGCCTTGAACTGGGCGTTGGCGACCTCCGTCAGGCGGAGCGTGTTCGGGAAGGCCTCCTTGTAGCACTGCACGAACTTCGCGCAGGTCTCGCTCGTACATTCCCCGGCGCCCTCGCCCCAGGGACCGAGGTAGGCCATCGTCACGTTCTCCAGCTTTCCGTCGAAGCGCCGGCCGAACTCGCGGATCAGCGCGCCCCAGTGCTCGTAATACTCCGGCGAATCGTGTACCGGGTGCAGCACCTTGCCGTCCGGGACGGTCTTGTACCTCTTCAGATACCACTCCGGAAGCTGGGGCTGCGCCGCTGAGCCGAACGACATGATCCTCGCGGCGAGCGTCTGCCCCCGCGCGGCGGCCGTCTCGAGCGATTTCTCGATTACGGTGAAGTCGTATTTGCCCCGCTCCGGCTCGATCACCCGCCAGAACCAGCGGCAATAGGCGACCGTTGTGGGAAGATAGCCGTCCACGAACGGCATCTTGACCGGCGGCGGAAACGTCACCGGCCCTTCCTCCGACCATGTCGTGCCCGGGAAGAGGGCGTCGCCGTTGAAATGCTGAAAGGTGCAGCATCCCCGGTGCGGGTTCGCCAGGTACGCGCTCATCGGCAACGGCGTCGGGCGGACGCGTCGGATAACCTCGGGCATGGGGGGGCTCCTTGTACGTTTCGAGGAGGATGCATGGGGCAATTCTACTAGAGTCTGCCGGGAGGTGCAAGGCTGGTACAAAACGCAAGCGGCGGCGTCCCGGTGAGTTGGGACGACCGCCGCCTGTCAGGGGGCTTGTGAAGGGCTCAGTTCTGCCGGATCTGCCGATACCACACCGATCCATCCGCGCGACGCACCGGCTCGTAGACGTAATGGCCGGAACGGATGACCCCGCGGTCGCGGTCATCGTGGCGACGGATGTCGACGGCCGGTCCGCTCATCGGTCGGCACACCGGTGGAGGCACCGCGACGCCAAGAGGCCGGTAGACCACGGGCTGCTGATAGACCACCTGCGGCTGCTGGTAGACGACTTGGGGCTGCGCATAGACGACCTGCGGCTGCTG
>JBBIVY010000094.1:0-13441 GCA_037439485.1 Planctomycetota bacterium | reverse complement strand
TAGACGACCTGCGGCTGCTGATACACCACCACCGGCGGCGGGGGAGGCGGGGGCTGATAGACAACCACGGGTTGAGGGGCCAGGATCGCCCGGCCGATGCTGATGATCAGCTTGAAATCCCCCGCGAAACTCGTCGTAGCCATCCCCATCACCATCGCCGCAATCCCGAGCACCATTGTCGCGCGTCTCATGGCTGTCTCCTTTCCTCTCTGAGTGCCCTTGTCGTGTCCGCTACTGTATTAAACGCAGAGAGTGAACGCATATTCACTGAAAATAATAGCAATTCATTGCTTGACTTAAGAGGCCCGTTATGCTAATAGGCAATCATGGTGATAACCCATTGTCTCAGAGGCACTTAGAGCGCCATGGGCCGACGCAGGAAGACCCCTCCCAACCTGCCTGAACCGCGGCTATTCCCTCCGGAATCCGTCATCTCGATTCCCGGGGGCTCAGGGGATATCCGTCTTGTGGCCGGTGACTGCGTCATGGGGATGTCGCGTCTCAAGGCCGGTTCGGTCGATGTCGCGGTGACTTCGCCACCCTACAACCTCGGCAAGGCCTACCGGACCTACGACGATTCGATCCCGCGGGAGAAGTACCTCGCCTGGACGCGCGAGTGGGCTGCGGGGCTTGCCCGGGTGCTGGCGGACGGCGGCTCCTTCTTCCTCAACATCGGCGGCCCGCCGACGGACCCGTGGGTTGCGTTCGATGTCCTCGCGGTCTTCCGCGAGTTCCTCACGCTCCAGAATGTCATCCACTGGGTGAAATCGATTGCGGTCGAGGCTCGGACCGCGAAGCGCAACGAAGTCCTGACCTTCGGCCACTATCAGCCCATCAACAGCCCGCGCTATCTCAACGGCTGCCACGAGTTCATCTTCCACCTGACGAAGAAGGGCGACGTCGAGCTCGACCGGCTGGCCATCGGCGTGCCTTACCAGGACAAGTCGAATGTTACGCGCTGGAAGGCCGCGGCGAAGGACGCGCACTGCCGAGGCAACACGTGGTTCATTCCCTACGAGACGATCCAGTCGCGCGAGAAGGATCGCCCGCATCCGGCCACCTTCCCCGCGCGGCTTCCCGAGATGTGCCTCCGTCTGCACGGCCTTGCGCGCGTGCGGCTTGCGATGGACCCGTTCCTCGGCCTCGGCAGCTCCGCCGTCGCCTGCGCCCGCCTCGGCGTCCCGTTCGTCGGCTTCGACGTCGACGCCGGCTACGTGGACGAATCGGCGAGGCGCGTTCGCGAGGCGCTTACCCCTCCCCCTCAGGGGGAGGCCGGGTGAGGGTGAAGCACGCCCACGCCCACCGGCGCGACGCGAAGCGCCGGAAGACGTCCGTTCGGCTAGGTCCGTGCGGCGAAACGAGGTCCGTGGGAGTTGGACAGATCCCTCACCCCGACCCTCTCCCGGAGGGAGAGGGGGCAGAGGGCGTGGACGTCTGGGAGCATCTACACAGGAGAGAGAACCATGCAACACGTCTTCGTCTATGCCGCTATCGCGGCGGCGGTCGGCCTGGTGATTGGGTGCGGGCAATCGGGCACGGTCGGCCCGGCGCCCGCGAGGGCTAAGCACACGGATGTCACCGTTGCGGACTACACGCCCACGGCGGCGGCCGCCGTGCTGCCTCGGTGCGAGTGTCCGCGCGCCCCGGCGCCGATCACGGTGGACGGCGATCTCTCCGAGTGGGAGAAGGTCCCCGCGATCGTCCTCGACAAGGCGGAGTCCGCGCGAAACGAGTCGGGCAAGTGGGCCGGGCCGCAGGACTGCTCCGGCTCGATGCGCATGTGCTGGGACTCAGAGTATCTCTACCTCGCCTTCGACGTGACCGACGACGTTTTCAACCAGCCGTTCACGGGAAGCGATATCTGGGGGGGCGACTGCGTCCAGTTCGCCTTCGACCCGATCGAGGAGCGCACGAAGGGCCGGTACGCCCCGAACGAGCAGGAGTACACCGCTGCGCTTACCTCCGACGGCCCGCTCCTCTATCGCACGGGGCAGCCTGTGCCCGTGAAGAGCGCGAAGCTCGCGATCGTCCACAAGCCCGGCTCGGGCGGGGCGTTCTACGAGATCGGCATCCCGTGGTCGGAGATGGCGCCGCTGGCCCCGGGCCTGATGTCCTCCTTCGGCTTCACCTTCTGCATCAACGACTCGGACGCCGGCAAGGACCTCAAGAGCTGGCTCGAGTGGACCCCCGGCATCTGCAGCGGCAAGGACGCGTCGCGGTTCGGCCAGGCCGCGTTCGACTTCGTCCCGCCCGCGGCGGGGGCCTCGGAGTATTACGCGGCGGCGCATATCCCCGACCAGCCCGATCTCGAATCGCTGAAGTTCCGCCTCTTCTGCTTTGCGCCGGGCGAGGAGAAGCTCCAGGTGAAGCTGTCGCTCTCCTCCGACGGCAAGGAGGTCGCCGGCGCGACGCGCGCCGTGGCGGTTTCGCCGGGCGCCAGCCGCCGCGAGTTGACGTGGAAGATCTCGGGCCTGGCCGACGGCTCGTACAAGGGGACGATCTCGATTGAGCCGCCGACGGGCGCGAAGGTGGAGCGGAGCTTCCGCTACGAACGCGTGATGACGGCGCCCATCCGGGCGAAGGCCGAGGCGGTGAAGGCGAAGGCTGCGCGGGCCGCCGAAAGCCGTCCGGCGCTCTATCGCAGGAACGCCGCGAGCATCGCCTATCGCCTGCAATCGATGGAGGCGTGGATGGCCGCCGGGCACGACGTGAAGGTATGGCGCCGGGTGGCGGAACTCGCCCAGGAGACGGAGGATATCGTTGACGCGACCGCGCGCGGGACGGACTGGTTCGCGTCGGCCCGCGGACGCCTCATTCGCGCCTACGCCGCCCCCGAGGACAACATGGTCCAGCCGTTCCTCGTCAGCGTGCCGAACGACTACGACGGCTCGAAACCCTATCCGCTCGTCATCTGGCTTCACGGCTATGGCGGCGAGGAGTTGACGTGGGAAGGATGGTTCGTCAAGCACGACGCCGGCGCGTCCGGCGAGGTGCGGCCCGGGTATCTTATCGCCAACCCCTACGGCCGCGGAAACGCCGGCTGGCGCGGGTGGGCGCGCAACGACGTCTTCCACGTTCTGGAGGAGATGAAGAAGCGATACAACATCGACGAGAACCGCGTCTGCATCACGGGCTTCTCGATGGGCGGCTTCGGCACCTGGCACCTCGCCACGCGTTACCCCGACCTCTGGGCCGCCGCCTCTCCGCAGGCCGGAGGCGCCGGGCTCGATACGTGGAAGCGGTTCGCGGGCGACCCCTCGACCGCCGCCGACTGGCGCGCGAGGCTCTCGGTCTCCGGGTGCGAGATGTTCCTCCTCGAAAACTTCCTCGACCTCCCCGTCATCGCCTGGAACGGCATCAGCGACAGCGCCGTCCGCGTCGAGAACACCGAGTCGGCGTTCGAGCGGCTGCGCAAGCTCGAATACGAGGCCGCGCTCATGCTGGGCGTGAGGCAGGGGCATGACGTCCCCGAAGTCCTCCGCCGTGCGACGCGCGACTGGATGCTTACGTTCACGCGCAACCCCGCGCCCGAGCGCGTCCTCTATCGCACGTTCGACCTGCGCTATAACAAGGCCTACTGGGTCGAGATCGACGAACTCGTCGAGGATTACCGCCTCAGCGAGGTGAAGGCGCTCTGGCGTGTGCCGGGGAGGATTGAGATCGAATCGAAGAACGTCAGCCGCATGACGCTCGATCTGCCGGAGGCGAGGCGGAAAGATGCGACGTCGCTGAGCGTCCTCATCAACGGCGCCGAGGTGACGGTGAGCGCGATCCCGAAGGAGCGCGTGCTGCACCTTGCGAGCGCCGACGGCGGCAAGTCCTGGGCGGCGAGCGCCGCGCCATATCGCGCCGGGACCATCAAGAAGCACGGCCTCTCCGGCCCGATGAGCGAGGCGCTGGGCGAGCGGTTCCTCATCGTCTACGGCACCGTCGGCTCCGACAACGCGACGGCCGTCAACCGCGCGGAGGCCGAGGCGTTCGCGAAGGGGCTGAAGGGATTGACCAGCGGCCGGATGTGGGGGACGTTTGCGGCGGTGGCCGACAGCGCGGTCGGCGAGCCGGACGCTCGCGGGGCGAACCTTGTCCTCTTCGGCGGGCCCGAGAGCAACGCCTGCGCGCGGAAGATCGCGGCGGCGCTGCCGGTGAGCGTCGAGGGCGGCAAGCTCACGTTCCGCGGCAAGACCTATGACGCCCCGGGTACGGCGGTGAAGTTCATCTATCCGAACCCGGACGCGCCGGGACGCTACGTCCTCGTGAGCTGCGGCGCCACGCCCGAGGCGATTCGCAACATCGCGCAGTCCGGCGGCGAGCAGCCCGACTGGCTCGTCTTCGATTCGGCGAGATCCGAGAGGCGCGGCAGGGGAGCGGCCCGCTACGCCGACGGCGGATTCTTCGATCGGGACTGGAAATGAGCGCGGCCGAGGTCATTGCCAAGCTGAAATCGATGGCGGACCCTCGCAACGTCGCGGGGATGGCGCGGTACGGCATCAGCACGGCGGGCCTGCTGGGGGTTCCGATTCCGCCGCTGAGAAAGCTGGCGCGGGAGCATCGCCGGGACCACGCCCTGGCGCTCGAACTGTGGGACTCGGGAATTCACGAGGCGCGGATACTGGCGGGGCTTGTCGACGACCCGGCGCAGGTGACGGATTCGCAGATGGAAACCTGGGTCCGCGAGATCGACTCGTGGGACATCTGCGACGGGACGATGAACAATCTCTTCCGCAAGACGCCGGGCGCGTGGAAGAAGGCGATCGAGTGGAGCCGGCGCGAGGAGACGTTCGTCCGCCGGGCGGGGTTCGTGCTGATGGCGTGCCTCTCCGTTCATGACAAGCAGGCGCCCGACGCGAAGTTCCTCGCGCTCCTGCCGGTGATCCGCCGCCATGCGAGCGACGAGCGCAACTTCGTCCGCAAGGCGGTCAACTGGGCCTTGCGCCAGATTGGCAAGCGCAATCTCGCGCTGAACGCCGCCGTGGTGACGGCCGCCCGCGAACTCGCCGAGCTTGATTCGAAGTCCGCCCGCTGGATCGCCAAAGACGCCCTCCGCGAGCTTACCAGCCCCGCCGTCCAGAAAAAGGTACACAGTACATTTTCCGGCTGACCGAGATGGCGGCGACGGCGGGTACAAAAAGAAGGCCCCTTCCGCGGATACGGAAGGGGCCTGCAATGAGCGCGCGCGGGTGCGGCCTACCAGAGTTCCTTCACCAAGTTCTCAATCGCCTTCTCGACCTTCTCGGGCGTTTCGTAGGTGCCGCGGGCGATCTGCTCGCGCACCAGCTCCACTTTTTCCCTGCGGATATCGGGCAGACGCGAGATCTTGTCGAGGAAGACGGCCATGTCGGAGATCTCCACCCGGTCGACGTGCGACGCCGGCGATGTCCCCTGAACGGCCTTCGTGCGTGCAGGACCAACGTTCTGGATGTTATCGGCTCCGCCGACGCCGGCGGGACCCCGGATTCTCATCTTGACCCCCTCGCTATTCGCAAAAGACCGGACGCGCAACTGCTACCCACAGCCGCGCACCCTACGATAATACGGCTCCTTCTGCCTTGCATTATCACAATCGGCCTCGGCAAGCGGGGAACTTGAAGAAAAGCCGCCGATTCCGTGTGTTTTTCGGCCGGTCAAGAGCATGAAACACACAACCCATTGGGGTTTCAAGGCTTAGGGTGCCCACAAAATGGATAGTAATTGTGGACAAGTTCTGTCCTGTTCGGAATGCTTTCCCGGCGTTTCTTGCGAGCGGAGGAGCCTAGTCGCAGGGAGGATACTCCGCAGACCGCTCTTGGCCGGACCCACCCAACAAACTGCTGCGTTTTGTGACAGAATTGTGGTTTCAGGCGGGGGAACTGAGGCCCGCAATCGCGCTCACCCGCTCTTTCAGATTTACCGGTGCAAGATTGGGGCTTCCGGGTTAAACTAATGGCGTAGCAGTGCCGTCCGCGGAGGCACTCTGTTTCCTGAACGTGGGGTGGCGCCATGTCCGAGCCAGACGACGGTTTCTCAAGGCGTAACTTCCTGAAGATCGCCGGGATCACCGCGGCGGTCGTCGCGATCCCCGGCGGATTCAAGCTCTTCAACGTTGGCGGCATCCTCTACGCCGAGCCGCGTTCCTGCGGCGCTCCTCCTTCCGCCGCGCCCCAGCGCATCAAGGCCGGCGAATCGTTTCCGCCGCTGCCGCTGCCGGCGACCCCGCTGCGCCGTTCCGAGCGCAAGCGCGAGCCTGCTCCCCCGACGCTCGTCGGCAAGGTGACGCACGGCAAGATGGAATGGGCCACCGACAAGGACGGCAACCGCTACCAGTATCGCGACTGGACCACCGACCCGGCCGACGTGAAGAACCTTCTCGATTGGACGAACTCCAAGTTGGGTATCCGCTATCGCCCGGTGGACGTTGAGTTGAAGGACTTCAGTTATTCGCCGAGCGAAATCCCGGTGCTCTATTTCACGGGGCACGAGGCGTTCACGCTGACGGATGGCGAGCGCAAGGGCCTGCGCCAGTTCCTCATGGACGGCGGCTTCATCATCGGCGACGCCTGCTGCGGGATGAAGGCCTTCGCGGACTCGTTCCAGAGCGAGATCGACCAGATACTGCCGAACCGCCGGCGGTACGTCATGCCCGACGACCACCCGCTCCTCGAGTCGTTCTACAAGATCGGCAAGGTGGACTACCAGGTCGAAGGCAAGGGCCAGTTCTCCGACAAGGTCGAGATCGAGGGGATGAACATCGGCTGCCGCACGGCCGTGTTCTTTACGCGGCAGGATCTCTCCTGCGGCTGGGACCATCACACGCACCCGCACGGCGCGCGCGTGATGCCGGACCATGCCCTGGAGCTGGGCGCGAACCTCATCACGTATGCCCTGGCGACGTATGAGCTGGGGCGCTTCCTCAGCACCGAGAAGGTGTATTACCAGTCCGACCGCAAGACGCGCGACGAGTTCGTCTTCGGGCAGATCCGCCACGACGGCGACTGGGACCCGGACCCGAGCGCGGTGATGAACCTGTTGAAGTACGTCGGGCGCTACTCGACGATGGACGTGCAGTTCAAGCGCGCCGACGTCGACCTGGCCGACGGACCCGAGGTCTTCAAGCGTTCGTTCCTCTACATGACCGGCCACCACGACTTCGCCTTCTCCAACGCCGAGGTCGCCAACCTTCGCAAGTTCCTCTCCGGCGGCGGCGTCCTCCTCGCCGACTCCTGCTGCGGCCGCCAGACGTTTGATGCCGCGTTCCGCCGCGAGCTTGCGCGCGTGCTGCCCGGTGAGAAGCTCGATCGCATGAAGGACGACCACCCGCTCTACTCGTCGATCGAGAAGATCAAGACGGTGCAATACACCGACCTTATCCAGCAGGCCCGTCCGGGATTCAATGCGCCTCCGTTCGAGTCCATCTCGCTCAACGGGGTATTGTCCGTCGTCTACAGCAAGTATGACCTTGGCTGCGGCTGGGAGGAGATCGACCACCCCTATTCCCGCGGCGTCGCCTCCGCCGATGCGCTCAAGCTCGGCATGAACAGCATCGTTTACGCGATGACGCACTGATTCCCCTCTCCCCTTGGGGGAGAGGGTCAGAGTGGGGGGCGAATCTTGAAGTTGTCCTTGGCGGCGGGGTTCTCTCCCGCCGCCGGGTCGTATAGGGGAGCCTCATGGCGAGCGTTCAGTTCAAGCCGCGCAGGGAACTCGGCCGCACGGAATTCGTCGCGTCGATGATCGGCATCGGGGACCTGGCCGACAGGAACGTGCCGATAGAGCAGTGTGTCGCGACGGCTCGGCGGGCGATCGAGGCGGGGTGCAACGTCATCGATACGGCGCCGTCGTATGAGGACGGATACAGCGAGGAGATCGTCGGGCGGGCGGTGAAGGATTGCCGCGAGTCGATGTTCGTCATCGACAAGATCGACCACCTCGACCCGCCCGTCCGCGAGCAGGTGGAAGGGTCGCTCGGGCGGCTGGGGCTCGATCACGCGGACGCGTTCGTCTTCCACGCGGTCTCGAAGATGGAGGACTGGCTGGCCCTCAAGGCGCCGGGAGGGGGATTGGCGCAGCTTGCGGAGATGGTCAAGGAAGGGAAGTGCCGGTTCCGCGGGATATCGAGCCACAACCCCGACGTGCTCTTCGCGGCGGTTGAATCGGGCCTCTGCGACATCCTCATGTTCGCGGTGGGCCCGTTCTGCGATTATCGCTACGTGAAGGAGGTCCTGCCCCTCGCGCGGCGATGGGGCATCGGCACGGTCTGCTTCAAGACGTTCGGCGCCGGGAAGTTGCTCGGCGACACGTCGGGCTACGGCCGCCCGCTCGAAGCGCGTCCGCGCGGCAAGTTCTCCTCCGGCGGCAAGTCCCCGAGCGAGCCGGTTCTTCCTCGACTTCCTCGCCTCAGCGTCGAGGAATGCGTCCGATACACCCTCACCTGCGACCCTGACGTTGCCCTTCTCGGCCTCAGCTTTCCCAACGAGCAGGATGCCGCCTGGGCTGCCGCCTCCTCGTTCAAGCGCCTCCCCGAGCCCCAGATGACCGACATCCGCCGCCGCGCCATCGATGCCATGCGCGCCAAGGGCGACGCCTGGTGGAATCCTTCCGCCTGAGCGCCACGGTTCTTCGTCGACGTGCCGAAAAACTATTCCCAACCGCCCCGCCTGCTGCTACAATTCACGTCGGCAATCGACCCCGTCATGGGAGCCCCCGCATGAGCGAGCCGGAAAAGCAGGTCCCGCACCTGTCGGATACGGAAGCGGTGGAGCGGATGGCGAAGGCTCGGCAGATTCTCATCCGCGAGATCCACAAGGTGATCGTCGGCCAGGAGCAGGTGATCGACGAGCTCCTGATCACGCTTTTCAGCCGCGGGCATTGCCTGATGGTGGGGGTGCCGGGCCTCGCGAAGACGCTGCTCGTGCGCACGCTGGCGCGGGTCTTGCAGGTGTCGTTCAACCGCATCCAGTTTACGCCGGACCTGATGCCGTCGGACATCACGGGCACGCAGATCATCGAGGAAGACCTGACGACGGGCAAACGCGCGTTCCGGTTCGTGAAGGGGCCGATCTTCGCCAACGTCCTCCTCGCCGACGAGATCAACCGCACGCCTCCCAAGACCCAGGCGGCGCTCCTGCAGGCGATGCAGGAATACCAGGTGAGCGCGGGCGGCGAGACGATGGATCTGCCGTCGCCCTTCTTCGTCCTCGCGACGCAGAACCCCATCGAGCAGGAAGGCACCTACCCGCTGCCCGAGGCGCAGCTCGACCGCTTCATGCTCAACATCACCATCGACTACCCGTCGCAGGCGGAGGAGCACGAGATCGTCAAGTCGACGACCTACGACATCGAGACGGACCTGAAGCCCGTGCTCAAGGGGGCGGACATCCTCTTCATCCAGAGGATCGTGCGCAAGGTGCCGGTGAGCGATCACGTGGTGGATTACGCGGTGAACCTCGCGCGCGCGACGCGGCCGGGGCGGCCCGAGAGCCCGGACTTCATCAACAACTGGCTCTCGTGGGGCGCCGGCACCCGCGCCGCGCAGCACCTCATCCTCGCCTCCAAGGCCCGTACGGTTCTCAGCGGGCGCTTCAACGTCTCCGCCGAGGACGTCCGCTCCGTCGCGCGGCCCGTCCTGCGCCATCGCCTCTTCACCAACTTCAACGCCGACGCCGAGGGCGTGACGCCGGACAAGGTCATCGATAGGTTGCTCGAAACCGTCAAGGAACCGTCGGAAAAGGACTACGCGAAGAAGTGACGGCTGGGGCCGCTATCGCAAACGGGGAGGCGAGGCATGGCGCGAGAGACGCTCAACGAGGAGCAGTTGGCGCAGGTGCTTCGCGACTCGGCGCTGATCAGCGCGACGCAACTCGATCGGGCGAAGGAGAAGCAGACCCGCACGGGCTATTCGCTCAGGCAGATCCTGCTGCCGCAGATTCCGTGGGCGAGGATGCTGCGGATGCTCGAGTCCGAGGTGCGTCTCGGGGACGGCTCCCCGGCGCGGCTCGGCGACCTCCTCGCGGAGGCCGGCTGGATCACGCGCTCGCAGCTCGAAGAGGCCCGCCGAGAAGAGGTGGAGACCGGAAATGCCGTCGGGCAGATCCTCCTCGAACAGGGCGTCATCACCCGCGAGCAGCTTGCGGAGGCCGTGGGCTATCACCGGCGCACCGGCGTTTCGCTCTGGCGGTCGTTCATCAACCTCGACCTGGCGCTGCCCAAGCAGGTGAGCGACGCGCTGCACACGTTCAACGAGTACCCGTTCTTCTACCGCTCCGACAACGCGTTGGCCGACCTGCTCGTCCGGCGCAACCTCATCTCGCGCGCGCAGATGGACGACATCCTCGCGAAGCGCCAGTCCGCGGGCGTGTCGTTCGTGAGGCTCCTCGCCGAGAGCGGCGTCGTGACCGGCAAGGACCTCGCCGCGTGTCTGGGCGAGGTGTTCTCGCTGAGCGTCGCGGACGTCGGCTCGATGACGATCGACCGGAAGGTGCTCGGCTCCATCCCGGCCGGCGTCGTGCTGAGGCTGCAGGTGCTGCCGTTCGCGGCCGAGGGGGGCAAGGTGAAGCTCGCCGTCGTCGATCCGACGATCATCCCGATCCTCGAGCGGATGGCGACGCTGGTGAACCTGGAGTTCGAGCCCTACGTCGCGGCGGCGGATGAGGTGAAGAAGATCATCGAGAAGGAGGGGCCGCGCCTGGAGCCGGCCCTGGCCCCGGCGCAGCAGGCGCTGCTCCTGGCGGCGCAGGCGCAGGTCCTGGGCGAGATGTCGGGCGATACGCCCATCGCCGACCTTACCGCCTCCATCCTCACCGGCGCCTTCCACGCGCGCGCCACCGACGTCCACCTCGAAAGCCAGGAGCGCGGCCTGCGCGTCCGCTATCGCATCGACGGTATGCTCCACGACGTCCTCAGCGTTCCGCCCAGCACGGGCCTCGGCGTCCTCAGCCGCATCAAGGTCCTGAGCGGCCTCGACATCGTCGAGCGCCGCCGGCCGCAGGACGGGCATCTCTCTTACGAGGCCGACGGGCGCCCGCTCGACATGCGCGTGTCCACCGTCCCCGGCTACATGGGCGAGACCCTCGTCATCCGCATCATCAACGAGGAGACCGTCGTTCAGGGCCTCGGCCAACTCGGCCTCGAATCGAATCAGCGCGCGGTGCTCGACACGCTCCTGGCCCGGCCCTATGGCATGATCCTGGCCGCCGGGCCCGTCGGCTCCGGCAAGACGACCACCATCTACTCCTGCGTCAACCAGATCAACGTCCTTGAGCGCAACGTCATGACCATCGAGGATCCGGTCGAGTACCGCCTGAAGGGCACCAACCAGCTCCAGGTGGACTACCGCCGGGGGTTCGACTTCGCGGCGGGACTGCGCGCGATCCTGCGCCAGGACCCGGACACGATCATGGTCGGCGAGATCCGCGACGAGGAGACCGCGAAGATCGCCGTCCGCGCGTCGCTCACGGGCGTGCTGGTCCTCACCACGCTCCACGGCAATGACGCCCCGTCGACGATCTCGTCGCTCTATCAGTACAACATCCCCGGCTTCCTCATCTCGAACGCCGTCATCGGCGTGCTCGCACAGCGGCTCGTCAGGCGCATCTGCCCGGTCTGCCGGCAGGAATTCCACCCGGGCCCCGAGGTGATGCAGCAGGTGGGCGTGAGCGCGAAGAGCGAGGAGGAGCCGCCCTCCTTCTTCCGCGGCCAGGGATGCGCGAAGTGCTTCCACACCGGCTACGCCGGCCGCACGGGTGTCTTCGAGGTCATGGAGGTCACGGACGAACTGCGCGACCTCATCTTCCGCGAGACCACGAAGGAGGCCATCCAAAAGCTCGCGGTGGAGCAAGGGATGCAGTCGCTGGCGATGGCCGGCCGACGCAAGATCCTCAGCGGCGAGACCACCGTTGAGGAGTTCTTCCGGGTGATTTTCGTCTGATGGGACGACGCCCCAAAGGCACGGGGGGGTGGATTGTTTTAATACACGGGCGGCTCTCGGCGACGCTTTCGGCGGGAATCGTCCGGGTTATTTTGCAGATTCTGAACAAAGAGATTCGTCGCGTTAGTCGCCTGTTATGTCGACGCAAGTAATTGATGTTGAACGAGTTGGGGCTTACGAGTCTCTCCCTCCATCGCCCTAAGTCGGCCTCCGCCACGTTGAAAAGTTTGTACAGAATGCTTGACCCATCGCATCTGTATCCCGAAACTACCGATATATAGTGGGTAGCCTCTTTTGAGGCTGCCCTGTCGGCTGTCAGGCTTGTTGTGCCCGAGACCGTCGGCAGCGGTCTTGTGGTGGTCTGGCGGGCCAGTTGGGGGAATGTGGCATGGGACAGCGTGAAACGGTATGCCGGCGGTGCGAGTTGCTGGAGCAGTTCCTCTCGGGACGGACTCGGGAGGTGCCCTGCATCATTTGCGACCGGCTCTGGTCGGAGGCGACGTTGAAGCGGTTCGAGCGCGGCGACACCCTGCCGCTCTCGGGTTGGGGCGTGATGAGCGCCGTGCGTCATGAGCCCGAACCCGTGGCGGGAGCCGCAAGGTAGTGCTCGATACGATTCCTGTGCAGTTCAGGGGCTCGGTGTCCGCCGGGCCCCTTCGTCTTTAATGCGGTCCCTTTTCCCTTGCCGCCGCTTCTGGGCGCCGCTAACCTGAGTGTCCACGTTCTTCCACAGGGGGTCCCCGCATGATCATCCACCCGATTCCCTCTCAGGGCGTCACGCGTCAGCAGCTCGCGGAGCAGTTCTCGGCGCTCGGGCTTCCGAAAGGCGCGAGGGTGCTGGTGCACTCGTCGCTTTCGAGCCTCGGCTACGTCCTCGGCGGGGCCGACGCGGTAGTCGATGCGCTTCTGGACGTGCTGGGGCCGGAGGGGACGTTGATGGTCCCGAACCTGCCGTTCGGCGGGTCGCTTACCGGCTACCTTACGCCCGTGCCGACGTTCGACGTGAGGCGGACGCCTTCGAAGATGGGGGCGATTACGGAGGCCGTGCGCCTCAGACCCGAGGCGCGGCGGAGCCTGCACTCCTCGCACTCGGTGGCCGCGATCGGCCGCGAGCGGGACGAGATGCTCGCGGGGCACGAACTGTGCCTGACGAGTTGCGGGCTGACCTCGCCTTATTACAGGCACGCCCACAAGCCCGGCGGCTTCATCCTTATGATCGGCGTGACGCTCCGCAACATGACGACGTTCCACTCCATCGAGGAGGTGAACGAGCTGCCGTATCTCTTCTCGGGGACGGTGTTCAAGAGCTACGTGAAGGACTACGACGGGCGGATTCTGACGATCCGCACGCGCGGCTACGCCGACGGGGTCAAGCGCAACTTCCCCGCGCCCGAGCCGATGCTGCTGAAGGCCGGCGTCATGCGCATCGGCAAAGTCCATACCGCCGAGTGCCGCCTCATGGACGCCGCGGCCACGTGGGACATCGTCGGGCGCGCGGTGCGCCAGGACCCGTGCCTGTTGCTCCTCAACGGGCCGAAGTAG
>JBBIVY010000093.1:0-15882 GCA_037439485.1 Planctomycetota bacterium | reverse complement strand
CAAGCGCAAGTGGCTCTGTTAATTATTCTTGCTGTTCAGCATCTTCGGAAGGATAGCTGTTCTTACTCCGCCTTCCCAACTCGCCACCGAAGAGGGCGGTATTTCAGAGAATGTGGTTGATAGACGCGTTAGTTGTGTGTATAATGACGCTGGGATTCTGAAGCGAAGAGGATTCTGACCCCTATCAGTTAATGAGGAAGGAGGTGTCGGACATCATGCCGGAGAAGGGCTCCGGAAAAAGTTCTATATATGGGGGGTATCTTGCGAAATCACCCACAACAGATAGACAAAATGTCGCCCCGCGCCCGAATCATGGAGAAGTTGGCCAAGTTCGGGAAGTGAAACGGCGTTCTTTGGCAGAGAATGAGGGTGCTTATGGGGGGCGAGGAAAGTCTCCAGGGATTGGGCATACCTGCTGCCCGTCGTGTCCCCGCAGAGAGGCAGGAAGCCGGCGTCAACCCGCCAGGTCGACGACCTTGCCCGGCTTCGCCCATGTGACGCCCAGCTCCGAGGGGAGCTTGTTGCGGCGGTAGCATTCCATGAGCGTGTCGAAGAGGCCGGGCACGACCCACACGCGCTTGGGGCCCGTGCCCTCGGCCTTGCGCAGCTTCTTCAGGCTCGCGATGCGCGGCATGGACTGCCGGGCGGCGTTGATGCAGAGCGTCTGCGAGACCGCCGCCTCGATGCCGCACGTGACGTGGGTCTTTCCCGTCGCGGCCAGCCGCAACGCCTGGCTGAGCTTGCCCTCGATGTGCTTGCGCCCGAGATCCTTGTAGACCTTCGTCCGCCCGTTCTTGAATCGCGCGACGAACGTGGCGCTTCCCTGCGGGCCGGGCTCGACGGTCGCCTTCTCGAATTCCCAGCGATAGGGATACGGCCCCTGCTCAGCCACCGCGTGCGACGCGTAGAAGAGCACCTCGACGCCGTCCTCGGTCTTCGCGCGGATCGCGCACGTATCGAAGTTCGTGATGTCGTTCGCGCGGTACAGCTCCGCCTCCACCGTCGCCGGCCGCGCGGCGTCATTAGGCCGCTTGCCCAGCACGTGGAACATGGCGTGGAGCATGTGGGCGACGGCGTTGTTCGCGGGGGAATCGAGCACCCATCGGCCGTCGGGCGCCTTCTGCCTGCCGGCCCAGTTGTTGCGGCCGTAGTAGAACGCGTCGCGCGCGGCGGGGCAGAACCACTTGAGCCGCTTCGCCCGGCCGAAGAGCCCCCGGCGAACGTCGCGCTGGAGCGCCATGAACCCCGGCGTGAACGACTTCTGGTAGCCGATGATGACGAACTTCCCCGCTCGGTCTCGCGCCTCGCGCAGCGCCGAGGCCTCCTCGACCGTCGCGCACATCGGCTTCTCGCACAGCACGTTGCTGCCGTGCTCCAGCGCCGCGATCATCTGCGCGGCGTGAAGGTGGATCGGCGACGCGATGATGACGAGGTCCGGCGCCACCTTCGCCTTGCCCCAGAACGCGTCGAGCGTCGGGTAGATCGGCACCTTCATCTTCTTCAGCACGGCCAAGTCCGCACATCGCTCCGGCGCCGGGTCGACCGCCGCGACGATCTTCGCGCGCCTCTGATAGGCGGGCTTCAAGAGCGTCCGGACGTACCCGGACCCGTAACCCCCGATGGCTACGACGGCGACCGTCACGCGTTTCAAAGCGATCTCCTTCCAGGTTGGCCGTTGCACGCGGCTCGCAAGGCCATGATAATTACCGTTTCCGCGCCCCCGAGTCAACTCCGAACCGGCGCCGGATTTCCGGGAACCGCGCCGCTTCGCGGTCGTCTAAGCTCGAAGAACGCAGCGTCCGCGCCAAAGGAGTATCCATGAAACGCATCATCCTTGCGTCGTGCGTGCTTCTGGCCGTGCTGGCCTCGTCGGTAATGCTCTGGGGTCTGGCGAGCACCTATCCGAACGGCCAGGCGGTGACCGCTCAGCCCGAGTGGCCCGCGGGCCTGGCGGACCTTGTCAATTCCCCCGCGCGCGTCGGCGGATACTTCGTCAACGCGTGCGATTACTTCACCTTCGCCGGCGACGCGGACGCCCTCAACGCCTTCCTCGACAAGTTCGCGAAGCTCCAGGGCGCATTGCTCACCGTCGTCCTGCGCGAAGGGGCCGCGCAGAATCTCCCGAAGTGGGCCGCCGACGCGGACAAGAACAAGATCGTCCCCGCCGACTGGCAGTTGAGCATCCTCCGCCGCGGCGGGTCTCAGGACGCCCCCGGCGCCGATGACAAGACGAAGCCGCCCTTCACGCTCATCGTCGACGTCTCGCTCGGCGGCCAGATCGAGCGCGAGCAGGTCAAGGTCCCCGCGGGCCTCGCGCTCCGCTACGGGGCCAGGCTCAAGCTCACGATCCGCTGCGCCGCCGCCGACATCAAGGCCGGCGATGAGATCCCCGTCGAGTTCACCGTCACCAACGAGGGGAAGTCCGACTACGACTACATGGACCGCAATTACGACCGCGGCGGACGCATGGAGGAATATCGCCTGGAGGCCCGCGACAAGGCCGGCGCGCTCGTGAGCGACCCGCGCGCGAAGTACCAGGGAGGCATCGGCGGCGGGCTCTGCGGGCAGGGCAAACTGGTTCCCGGGGCCTCGTTCACGAAGACCGTCGCCCTCAATCGCTGGGCGCTCGTCACCGAGGCCGGCCGCTATGTCGTGACCGGCACGTACCGCCTCGAAGGCTTCTCGCTCGACCGCGGCACGACCGTTGTCTCCGAGCCCGTCACCGTCGATATCGCGCCGCGCACGCCCGGGGAACTCGTCGACTATATCGATGCTTGGTCGAAGAGGCTGGCCGCCGCGAAGGAGTCCGGCGAGCGCGACGACGCCGTCCGAAAGCTCATGTACACCCGCGACCTGCGGGCGCTCCCGGCCCTCATCGACTCGATGTACGCGTCGGACTCCGGCGGGTTCTGGCAGGGCGAGGCGCTTGAGTATTATCTTCCCGGCACGGACGAAGTCGCGCGCCGGATCATGGAGGCCGCGAAGACGCGCGGGCTGGGGGGCAGTATGTTCTACCTTATCCGGCGGAAGGCCCCGGATATCTCCGCCGAGGAGATGCGTCCGATCATCGAGCGGTCGCTCGCCGCGGACAATCCGCACTGCTGGCAGGGCGGGGCTCTGGCGGCGCAGTCCTTCCCGGACGCGCGTTACGGGGCGCGGCTTGCTGCGATCGCCGAGTCCGGCGACTCCGGCGCCCGGATGATCGCGATGTACGCGCTCGCCGGATTCCGCACCGACGAAGGCGTCGCCGCGCTGAGGAAACTCCTCGCCGACCCCGACGAAAAGGTCCGCAAGATGGCCGCCGACGCCGTGCGATTCGGCTACGCCCACCCCGACAAGTCCCTCGCCCGCCCGCTCCGCGACGACGACTTCCCGGCCGAGTACCACGCGAAGCCCTGAGCGCCCGCGGATTTCCTTTGCCGTCGGGAGGGGGGCCGCCGTATCCTCAAAACCATCCTGTGTCTTCCCTCGAACACGGTTGTCTCTCCTGAACGCTATGCGGCATGCGGAGTGTGCTCTGCCGCGTGCAAATCCTGCCGGGGTGCGCCACCCACGCTGCTCGGATTTCAACATCCACCAGCATTTCTGTTGAGTTTATTGAACATCAGCCCTGCACAGTGCAGGATATGTCACGATTTAACGATGATTTAAAAGGCCTATTATGAAGCCTAAACGTGGAAACCGAGAAGCATCTCTAGGAAGGCTGCACAGTGCAGATGCTTACGGCACGGAATTTGCATTGGAGAGTAGTGATCATCGAGCAAATGGGTGCCAGCTGGTTCTATTTATCGGTCTGAGGAAGACAGAGTGAGCCCCGCCGCGGGTGCTTCGTCCGATGAAAGGGGGTGAAATACCGAGACGCCGAACACCGGGCTGGCGGTTGTTAAGCGTGGTGACGTGAGGCAACAAGTGAACGTGTGCTGCGCGGAAGCGCAACCAAGACTTAAAAGGGGATGAACATGAAAAGGTACTCGTCATACTTCATAGTATGCTTGGTGCTGATGTGCGGAACCGCCTGGTCTCAACAGGTTTTGGTGGACCTGGGACAGAACGCCACCACGGGAGTGGACGGCAGCGGACGTTACTGGAACAACATCACCAACTATACCAACGGCTCGGTGGCCAATGCGGTGGACATCGGTAACGTGTCCACCGGGATCAGTTTCACGGTGACCAATGCTTTCTGGTACCACGCCGAGAGCGGCAAGACGACCGGCACCACCGGCTATCCGGCCACCGCCACGGGGGACACCTTCTACGCCTCCCCGTCGCGCACGCCGGGTTCGGTGACGATCGCCAATCTGGACGCGTCGAAGACGTACGCCGTAAAGCTGTTCGGGTCGGCCAGCGTCGTGCCTCCCTGGGGGAAGACCCAGTATACGGTGGTGGGTGCGACCACGCAGTCGGTGGTCCTGGAGTGCAGCGACAACTTCAATAACACGGTGACCGTCAGTGGGATGGCGCCGGACGCCAATAACCGGATCCGGATCGACGTGACCTACGATCCCAACACCAGCGGCGCAGCGCAGGGGCACCTGGGCGTGATCGACATCACCGGCACGGTCGTCGGACCGCCGGCCAGCTTCTTCGAATGGAACGCGGCCAGTTCGCCTCACGCAAAGCATATCGTCAGCATGGTGACCGACTGGATGTACAACCAGACACCCGCCGAATTGGATTGGGTCGCCGGCCATTACGATTGGGTTCTGGGCGGGGCCTATCCCGACACCACCTATAAGAGCCGCAATGCGAGCATCAAGTATGGAAAGTACGTCATCCATCTGACGGTGAAGGCGCCGGGCCAGGAAAACCCGAGCCTGGGCGTCTCGTACTATCCGGACATGCAGACGTGGTACGCCGCCCATCCGCAGTACAACATCGAGAATGCTTTCCTACATGTCAGCGGAGAACGGATGACGTCGAATATCTGGGCTAGCCTGCGCTGGGCAATCAATCCAGGCGATCCGGGGCTGATTGCTTATAACCAGGACCGTTTTGGGCGCGTCTGCGGCACGTCGGATGATTTCGTGTTCATCGACGAACATAGTTCCGACGAGATAAACAGATTCGCCGGCAGCGATGAATACCCCGTGCTGGCGGACCTGCAGAACGCCGTCGTAGCCCTGCTGACGGCGGAGCGCGCGTCACTGGGCAGGCCCATCCAGATAAACACCGCCGAATACATCACAACCCTGGATAAGCGGTGCGTGATCGCCGCCGGCGCCGACCACATGGAGTTGGCCAACAATCCGTTTAACCAGTTCAATCCGGACCGGTGGACCTTCCAGGATCAGTGCCTGGACGGGGGGGCCTTCGTTGAAACCGTGAGTGCTCGCGACTTTGCCGAGGCTGCCGCCCTGACCGGGTACCCCGCAGGCAACGACCTCAGCGTAGCCGGCCGCTTTAAGATGTGTGAACTGGCCAGCTACTACATGGTCGTGCGTGCTCCCGGCGGCCAGATGTCGATCTTTATGTCCAACAACGGCTGGGGAAATCATCCGTGGTCGGCTCAATGGATTGCGGCGAGTGAAGTCAACGTGGGCGCTCCTCTGGCGGCGCGATACGTTTATCAGAGCGGCACGGACGGGCGCGGGAAGGCCTACGTCATCTACGCCCGCAACTTCGACAAGTGTCTGGTTCTCTATCGCCCAGCCAAGGCCTGGGACGACCAGGTTTGGGGTGACGACACGATCGTGAACGTCAACCTGCCGGGCGGGGAAACCTGGAAGCAGGTGCGCTCCGACGGCACGCTGGCCGGCAGTTTCGTGACCAGTTTCAATCTGCGTCAGGCCGAGGCGATGATCATGATGAAGGGCAGCCGGCTGGGCCTCCCGACCACACCGGCCCAGCTTAAGGCCACGGCCGCCGGCACCACTCAGATCAATCTGGCCTGGCTGGATTATTCGAATGACGAGAGCACGTTCCGCATCGAGCGCAAGACCGGCTCCGGCGGGACCTATGCGGAAATCGGCACGACCAGTGCCAACGTGACGGCGTATTCCGACACCACGTGCTCGGGCTCGACGACGTACTTCTACCGTGTCCGTTCGCGCACGTCCGCGGGGGTGAACTCGGCTTACTCCAATGAGGACAATGCCACGACCCCCGCAGGGATTTCACGGATTCTGGTGGACCTGGGACAGAACGCCACCACGGGAGTGGACGGCAGTGGGCGATACTGGAACAACATCACCAACGGCACCAACGGCTCGGTGGCCAATGCGGTGGACATCAGCAACGTGTCCACCGGGATCAGTTTCGCCGTGACCAACGCCTTTTACTACCATGACGAGACGGGCAAGACCACCGGCACCACCGGCTATCCGGCCACCGCCACGGGGGACACCTTCTACACCTACCTGAATGGCGGGGACACGCTGGGTTCAGTGACGATCAGCAATCTGAGCGCGTCGAAGACGTACGACGTGAAGCTGTTCGGGTCGGCCAGCGTCGTGCCTCCTTGGGGGACGACCCAGTATACGGTGGTGGGCGCGACCACGCAGTCGGTGGTGTTGGCGACGAGCGACAACTTCAACAACACGGTGACGGTCAGCGGGATGGCTCCGGACGCCAACAATCAGATCCGGATCGACGTGACGCACGATCCCAACACGACCGGCGCGCAGGAGGGGCACCTCGGCGTGATCGACCTCACGATCCATTAGGAGTCTGACGGGGCAGAGCGAGTTGCGTGATGTCCCAGGCGCCGGGAGCTGGGCGCTTCCGGCGCCTGGGATCAACGAGTGCTTCGCTCGATGAACGGGGTCGGCGGGGCGCCGCCCTTCACGGCGATCCTCTTTTGCGCCGCAGGCGGCTCGCCCGCCAGTGTGTTTCTCCGCATTCACAAGAGCGCCCGCGGATTTCCTTTGCCGTCGGGAGGGGGGCCGCCGTATCCTTTCGCGGAGAATGCCCCGGAAGGACGGCGATGAGCGAGAATGCGCCCAAATCCCGAAGCCTCACGCGCCGGCGTTTCCTCAAGATCGCCGGGCTCGGCGTCGCGGCAGTCGTCGCGGGGAGCGTCGTCGACGCCGAGTGGATCGAGCCGCGCTGGATCGACGTCACCTCGCGCGACATTCGGCTCGCCCGCCTCGCCCCCGGCTGGGCCGGCGCGCGCGTCGCGCACCTCACCGACCTGCACGCCGGGCCGCTGATGCCCATCGACCGCGTGCGCAGGGTCGTTGACCTCACGCTCGCCCAGTCGCCCGACCTCATCGTTCTCACCGGCGACGCGGTTACGGGCGCGTCGCTCCTGGGGGGCGAACTTGTCGCCGAGCTGTCGCGCCTGCGGGCGCCGATGGGCTCGTTCGCCTCGCTGGGCAATCATGATTACGGCGCCGGGACCGTCCGCGTGACGGACCTTCTCCGCGAGGCGGGGTTCACGCTGCTCGTCAACGCGCACGCGACTCTCGATCGGGCCGGCGACCGGCTCGTCCTCGCCGGCGTGGACGACCTCTGGCGCGGCCGGCCCGACCTCGACGCGGCGCTCGCGGGCGCGGACGATGAGCCGCCGCGCGTGCTCCTCTGTCACAACCCGGATTTCGCCGACCAGATGCCCGAGTTTCCGCGCGTGGACTTCATGCTCTCCGGCCACACCCACGGCGGGCAGATCCGCCTGCCGTTCGTCGGCCCGCTGCACCTGCCCGTCCGTAACCGCGCCTACGCCTCCGGCCTCGCCCAAGGTCCTCGCTGTCCCGTCTTCATCTCCCGCGGCCTCGCCGGCATGGGCACCTCCTCCCGTTTCCTCTGCCGCCCCGAGATCGCCCTCCTCACCCTCCGCCCTGTGTAATAAATGTACCTGTCACCTTTTTCGGCGGTCGCCATTTTCGGTCGGGGCGCGGCGTGGGGGATGGCCTATAAGGGCGGAAGCTCGTCGAGGTGGAGCTTGACGCCGCGCTGCTTCATGCGCTTTTGCACGTCCTTCGGGTCGAGGCGGTCGGGGGTGGTGCCGCGTTTCACGGCGAGCGTCGCGGCGGCGCCGGCGGCCTGGCCGGTGAGGGCGGCGACGGGGATGACGCGCGTGACGTCCCAGGCGTCGCCGTGGGACGAGATGCATCGCCCGGCGGCGAGCAGCCCGCGGACCTTCTTCGCGACGAGCGCGCGGTAGGGCACCTCCCACACCGGCCCGGCCCGCCGCCAGTCGGGCGCCATGCCGATGGAATCATCGACGTGTTTCCCGTCGCCTCCGTCCGTCATCACGGCCTCGCCCACGATGTGCCGCGTCGTGCGGAACTGCGCCATGGACGGCAGCGTGACGGGGAAATACTCGTGCCGGTCGAGGCCCTTCGCCGCGAGGTGCTCCCTCACGAGGCGCCTGCCGTCGAGGACGAACTGCGTGACGTCGTCGCCCGAAGTCCCGTCGTACACGCGGCCGTTCGGCGGCCTGCGGCCGGGGGTGGGATAGCCGCCAAGGATGAGCATGTCGACGGGCGGCATGACGGTGTCCGGGCGCTTCGAGGCCATGAGGGCCCAGAGCGAGATCCAGTTGGTGCCCGTGGCGCACGGGGCGCCGGCGAGGTGCGCGACGTCGGCGTCGCCGGTGGCGTCGATGACGCACTTTGCCCGAAGGCGCGCGGGCCCGCTCTTGTCGAACGTCTCGATTCCCGTCACGCGCCCGCGCGTCACCACGGCGCCCGTGATGAGCGTGTCCAGCCGCACCTCGACGCCCGCGTCCTCCAGCGCCTCGTCCAGCGCCAGCATGAACGCCGCGGGAGAGAAGGGCGTGCAGAACCGCTTCGACTCGGGCGCGTTGCGCGCGCGCCGCCAGCCCTTCGGCACGTCGCCCGGGCCGTATTTCAGGCTCATGTGCAGCATCTCCTCGGCCAGGCCGAACGTCACCTGCCGGCCGTTGCCGTCGCAGATGGGCAGGTAGACCCAGATGAGCCCCGTGGTCGCGAGCCCGCCCGGCAGGATGGTCTTTTCGACGAGCGCGACCTTCATCCCGGATCTTGCGCACTCGAGCGCGGCGGCGATCCCGGCAATTCCGGCGCCGGCGACGAGGACGTCATACGTGCTTGAGCGTTTCACGGCGATGTGCCCTCCGAAGTCATGGGTGATTTTCCGAACGTCAGACGCCAGCCCGCGCGGATCTCGGCCCACCGGTCCACTTGTTCGCGGCGGGCGGCGGGGCGCACGTCCATGAGATTGCCCGACGCGTCGAACTCGGCGAGCGCGCCGAAGAAGCTGTGGGGCGAGCGCGTGATCCAGCCGTACCGCTCGTCTTCAATCAGCACCGAGCCGCCGTCCGCGCGGCGCTCGACCAGCACGGCGAGATACCCGTCGGCGAACCACTGGAAGAGCTTCCCCGTGTCGCTCGCCAGGGCCTTCGCGACGAGCGGGTCCTTCGGGCGGTCGAGCGCCTCGAAGCGTATCGGCCGCGGGACGAGCATCGACACAAAGCCGACGCGCAGGTTGCCCTCGGCGTCGCTTGCGACGATGCGTCGCAGGAGCGGCGCGCTTATCTCGGGGCAGGCCCGCGATCGCTCGACGCGGAACCCCTCGGCCTCAAGCTGCCGAGCCGCCGTCGAGTTCGCCCAGAGCGTCAGCGCGAGCCCGGATGCCAGGTACGCCGCCGCGACGACGAGCATCGCCGGGGCGAACTTCCGGCTGAACGCTCGGAGCCTCGGGACGCACGCGACGATCACCGCGAGCGTCGGCCAGATCGTGAACGCCGGGTCGATGATCGCGACGGCGTCAATCGCGAAGCGGTGGTTCGTGATCGGCCAGAGAAGCTGCGTGCCGAACGTCGTGAACCCGTCGAGCACGGGGTTCGAGGCCATCGCCGCGAAGGCGAGAATCGACCACGAGGCGAACGAGCCGCGCTTTCGGAAGATGCGCCAGAGCAGCCAGCCGAGCACGGGCGCGACGACCGCGAGCACGATGAGCGAGTGCGTCGGCCCGCGGTGGTACTTGATGATGTTCCACGGTCCGAAGCGCCCCGTGATGACGTCCGCGTCCGGCAGCATCGCGAGCGCCGCCGCGGCGAAAACGGCCTTTCCGCCGAGCCTTCCGCGGAAGGATGCCTCCGCTATCGTCGCGCCGAGAAGGGCGTGGGTCACGGCGTCCATGGGTTACTCCAGTTGTCCGCCGACCTCTTCCCACTCGGCCCAGAGCGACGTGAGACGGGACTGCTTTTTCTCATATTCGCATCCGAGATCGCCGATGCGCTTCATGTCGCCCGCGGCGGACGCGACGGCCAGCTCGTCGTTGATGGCGGCGAGGCGCGATTCGGTCGAGGAGATCTCGGTTTCGATCTCCTCGTGTCGTCGGCGGAGGCGCTGAATGAGGTTCGCGCGCTTCCGGCTCTCCTCGTGCTCGGCGCGGCCGGCGTCGGACGAGCCTGAGCCCGCGGCCTCGGCGGCAAGGCGCCGACGCTTGTCGCGCCAGCGGACGAAGTTCTCCCAGCCGCCATGGATGGGGAAGAGGCTTCCCGATTCCACCGCCCAGACGTCCGTCGCCACGGCCTCGATGAGCCGGCGGTCGTGCGTGATGAAAAGCACCGTTCCGTCGAATCGCTTCAGCACGTCCTGCACGATCTCGGTGGAGGAGACGTCGAGGTGGTTCGTCGGCTCGTCGAGCATGAGGACGTTCGCCGACTGCACCACCAGGCGCGCGAGGATGACGCGGCTGCGCTGCCCGCCCGAAAGCTCGGAGGTCTTCTTGAACGCGTCGTCGCCGCTGAGGAGCAGGCTGCCGAGAAGCGACCGCACGATTTCTTCGGTGAGGCCCTCCTCGGCCGACATCACCGAATCGAGCGCGGTGGCTTCGGGGTCGAGTTCCGCGTGCGTCTGCGAGAGATATCCGACCGAGACGTTGCTGCCGATGCGCACCGTGCCCGCGAGCGGCTCCAGCTCGCCGAGAAGCGTGCGCAGGAGCGTGGTCTTTCCGATGCCGTTCGCCCCGACGACCGCGATGCGCTGGGCGCGGACGATGAGCAGGTTGTCCGCCTGGACGAGCGGCTTTCCGGGCTCGTATCCCACGGCGAGGCCCTCGGCGGAGATGACGATGTTTCCCGTGCGGCTCGTGGCGCCGAGCGAGAGGTGGATGGAATCGGAATCGCGCGGGCGCTCGACGGCCTCTTCGCTGATGAAGCGTTCGAGGCGCTTGCGCCGGCCGCGGGCCTCCCGGGTGCGTTGCCCGGCGATGTGCTGACGGATGAAGTCCTGGGTCTTGTCGATGTAATCGCGCTGCTGCTCCCAGCGCCGCTCAAGTTCGAGGTGGCGCTGCGTCTTGAGATCGAGGTAGCCCGAATACGCGGCGGGGAAGGTTTCAAGGCCCTTCGCCGCGACCTCCCACGTGCTCGTCGTCACGCGGTCGAGGAACCAGCGGTCGTGCGACACGACGACGATGGCGCCGCGGAAGTCGCCGAGCCAGCCTTCGAGCCACTCCACCGATGAGAGGTCGAGGTGGTTCGTCGGCTCGTCGAGCAGCAGCATTTCCGGCTGGGCCAGCAGGATTCCCGCCAGGTGAACGCGGGTGCGCTGCCCGCCGCTGAGGGTCGCGAGCGTCTGCTCCCACATCTCGCGCGGAAAGCCGAGCCCTAAAAGCACCTGCTCGATGCGTCGCGTGTAGCCGTAGCCCCCCGCCGACTCGAACGCCGATTGCAGCTCGCCGTAACGCGCGAGGAGCTTCGCGTCCGGATGAGCGCCAAGCTGCGTGGAGAGATCGTGAAGCTCCTCCTCCATCCGCCGGACGCCGGCGAAGACGTCGAGGCAGGCCTGGTAGATGCTCGTGTCGGCCGAGTCGGGCGGCTCCTGCGGCAGGTAGCCCACGCGCAAATCGCGCCGGCGGTGAATCGTGCCGAGGGTGGAGTCGAACTCGCCCGCGATGATCCGCAGGAGCGTGGTCTTCCCCTCGCCGTTGGCCCCGACGAGCGCGATGCGGTCGCCCTCGGCCACGCGGAAGGAGATGTCTTTCAAGACCTCCTGCGCGCCATAGTGCTGGCCGACATGCTCTGCGATGATGAGGGACATGGGTCGCCTTAACGAGTCCTCAGCCTGCCGCTTCCCGGTCGACGGCTCACGTGAGACAGACCCTTTATTCTTGCGGATAACCGGCAAGTTTCAAGTCCGAAGTTGGTTTTCCTGGACGCTGAGACGTGCATCGACTTCGCGCGTTCCCGATCCGTCGTCCGGCCGTTGATAGCGGAGGTTACGAGTTGCAGCCTGGCGTAATTCAAGTTGAGATGTCGGAAGGTATGGCGGCATGGAGTATGCGCAAGGAGTTGAGGGCAGGGAGTCAAGCATACCAGCGGTTGGGGGTCGTGCGAGGGAGGGCGGGCGTTGATGGGCGGGTCGGCTTGCGCGAGGAGGCGGATGAAAAACCTTGCGGGAATTTCTGTTGACAGGCCCGGTCGGGCGGGTAAATAATTGCCGACGAAGCAAGTCCGCGGACGAGGCGTGAATCGGTCACGACCCCGCGGACGGCAGCCCGCCGGCATCCGGGCTGGTTTGCAGGGGTGTATCAGCACGTTGTATTCGGGTGAGCCAGGGGGCCCTTCCGAGTTTCGCAGGAACCGACTTTTTTCAGCGCCCGGCCGTGCGCCATCCACTGCAAACTCTGTTGCCGAGATCGTGAAGGAGTTGTCGCATGGCGAATGGCAAGGTGAAGTGGTTCAACGATGCGAAGGGCTTCGGGTTCATCACGACCGAGGATGGCACGGATGCCTTCGTGCACCACAGCGACATCCTGGGCCAGGGCTTCAAGACGCTGGCCGAGGGCGAAGCGGTGACCTTCGAGCTGTCTCAGGGACCGAAGGGCCCCAAGGCGATCAAGGTCCAGAAAGCCGCCGTCTAACGCCGAACCTGCCGCATCCCGAAAGACGCCGCGCCTCGCGCGGCGTCTTTTCTTCTGTACGGTAGGGGTTCATGACAGTTGAGACTGTCGGTGGGGCGTTATGTGAAGCGCCTCCTTGTTGGGCGCTCCTCGGGCCCGGAGAGGGCAGGTCTGTCCATCGTTATTCCTAGTTATTGCGACTGATGGAGCCCCTTAACATCACCCCGAGAACATCGCAGATGGACTACATGAAGAACCGGAACTGGTACGGTGCGTTCCCCAATCCGGGCATGCGCTTGACCACCCGTGCTAGCACTTTCGCATACTCGAGTGTCACGGGCAACGCGTCGTACAACGCATCGTTATTCCAGTTCATTTTCGAAAGTGCGAGTATTGCCCGCGCGGTATCGTCCCACGTTCCATGACCGGCGTGGCGCACCAGGCGCAGTGGACGAGGGGTGCTCCGAGCGCCCTGAAAATAGGCGTCGCGTTTGCCGATCCCCTGAACATTCCCGTGCGTCCACAGCAGCGCCTCACGTGGCCCGAGTCCTATCACGGTGCCGCGCGAGACGGGGAAGGCAGCCGGGCTGCCCTTTTCGGCATTGGCATCCCCTTCAATTCGGATGCCGCGCCAACCAGTATCTTCGACGATCTGCAGGAGGTCGACTGCCTCGCAAAGATGGAACGCCTCCATGCATCCGTCCACCTCATCCCTTTTGAACTCCGTTGTCTTGTGGACCATTATCCGGCGGGGCGAACGCCCAGAGTGGCGGCGGCGATACAAATCGAGGGAGCGGGTCATTACGCGGAACATCTCCGTGCGCGACAGGAACGGATTGTCCTGCTGCACTTTGACTTCGCGGGCATCGTAGACGACGAACTCCAGACCCGAGCCTTCTGCGTCAAACACTTGGCTGCAGCATGTGACGAAACGGGGCAAAGCCGAGTCGGCGGGCCGGACGGCATAGGAGATACCAATGTAGGCTGTCTCCGGATCCGTTTCAGCCAGTTTCCAGGGAATTCCGCCAGCCTTGGCGTAAAGAGCCAATCCGATACGCCACATGACGCTGGCTCGGTCTGGATACGCCAGAGCCTTGTCCTCGCGAACGATCTGCAAGGGCAATCGTCGGGTCGCCGCGGCCGCCTTCAGGTGATCGTGTAGGTCAAAACCCTCCGCTGGCCCGCCGAAGAAACCGGTCGCCCATCGTTGGGGAATGTAGACGACCAGAACGTCGAACTCGGCACGGCGAGCGTCGAAACCGTGGATCGCTCGGACTAGGCGATCAGCTAGGACAACGTGCGGGGTTGGAGAGGCACGGAAGTCTGCTTCAAGTTGTGCGTCCAGTTCGACGTGGCATGCGCCGCCGGCGCCACGCATGTGCAGACCAAAGACGCTATGGAATCCTGGCCACTCGGGCAGATAGTCCTTGCGCTCTTTCGGCTGGTATCTTGAGTTGAGCTCCTTCATGAATGCGTTAAGTCTAGGACGCTCGCCAGCGGGAGCCAAAGTGGCCACGCGAATTGGGTCGGGCACGATTCCGCTTGAGTAGGGCCCGAACTGCCGCAACCCACGCAACGGGTGCACATCGCGGTCAGTGGCCCTGTCCGGGTGAAAGGATAGTTTGGGTTCCGGCAGGCATACGTGGGGGGCAATTTCGACGTTCATGTCTTGGCCCTCCTCGAGTAGCCCGTGTTGGCGGAGAATCGAAAAGCGGCGTCAACACCATTTACAATACCCAGTGCGCACAGGTCACTCCCGTCCCCGACCAGAAGCCTTGCCCAAAAGGCGATCAGGTTGTTGAGTTGACGGTTGTAGCGCCGCACGACCCGCTCACGCGCGAAGTCAGCAGCAATTGCCCTATTGTTGGCCGTGATGCCAGCAAAGACAGTGCGCGGCTCAATCAGCAACCACAGGCGATCATCAGCCCAGTCAAGACGAATCCCGATGCCTTCCTTCCAGCGCAGTCCGTCATGGTCGGCAACCGCGCCACTGAGGGTGCCCACCAACGCGCTTAGCGGAGCCCACGACGCATCTTGCGGGTTGGTAGGCGCAAGCAGGTTCGAGGTTCGTCTGTGGACGCCGTTCAGCCCGCGCTGGCGCATGATTGCGCGTGTCAACGCGTCGCGCAAAAGACCGCGCTCCCCGCATTCGCGCCGAAGGCGTCGTGGGTCAATCGTGTGCAAATCGAAATCTGTTATCCCGTGCGCCCCAAAGGCAGAGCGAACGTCGGCGTCAGTTCCGTAGCACAAAACACCCGAGCCGGTACGGGCACCGAGCACCTCGACGCCAGCCTGCTGGATGGCTTCTCGAATTTCCGAATATCCCCCGATGTTGCAGACCACGCGGCGGCACACCCCCGGCGTGTGAACCAAATGCAGCGCGTTGAGGCGCACCACCGGCCAACCTTTCCTGCCGCTTGGAGGTGGCGCGCTGCTCCAACGGTTCCGTTCCGATGCAAAGCTATCGAGGATCCGGGTGTCGATGCCGCTCATAGGACGCATTAAGTCCCGGAGGGCCTCATCGAAGTTCTCGACCAATACCAATGCGGCCTCCGCACCTCTCTCAGCCGCCCGCGTGAGTAGTTGAACTACACGAGGCATTGGCGGATCTTCACCGCGGTGAAGCCAGAACAGCCCAGCCGGAAAAGCCCCGTCGCTCTTCAGGGCTTCGTCGAGCGCGCTCATGATGGAGTCGTCACGGCCACTGTAGCCGACGACAACAAGTCCGAAGCGTTTGCACGAATCTACCAGAACGTTCCTCAAGCGTGCGTCCTGGTGCTGCAACTCATCGTTGGTGTTTTTCAGGCGCCGAGAGCGAAAGTCCCCATGCAGCTTGATTTCAACCGGCCACCGGCCTTCTGTGATGACCTGTGTCGCAATGTCCGGCGCATCAAGGGCGACAACGGTCAATGCGCCGGTGGAGTCATAGACCTTGGCACAGGCATCGGCGATGAGCGAGTCGAAATTCGTGGTCCACACAATCCGTGCCAACTGCGCACGCATGAGCGTGGCAAGGGCCATGTGGCCGTAAGAGGGTCTTCCCGCGACCATCTTAGCACTACAACGCTACTTGGCCCTGAAGCACTTTGTCAATCTGGAGACCCGGATGCC